>NC_009767.1:646666-970000 GCF_000017805.1 Roseiflexus castenholzii DSM 13941 | reverse complement strand
CCGTACATATCGTAGCAGCAGGAGGTCCCCTATGACCGAGGAAGTCGAGGTCAAAGTCACCGAAGTCGAGGAGAGTGCGCCGGGAGCCAATAAGTGGATCATCGATGGCATGCGCCGGTTGCTGCTTGCCAGTTTTGGCGCGGTCGCCATGACCTTCGACGAGGTCGAAGCGTTCGTCAAGAAACTCGTCGAACGAGGTGAACTCGCCCAGAAGGACGCGGAGAAACTTCTGCACGAAATGCAGAACCGTCTGACGGCGAATCGTCCGCAGGTCGAGAAGGTGAGTGACCGGGTCGAGCAGGGCATGGAAGAGTTTCTCAACCGGCTGAACATTCCATCCAAACGCGACATTGATGAACTGAGCCAGAAGATCGCGCAACTGGCTGCGCGCGTTGAGGAACTGCGGAAGAGCCAGGAGTGATCGGTCCGATACTGTCGGAACAGCGCCAGAAACCGGACGCCAGAGCGCACCATTTATGCGCCAACGGCGCCCGGTTTCTGATTCTCGGTTCTGCTCAGGCGCAGAGTAAGCAAGAGAACATCGACACAGATCGCAACGGATGTGCACGGATGAGACTCTCCGTCGTCCCCGGTTCTCAGTTCTCACAACCCCGAACCCCCGCCTCCTCGTGCTATACTGAAACCATGCACAAAACCGACACATCGTGGGTGAGGTAGTCGATGAAGGCTGTGGTCATGGCTGGCGGTGAGGGTTCACGTCTGCGCCCTCTCACGATCAACCGCCCGAAACCCATGGTGCCCATTGTTGATCGCCATGTAATGGCGCACATTATCGAGTTGCTCAAACGACACGGCATCACCGACATCGTGGTGACGGTTCAGTACCTGGCAAATGTCATCCAGGACCACTTCGGCGACGGATCGGCATATGGCGTCCATATCGAATATTCACTCGAAGAACAACCGCTGGGCACAGCCGGCAGCGTCAAGAATGCCGAACGCTTCCTGCGCGAGCCGTTTCTCGTCATCTCCGGCGACGCGCTCACCGATTTCGATCTGACGAAGATCATCGAGTTTCATCAAAGCCACGGCGCGACCGCCACGATCACCCTGACCCGCGTTCCCAATCCGCTCGATTACGGCGTGGTGGTGGTGGATGAACGCGGCTATGTGCGTCAGTTCCTCGAAAAACCGAGCTGGGGCGAGGTCTTTTCCGATACGGTCAATACCGGCATCTATGTCGTCACCCCTGAAATCTTCCGCTATATCGAAAAAGGCGCGTTCACCGACTGGTCGAAAGACGTCTTTCCGCGCATGCTGCGCAGTGGAAACCTGCCGGTCGGCTATGTCGCCGAAGGGTACTGGACCGACATCGGCACGATTGAAGAATACATGCGCGCCAGTCGCGACTATATGCAGGGGAAGGTCAACCTGCCGCGTGTCGGTGAACGCATCTTCGATGAGGTGTGGGTCGAAGGGGATGTCGAAATTGCGCCCGATGCGCAGTTCCATGGTCCGGTCTTCCTGGGGCATGGCGTCAAAATCAAGAGCGGCGCCATCATCCATGGTCCGTCGGCGATCCGCGACTATACCATCATCGACACCCGCGCAACGATTGACCGCTCGATCATCTGGCGCAACTCGTACATCGGTGAACGCGCCGAACTGCGCGGCGCCATCGTGATGCGGCAGTGCAACATCAAAAGCCGTGCCGTCCTCTTTGAGGGCACGGTTGTCGGCGATCAGACGATCATCAATGCTGGCGCGGTGATCGGCGCAAACGTCAAAATCTGGCCCAGCAAGGAAGTCGAGGAAGGGGCGACGATCAGTTCCAGCATCATCTGGGGATCGCAGGGGCGCCGTGTGCTCTTTGGGCGTTCGGGGATTTCAGGACTGGTCAATATCGACCTGACCCCTGAGTTCGGTGCGCGGCTCGGCGCTGCCTTCGGCGCAACGCTGCCGCGCGGCGCCGTGGTGACGACCAGCCGCGACACGCACTATACGCCGCGCATGATCAAACGCGGATTGGTCGCCGGGTTGCCCTCGGCTGGCGTGCACGTTGCCGAACTCCACGACGTGCCATTGCCGGTTGCCCGTGTGATTACCCGCGCAATCAACGCCGCCGGCGGCGTCCATGTGCGCCTGTCACCGCTCGACAGTCGCGTGGTGGACATCAAATTTTTCGATGCCGACGGACTCGATATCGATACCGCCACCGAGCGCAAAATCGAGGGGGTCTTCTTTCGCGAAGATTACCGGCGGGTCTATCTTGACGAAATCGGGCGTATCAACGAAGTGGAGCATATCAATCAGATCTACACCGATATGTTCCTCGGCGCGCTCCGTCCTGACGCACTTGCCAGCATTGCCCGCAATTTTCAGGTCGTGATCGACTATGCGAACGCCAATACGTCGAATTTCCTCCCGGCCATTCTGCGGCGGTTGCACATCGAAGCGGTCGAACTGAACGCCAACCTCGACGCACAGCTTTTGTTTCAGACGCCGCAACAATTCGAGGCGGGCATGGAACGGCTGGCGCGGATTACGCCGGTTCTCGAAGCGTCGCTGGGAGCGCGACTCGACGCAGGGGGGGAGAAAATCTTCCTGGTTGACGATACCGGGAAACGACTACCGGGGATGCAGGCGCTCGCAGCCATCACCGCGCTGGCGCTGGCAGTCAATGGCGGGGGAACGGTTGCGGTGCCGGTCACGGCGCCCCGCGCATTCGAGATGATTGCCGCCAAGTATGGAGGACGAATTGTGCGCACCCGCGCCACCCTTGGCGCGCTCATGCGCACGGCGGCAGCCAGTCGCGATATGCTTTTGCTAGGGGATGGCGCCGGCAGCGTGATTTTTCCCTCGTTCTACCCGATTGCCGATGGCATGTTCGCCATCGTGAAAATTGTCGAACTGCTGGCGCTTCAACAGGTCCGCCTGTCTGAAATTGTACGGGATCTGCCGCACTACTTTATGAGCCAGGCGCGCGTGCCCTGCCGCTGGGAATTCAAGGGCAAAGTGATGCGCATTCTGAACCAGCAGTATCAGGACCGTAAGCTCGATCAGGTCGATGGGGTGAAAATCGATCTCGGCGACGAATGGGTGCTGATTCTTCCCGATCCCGACGGACCGTTCTTTCACGTCATCGCCGAAGGCAGCAGCGACGAGCAGGCGCGCGTCCTGGCAGAGAAATATGCCGGACTGGTGACGGGGTTGCAGTAGGAAGAAAATGTGTCCGACTTTTGCAGTCTGCACTCTAGAAGGTGGAAAAGCGCATCGAGGCACGAGGCTTGGAGCAAGAGGGGTTGAACATCAGGTGAATATCAGTAATACTCTTCGTCGGCTTCGCTTGAGGCACGAGGCTTGGGGCAAGAGGGGTTAATACCGATTACGATTGACGATGCCGCATGCGTGTCATTCCGAGCCCTTCGCTTCGCTCAGGGTAAACGCAGCGAGGAATCTGCGCGGGTCGCGCACGACCCCTCGCGCTGCTCAGGGTGACCATGCCGGATGGTCACCGGTCATTGGTATAAGGCCGTCCTCCATCGTGCCCGACAAGCAACACGCTAAGGTTCGCTCAGACGATCAAAAGTGAACCCGGCAGGAAGGAGTTCCTCGACCGAGACAATGCGCCATGCTCCCTGAAGATTCGCCAGGAGCACCACTGCGCGCGGCGCAAGCTCGAAGATGACCTGACGACATCCACCACACGGACTGACCGGTTCTGGCGTATCGGCAATGACTGCCAGCGCGACGATCGCACGCTCACCCGCTGCATAGGCGCCGAACAACGCCACCCGTTCGGCGCAGATCGCCGAAGGATACGCGGCATTCTCGATATTGCAGCCAGAGAACAGCATACCGGATGCAGTGCGCACTGCGGCGCCGACGGCAAAGCGCGAGTAGGGGCAGTAGGCGCGTTCGCGCGCGGCGGCGGCGGCGGCAAGGAGTTCTGTCAGTTCCGGCGTCAACTCACTCATGATTCTTTCGATCTTCGCCAGGCGTGGCAGAAATTGCATCTTCCTGAGGCAACCGATACTGTAGGCGCAACTTCCGCAGGCGCAGACCATCCATCGAGAGGACCACAACGGTCACGCCATCGGCGATCTGCACCGTATCACCGACTTTCGGCACCCGACCAAGGCGCTCGAACACCATCCCCCCAATCCGATCCGACTCCTCCGACGCCAGACGCAACCCGGTAAGATCGTTGATATCATCGATCGGCACACGCGCATCCACCTCCATATCCCCAGGCGCAAGCACCCGGATCGGCTGCTCGTCCACATCATACTCATCTTGAATCTCACCGACGATTTCCTCGATCACATCCTCGATAGTGATAAGACCGGCAGTGCCGCCATACTCATCGACAACGATCGCCAGATGGATTTTGCGCGCCTGAAGGTCTTTCAGAAGGGCATCCACTTTCATCGTGTCGGGCACGAAGTGCGCAGTGCGGAGCAGCGCGCCAATCGATGCATCACGTTGCCCGGAACGCAACCAGAGCAACAAATCCTTCGCATAGAGAATGCCCACAATGTGGTCGATCGTCTCGCGGTACACCGGAATACGTGAGTGACCGGTCGTAATGATGATGTTGAGCGCCTCATCGATAGAGGCAGTTTCCTCAAGTGCCACAATATCCACGCGCGGAATCATCACCTCACGCACCGTTGTATCACCGAAGGAAAAGATTCCTTCGATCATCTCCCGTTCTTCTGGTTCGATCAACCCTTCCTCTTCGCCGACATTCACCAGCATGCGGAGTTCCTCTTCAGTCACCAGCGGCATCGACGAGGTGGTCTGCCCGCTGGCGACACGAAGGAACGGGCGGGTGAGCAATCCGATCACCCAGATGAACGGCGCCAGAAGGCGCGCAATCAGCGCCATTGGACTGGCGAGCGCGCGTGCAGTTGCCGCAGGGTTACCGATTGCCAGCGCTTTTGGCAATGCTTCGGCGAAGATGAGAATGCCGAGCAACAACCCGGTAAGCGCAGCAAGGCGCCATTGCCACATCTGATCGTCGCACAGGCGCAAGGTCAGTGCTGTTGCCGTTATGGTCGCCGTGCTATTGAGCAGCAGAACCGTTGCTTTGAAGCGATATGGCTCGGCGAGCAGGCGGTCAATCACCTGCGCACGCCGCGCGTCGGTCTCGTGCAGCAACCCCAGACGATGGCGACTGATCGCCGTCATTGCTGCATCGATTGCCGATGTGAATGCCAGAACGAAGAGACAGAGAAGAATGCCTGCCAGAACCAGGCCGATTTCAACGTCCAACGTGCTATCCTCACCCGCGCGGTCGCAGGACGTTCACGAAAAGAGCGCGCTCAATGAAAGGTCTTTGTGAATGCGCATAATAGCTTCCGCAAACAGCGGCGCAATGCTAATAGCGCGGATACGCGCTTTGCGGCAACCCTCGGGGAGCGGGATGGTATTGGTGACGATCGTTTCGACCAACGCCGATTGCGCAATAATCTCGGTTGCATCGCCGGCGAAGATGCCGTGGGTCGCGCAGGCATACACCGCCAAAGCGCCGCGTTCGCGCAGGACGCGCGCTGCTTCCGCCAGCGTGCCGCCGGTCGAGATCATGTCATCGACAATCACGGCGGTCTTCCCTTCAACGTCGCCGACCATATCGAGCATCTCGGCAACATCGGGTTGTGGGCGCTGCTTGGCAATGATCGCCAGACCAGCGCCGATGCGCTCGCGGAAACTATTGGCGCGCCCTACGCCGCCAGCATCGGGCGAAACGACCACCAGACGCGGCAGGTTCATCTCACGAACATGTTCGGCAAGAATGGGACCCGCCTGCAAATGATCGACCGGGATATCGAAGAATCCCTCGATTGCAGGGGCGTGCAGGTCCATCGTCAACACCCGATCGGCGCCGGCGGTGCGGATCAGGTTGGCGACCAGTTTTGCCGAGATTGGTTCGCGACCGGTGGTTTTCTTCTCCTGCTTGGCATACCCATAGTAGGGAATGACTGCCGTGACCCGCGCCGCCGATGCGCGCCGTAAGGCGTCAATCAAGAGCAACAATTCCATCAGGTTATGATTGACCGGCGTACACGTCGGTTGAACCACGAATACATCGGAACCGCGCACATTTTCCTCGACCTTGACCCGCGTTTCGCCGTTTTTGAATGTGCCGACCATGGCGCGACCAAGGTTGATGTTCAGATGCGACGCAATCTCCTGCGCCAGGGACCGGTTGGCATTGCCGCTAAAGATTTGAAGACGACCTTCCATAGAAGTTACGCCTGATAGACTTCGTCAACTGCATGCTGCGCGCCGCGCAGATGGGCAAACGGACCGATGACGGCATGCGCCGGTATCACGACCCCTTCGGCGAGCGTGTAGCGCACATGCGCGTCATCAGCAACAATCGTATCAATCAGTGATGTGTGCGGACCAATGGTGCAGCGGGCGCCCACGCGGGTCGCGCCACGCAACATCGTTCCCGGCAACAGGGTCGTATCCTGCCCGACAACGACATCGACATCCACATAGGTTGCGGCAGGGTCAACAACCGTCACCCCGCTGCGCATGAGCGCATCGAGCAGGCGCAGACGCAAAACGTGCTCTGCCTGCGCCAGTTGCACCCGATCATTGACGCCAAGCGTCTCTGACGGATCGTCAGCGCGGAGCGCCTGCACTGCGCCGATGCCGTGATCGGCAATCGCCAGCGCAACCAGATCCGTCAGGTAGTATTCGCCTTTGACAGGACTGCGCTGGATACGGTCGAGCGCGGGCCACATCCAGGCGGCATCGAAGCACAGGATGCCACTGTTGACCTCAGTCACGGCGCGTTGGGTATCGGTTGCGTCACGCTCTTCAACAATCGCGGTCACATTCCCCTCTGCATCACGGATGACCCGACCATAGCCGGTTGGCGGGTCTGCCGTAAAGCTGAGCAGTGCTACCAGAGCATTCTGTTCGCGGCGCAACGCCACGAGGCGTTGTAGCGTGGCGCTGCGGATCAGTGGCGCATCACCAACCAGCACCAGCGCATCGTCGCACTGATTAACCATGATCGAACGCGCCTGAAGGGTTGCATGCCCGGTGCCAAGACGTTCAGATTGGACCACGTATCGATACGTGTCGCCAAAACGCGCGCGGACTGTGTCGAGCGCATCAGAAGCGAGCACAATCGTGCCGATTGCCGGTTGCAACGCATCCACCGCCGCGAGAATATGACCGATCAGCGGCCGCCCGCAGAGCGGATGCAATACCTTCGGCAGCGCCGACCGCATACGAGTGCCTTCACCGGCGGCAAGAACAACAACTCCCAATCGCACTGTCGTGAAGAAGGGGATCATCAGAGCGACCTGCCCCGTGATCCCCTGCGCTCGTCCACACCGCTCTGGCTGCCGGGCCAGGATTCGAACCTGGACAAACGGATCCAAAGTCCGCTGTGCTGCCATTACACAACCCGGCATCGTCACCATATACATTATAGCATACGCGATGCGGATTCCTGACAGGTGCGAGGTAAGAGACGAGAGGCAAGAGAGTGCAAAGGGAAGAAGAGACCATGCCCAACGAGGAATATTCCTGGGTGCGAGGTAAGAGACGAGAGGCAAGAGAGTGCAAAGGGAAAGGTTGTTGAAGGTAGTCGTTCAATGTTGCACGTTGCGCGTGGGACGGTGACCGGTAGGGGCGCGCCGCTGGCGCACCCCTGTAGAGTGCACGGCGTCCGTGGGATGGTGGCAGGTGAAAGGTGCGAAGGTTGAACGTGCGAAGGTTGAAGGTTGAAGGTGGCATTGCCCCTTCGTGCTGTTCGTGACCTTGGTGGATAGCAGCGGTGCGAGGGGCGGAGCAGGTGCGAAGGTGGAAGGTGCGAAGGTGAATCCCCACTGCCCACTGCCTGCTCCCTACTCCCTACTCCCCCCTCCCTACTCCCCCCTCCCTACCCCCTGCAACCGCGCCGCGCGCAGAACGTTTCGCAGCAGCATGATGTTGGTCACCGGTCCTGTACCGCCGGGAACCGGTGTGATGGCGGAAGCGATCTCGGCGACGCCGGCAAAGTCCACATCGCCGACAACCTTTCCATCGCCGAGGACGTTGACGCCGAAATCGACAACCACAGCACCGGGGCGGACCATATCGGCAGTAATCAACCCCGGCTTACCGGTCGCTGCCACAACAATGTCGGCTTCACGCACAACGGATGCCAGGTCTTTCGTGCGCGAATGAGCAATAGTAACGGTTGCATGCTCCTGGAGCAGCAGCAGCGCCATTGGCTTACCGACGACGACGCTGCGCCCAACGACAGTTGCGCGCTGTCCCTTGATCAGAATATGATTGCGTAGCAGCAGTTCCATGCCGCCAGCCGGAGTATTAGGAACCATTGTCGGTTGTCCCATCGCAAGTAGACCGGCATTGTACGGATGC
Source organism: Roseiflexus castenholzii DSM 13941 (assembly GCF_000017805.1). Taxonomy (GTDB): domain Bacteria; phylum Chloroflexota; class Chloroflexia; order Chloroflexales; family Roseiflexaceae; genus Roseiflexus; species Roseiflexus castenholzii. Next base: position 961,645 of record NC_009767.1, on the reverse strand, counting down.
ACACCATCGACATCCTTGTGTGGATCGATCTGCGCGATCGCACGATTGCTATCGAACCCGGGCGGCAACGGCAGATGCAGCAGAATACCGTTGACGGCGCGGTCGAAACTGAGGGCATGCAGCGTTTCTTCGAGAGCCGCCTGCGTGGTATCAGGCGGCAGGGTGTGATCGTAGAAGACAATGCCAATATCCTCGCACCCTTTGCGGATTGTGCGCGTGTAACGTTCGGATGCGGGATCGCCTGCTATCTTGACAACGGCAAGCGACGGTGTGACGCCGGTTGTCTGCACAAACGCCTGAATATCGGCGCGCAGCTCTTCGCGCAACGTTTTTGCCAGCGCGCGCCCATCGAGTATCATAGCGGTCATCGATCTGTCTCCCCGCTCACGTGCTTCGATCAGAGCGTATTATATGCCAGGCGTGAGGCGTGAGGGGCAAGGCGCCCGACCATGGCGTCGCGCGAGATTTATCTCGCAACGAGGCGCCAGGCGCCCGACCATGGCGTCGCGCGAGATTTATCTCGCAACGAGGCGCCAGGCGTGAGACGCCCGACAACGGCGTCGCGCGAGATTTATCTCGCAACGAGGCAACAGGCGCCCGACCATGGCGTAGCGCGAGATTTATCTCGCAACGAGGCAACAGGCGTGAGACGCGAGGCGCCCGACCATGGCGTCGCGCGAGATTTATCTCGCAACGAGGCGCCAGGCGTGAGACGCCCGACAACGGCGTCGCGCGAGATTTATCTCGCAACGAGGCAACAGGCGCCCGACCATGGCGTAGCGCGAGATTTATCTCGCAACGAGGCGCCAGGCGTGAGACGCGAGGCGCCCGACCATGGCGTCGCGCGAGATTTATCTCGCAACGAGGCGCGAGGCGTGAGGCGCGAGGCGCCAGGCAAGAGGCGTGAGGCGCCCGACCATGGCGTAGCGCGAGATTTATCTCGCAACGAGGCGCCAGGCGTGAGACGCGAGGCGCCCGACCATGGCGTCGCGCGAGATTTATCTCGCAACGAGGCACCAGGCGTGAGACGCGAGGCGCCCGACAACGGCGTCGCGCGAGATTTATCTCGCAACGAGGCAACAGGCGCCCGACCATGGCGTCGCGCGAGATTTATCTCGCAACGAGGCAACAGGCGCCCGACCATGGCGTAGCGCGAGATTTATCTCGCATTTGTGGAGATGTGAGAGGCGCCAGGCGTGAGGCGTGAGGCGTGAAAAGGATATAGGCATCACAGGATGAAGAAAGAAGGAAACCACAACCATGCCCTCCAAACCAATCGATCTTCGGAGCGACACGGTAACATTGCCCACCCCGGCGATGCGCACGGCAATGGCGCGCGCCGAAGTGGGTGATGACGTGTATGGCGAAGACCCGACGATCAACCGACTGGAAGAATTCGCGGCGCAGCGCGTCGGCAAAGCGGCAGCGATGTTCGTCCCCAGCGGCACGATGGGGAATCTCTGCGCACTGCTGGCACACTGCCAGCGTGGAGATGAAGTGATTGTCGGTGACGCATCACACATCTACAACTATGAGGCAGGAGGAGCCTCGGTAGTGGGAGGTGTGGCATTCCATGTCCTCCCCAATCAGCCCGATGGAACCATCGCGCTTGATCACCTGCGCGCAGCCGTGCGCTGGCTCGACGACCCGCATTGCGCCGAGACGCGGCTGATCTGCCTGGAAAATACGCACAACAGTTGTGGCGGCGTGGCGCTATCGCCGGAATACCTGGCATCCGTCGCAGCATTCGCCCGCGAACGCGGTCTGCTGGTGCATCTCGACGGAGCACGTATGTTCAACGCTGCAATAGCGCTCAGCGTAGATGTTACCGAACTGACACGCCATGTGGATAGCGTCATGTTCTGCCTGTCGAAAGGTCTGGCGGCGCCGGTAGGGTCAGTCGTTTGCGGCGATGAAGCCTTCATCCGGCGCGCCCGACGCGCGCGCAAGGTCCTGGGTGGCAGCATGCGCCAGGCAGGTGTGATTGCCGCAGCAGGCATCGTCGCGCTGGAAACGATGGTAGACCGGCTGGAGGAGGATCACGCGAATGCGCGGATGCTTGCGGAGGGTCTGGCAGGTTTCCCTCAGATTGTGATCGAGCCTGAGCGCGTGCAGACCAACATCGTCATCTTTACCCTGCGCGATGGCATATCCGCCGAGGAATTCGTCGTGCGCCTGCGCGAGCGTGGCGTCCTGATGGGAGATATGGGAGGCGGGCGGGTCCGCGCTGTTACCCACTATGGTATCGATGCCGGGGATATTACCGAAACGCTTGCGGTGGCGGAAGAGGTATTGAGGGCGGGATCAGGAGTCAGGGATCAGGGGTTTCCATTGCATTAACCGTTCTGGAGCGCCAGAATATTTCAACACCTCTCTAGCAACGCCAAAGAGGGGGCATGGGGTGAAAAGAAAAAGGCTTCGAGACCCCGAAAACGCCCCTCGCACCCACAAAACGCTCCACCCGAGAGCCGCGCTCACCGCACCACGAGCGACAGGTAGATGAACGCCGGAGTTCCACAATACGCATACGCCCCCATATCAACGGCGTCACCAGTGATGCGCGGCTGACCATCGAGGTCAGCCGCAACCCTTGAGACCATAAATGCGCTTGCCACGGTTCATTGCGGGCGATCTCACATACAGGCGCAGATTGCTGGCGCTGCCACACTCCTGCACATTGCAGTGCGCGATCGTTGGTGTACTGTGTTCCACGACCCCACGAGCGACCTTCGCACCTTCAATCTGTCTCCTCTTCCAATCCTTCAATCGCCACTGCCAGACCGACTGTGCCCCACAACAGCGCGCTCATGTGGCTGAACTCGATATTGAAGAAATAGTGATCGAGCAAACCCACCGCCAATGCCGCCGCCAGCGCCGCCTGGAGCGCCACCAGCCACGCAGCGCGCTCTTCATCGCCTGAGCGTGCCGCAGCGCGCAGCACACTCCAGTTGCGCGCGAAAAACCAGGCTATGATGCTCAGGAACGCTGTCAGACCGACCAGACCGGTGCGTTGTGCAATCGCCAGGTAGATGCTCGACACTCCCGCCACCAGATCGATCTCCGGCGCCTGACCAAAACCAATGCCGAATACCGGATATGCCTGAATGATCGCAATTGCGTTTTGGTACTCCGCCAGGCGCATCTGGTTCGCCCGGTCGCGGAACTGCACCCCCTCAACCACGCGCTCAACGAAACGTTCCCCGACGCCAAGCCCGATGAAGAGCGCGGCAGCCAGCGCTCCAACCGCCAGGATGACCCACCAGAGCCGCCGATAGCGCAGTGTCGCCACATACATCGCCGCAACGATCATGCCGCCAAGCGCTGCGCGCGAGTAGGTCAGGAACAACGCCAGCAGGATTGCGCCGGTAGCGATCAGCAACAACCGTCGCGGCAGCGCCGGACGTTCGCTCACCGCCTGAGTCGCTGCCAGGGCGCCGATCAATGCCAGCATCCCGCCAAAACTGTTGGGATCAACCGAGAGACCGATGGCGCGCATCAAGCCGTTGGGATCATCCTCAACATACCGCAGCACACGCCCTTCGGTCGGATAGCCGATACGCCCAAACGATACCAGAATCTGAAGCGCCAGTTGATCGGGAATAACGTACAGAACCAGGGCTATCAATGCGGACAGCGCAGCACCGATGATCAGAAAACGGATGACCCAGCGCACCGTCTCACGGTCGCGCACACAATTAACAACGCTGAAGAAGAAGAGCGTCGCCATCACAAATTTGACATAGTTGTGGATCAGCGAGGGTTCAGGACTGGCATTGGAACCGAGTAGAAAGGCAAACAGCGTAATCCCCAAAAAACCGATGATCGCCAAACCAATCGGCGTGACGATCAGGCGCTCGTCGCGGCGCACCAGCAACCGTAGCGACCAGACCCCCATAAGCGCCGCCAGCGCCAGTGTCAGGAGCGTCGGGGTCACTACAGCGCGAAAGGGCAATGTGGCAAACGGAATGATGGTGGCAATGCCGATCACCACCGCCAGTCCGACGCGGGTGTCGATCAGCAGCGCATAGACGCCCATGAGCGCCGCCAGCGCCGCAAAACCCAGCCAGAACGGACCGAACGCCACTCCAGCGCCGCCAATCACACCGAGCAGCACCGCCGCCAGCGCCGCTATCAGCGGGCTGCGTCCCAGCGTTATCGCCAGGTCATCACGGGGAGAATGTGATAAAAGACTCATTGGATTGTGTTTGTCGAAGATGCCTGCATTGAGGCGTTCATCTCCGGGTACGCGGACGCCCGCCAGATCTCGTTGTGTTCAGCATAACGGTCAATCTCGACTTCTGGTTCGCTCAGGCAACGCCGTTCGCTCCACGACCGTTGGCACAACAGCGCCAGAACTGTACCGCATATTTGGCGGACCGGCAAGCGTCACACCTTTTTCATATCGGAATGCTCAATAATTAACAAACGAGTTATGCCTTTATGATACTATATGAGCGTACAAGCCACCTTGCGCCCCTTGCAAGAATGAGCGGTTTCTATCGAAACTTCACACTGCCCATCCGGGCATCTGCGCAGAAACGACGCACCCTATCCGGTCGTTTTTGGAGTGCGCAACGTTTGCCTCTCCTGAGTTCAAAAAGCAGATCGCCATCAGAACGCCATCGTCCACACGTGTTCACCGATCAGCGACAATACCATCTCTGGAACACCAAGCAGCAAACGTCATGGACACAAAGCGCCATCCTTTCCCCTGGCAGGCATCTGTTCTGCTGATCTTCGCCGGTGCGCCGCTCATTGCGGGAACCATCAGTTTCATCAGTGCGCTCAACCTCCTTGGGCAGCCATCGATCGGCATTCTGCCGTTGTGGCAGGGTGCGATCAGGTGCAACGCCGTGTCGCCGATTACGCCGCCGTCCTGGCCCGGCATGGCAAGCGGCGCGTTGCAAACCGGGGATTGCATCGAGATGATCAATGACGTTTCAGCACTTACGTGGCCATATAGGGAGTTGGAGCGCTATGCCGATAGTCACAACCAGAGCAATCTGGTCGATCTCATCATTCGTCGCGGCGGCGAGCCGCTGATAGTTCGAGTGCCGGTGCTGCGGTTGACGTGGCTCCACGTGCTTCAGTTGCAGGCGGGAATCATCCCGATCATTCTGGTTGTCTGGACGCTGGCGCTCGTCGTACTGCTGGCGCAACCGCACACCGAGGCGAACCGGGTGTTCGCCGCACTGTTCCTGGTGCTGGCGCTGGCGATTGCCGGGCTGTTTCACGGGTTGAACGATGCAGAGGGACGGTATTACACTGCCTTCACTATTGTGAGCAGTATGGCGTGGATTGGACCGCTGCTGCATCATCTGGCGCTGCTGACGCCGCGACCACTCCCGCGATTTGCATTTTTGCGCTTCGCGCTCCATCCCATTGGTCTGGCAGCAATGACCCTGCATCTTGACAGCATGCTCGAATTTGTGCCACTCCTTCAGCCATGGCGCGGTTCCGCGCCCGGAGTCGCCAGTGCGATCAACGGCGTCACAATGCTGATCGGGCTGGCAGCGTTTCTGGGACGGGTAGGGTTCTGGGCATGGCGCGGCGACCGCTCAATTGCCGATCAGATGTGGGTGTTGTTGATGTCGTGGGGACTCGGCGCAGGACCGCTGACCCTGGCAAGCGCGTATTATCTACTGACATACCGCGCGCCCTTGTGGACTTCGCTTCAGCCATTCCTCTTTTGTCTGCTCATCCTCTGCACCGGCACAGCCTATGCAATGCTGCGCTACCAGAGTTTCGCGTATCGCGGGCGCGTTCTGAACGTCCTGGCGATGATCTACCTGAGCGCTGCCATCGCGTGCGTTGTGATGGTTATTGTTCTGATCGGCATCTTCCGCACACCGGTTGACGGCTTGCTGTTTATGGCGCTCTGGAGCGCAACATTCGCAACCACTCTCTTCTGGCACACCGACAGTCCGTTTCGTCGTCTGTATCGACGCTTTTTCCTGCGGCACCAGCATCACTACCAGGCAACGCTCGACTTTGCGACGCGCATGAACCAGACATCTGACCTCGATGCCTTGGTGCAACAGGGCGCTACACTGATACGCCAGGCGGTGATGTCGGATTGGGTTGCGGTACGCCACGCGCTTGCGTCGGATCGGATATGGCTGGCGACCGCGACGATCATCGAGATACGCCAGGCGAATCCGCCGCATGCCGATACAACGTGCCTTCCTGAAACGCCTGCGGTCATCTGTCAACTCGCCAGCGAAGGAGAACTGCTGGGAACCCTGTATGTCGGAGCGCGTCACGTACCGGAACCGCTCGATGAAGAAGATGAACGTCTGATCGGCCTGCTGGCAACCATGCTGGCACATGCCATGCATATTCGCGCACAAATTCAACGTCTCTCAGAAGTGCCGGCATTGATGATTGCGGCGCAGGAACAGGAACGTGAGCGCATTGCGCAGGAGATTCACGACGGCGTCCTGCCAGTGTTAGGCGCTCTTCCGTTTGGGCTGACACAGATCGAACAGAGCGTGCAGACAGGCGCTCCCGCAGATACCATCATCTCGATATGCGAAGCATACCGGGAGCGCGCTGTCAGAACGACCAGGGAACTGCGCAGTATTCTGCGCCATCTGCAACCGCCGATTGTTGGCGGAACGCACCTGGGTCTTTCTATCCAGGCGTTTACGCAGGAAATCTGCAATCTCTACCAGGTTCAGGCGACGATCCATGGCGCCACGGTGGTCTATCCGCTAGACGAATTCACCTCGCGCCATGCCTACCGGATCATCCAGCAGGCGATTGTCAACGCGCTGCAACATGCGCGCCCGGATCGATTGGATGTGTCTATCGAGGCAGAGCAGCATGGATGGACGTGCCGCGTCTCAGACAACGGGCATGGCTTCGATCCCCAACAGTCATCGCAGACAAACGGTTTCGGCATCTTCTCGATGCGCGAGCGAGCGCGGATCATTGGCGCCACGCTGACCATCGAATCACAGCCGGGGCAGGGAACAACCGTGACCCTGCGGGTGAAGGGCAAAAAGAGAGAGGGCAGAAAGGAGAGCGGCGCGTTGAACATTGAAGGTGGGCAGAGCACGCCGTTGCGCTACAGCAGCGAAGCATTGCGCGTTGAAAATGAAAGCACAAGGATCGCCTCATGATGCCCTGAGCCTCCGCCGGGCATAGGGAACGTTTTTCACAGCGAAAACAACGAGTATAATACTCCTGCTCGAGAACGTTTGGCGGGAGCGGAGCAGTGGCAAACGAAGAATTGCGCCTGGTCGCGGCTGCACAGCGTGGCGATGTCGAAAGCTTCAACGCACTGGTGCGGCTCTACGAAGGGCGCGTCTACAACCTGTGCTATCGACTGCTTGGCGATGCCGACAGCGCGGCGGACGCCACCCAGGATGCGTTTCTGTCGGCGTACCGCCATCTGGATGCCTTTCGCGGCGGGTCCTTTCGTTCGTGGGTGTTTCGGATTGCCACCAACGTCTGTTATGATGCGCTGCGAGCGCGCCAGCGTCGCCCGGTCGTTTCACTCGACGCGGCTGGCGAGACCTCCGCTGAAGAACCATCATCGTTTCAGATTGCCGATACATCGGAGACACCCGACGAATTTGCGCTGCGTCGCGAACTGGCACGCGCCATCGAAGCCGGACTGACGCAACTGCCGGTCGATCAGCGCCTGGTCGTCGTGCTCTGCGATCTGCAAGGGCTGACGTATGAGGAAATCGCCGAGGTAACCGGCGCCAACCTGGGAACGATCAAGTCGCGCCTGAGTCGCGGGCGCGCTCGCCTTCGTGACGTGCTGCGCCAGGAGGAACTTCTCCCGTTGCGATTTCGTCATGAAGGGGAAGAGTGACGGATGGCGCGGCGAATGGGTGCATGTCGGATTGACTGCACCGACGAACAGATACGATGACGACGCAACCACAACTGAGCGAGCATGATCTGGAGATCCTTTCTGCCTATATCGACGGGCAGGTAAGCGCCGATGAGCGCCGTGCTCTTGAGCGCCGGCTCCAGGAAGATGCGGCGCTGCGCCTGGCATATGAAGAGATGCGCGCAACCGTGCAGGCGCTGCGCGACCTGGAGCCGCTGCGTCCGCCCCGCTCGTTTACCCTTGATCCTGCCAGGATTGCTGCACAGCGACCACCCGCCGCGCGCCTGGGTTGGGGACGACTGCTCCAGGTTGCCGGTGTCTTTGCAGGGGTGCTGATCGTCGCAATTGGGGTGCTCAACGTGCTTGGGTCAATGAGAGCGGGCGCTCCGTCGATGGCGGTTCAGCCAACTGCTCCCGCCGCTGCACCATTCGCTGTTGCGCCGACCGAACCGCCCACGACCGCCGCAGAAGTGCGCGAAAGCATCCCGGGATCTACGGTGACAGCGCCGATCCCACACGGTGGCGCCGCAGCGCCGGCCGCGCTCGATAACGGCGCGGAAGCGGGCACGCCACAGGCGCTGACGACGATCAGAGCAACGCCTGAACTCGCCATGCAGCCAGAAGTCGCGCCACAGCCGACGATCGCGCCACCCGCGATTTCGTCTCCGGGAACGGTCGATCTGGCGCAACCGACGCCACTTGCAGAGCCATCGACACCCGCCGGCGCTCCTGATCCAACGCTCCTGCTGGTCGTGGCCGTCATCGTGGTGCTGGCAGGCGGTGTCTGGCTCTGGCGAAGGTCCAGGGGTTAGGAGTTGAGGATTTGTATCTCTGAGGTTCCGTGTGTCAGAAGCAGGAAGCCAGGCGACCGGCAAGCAAAACGCAATTCCAACCCGCCGGCGCGCCTGGATGCGTCCGGTGCTGGTTGCTGCCATCGCCATTACGCTGAATATCATCGCCTACCTCACGATTCCGCCGGATCTGGCTTACCGTCTGGGAGCGTTTGGTTATCTTGGAGTCTTTTTGATCACGCTGATCTCCAACGCCACCATTGTGATCCCAATTCCTTATTTCGGTCTGGTTGCGGCGCTTTCCCCTGGCTTGAGCATGGTCGGGGTTGGCATTGCAGGCGCGCTCGGTTCGGTGATTGGCGAGTCGGTCGGATTTTTCGTGGGACGGTCGGGGCGCGGCGTGGTGGAACAGACGCGGTTCTACCGTTGGGTGCAACGGCAACTCGAACATCCCTGGCGCGCATTCTTCGTGCTGTTTGCGCTCTCGGCGCCGCCCAACCCTGCGTTCGATGTGGCAGGAATCACGGCAGGAGCCATGGGGCTGCCGTACTGGATCTTCCTCATCGCCGTCTTTCTGGCGCGACTCGTGCGCTTTGGCATGATCGCGCTCTTCGGCGGAGCGACATAGAACCTCACGCGCCGATGGCGCGTTCTCGTGAATGCATAAGCGCTGCAATACAACGGTTAAATGCGATCAGATCGAATGGCTTTTCGATGATCGGCACACCCGCATTCGCCAACATTTCATAGATACTGCGCGGCGGCGGCGCACCGCAGACCAGCAACACCGGGATGTGCGCCGTGTGGTTCGAGGTGCGCAGTTCATCAATCCATACGTAGCCTCTGGTATTGTGAAACGACCAGTCGAAGACGATCAGGTTCGGTTCGAGTTGAGGGAGGAGGCGGTGCGCTTCATCAGGATGACGGGTTACGGTGACGTGGTATCCCTCGATGCTGAGCATCGCCTCAAAGAGTCGTCCCAGATCGTAGTCCTCTTCCACTACCAGAATCCTTCCCTGGCGCACCTCTTTCATCGCACGTCTCCTGTCCGCCCAGATGTTGTCACAACCATCATCATTCATAGCGCCCAACGCTTTGTAGACGGGGAGCAACGAAGGATACATCATCAGGACGACGACGGCGTTGGGCGCTACGTAGAGAAACCGTTCGTGCGCCTCAAGAAGATACGCACAATCGGGATTCATGTGCGACACATCTCACAAGCCGGCGCCGGACGACCTTCCCGCAGCAACGCATCCCTGGCGAAGAATTATACCAATGACCTGTGACCATCCGGCGTGGTCACTGCCAATCCTGATGAGATTGCGCGCCGGCTAGCCGGCTTATACCAATGACCTGTGACCATCCGGCATGGTCACCCCGAGCAGCGCGCGGGGTCGTGCGCGACCCGCGCCGATTCCTCGCTGCGTTTACCCTGAGCGAAGCGAAGGGCTCGGAATGACCAGCATGCGGTATCTTCAATCGTCATTGGTATTAGAGGACGGGCATCCCTCTCACCCCTTGCTCTCACCGCTAGACGACTCAACCCTCCAGGTTCTGGACAGGCTCTTAGAGAACGTTAATACGCGACCAACGTTCCTCCAATCATCATCACCTATAATTTTGCGTTCGAAAACTGCCCTTCGTCTCGTTCGAGGCAGTGCTACGTACCTTGCTCAGGATAAGGAGACCGATGATGCGAGCATTACGCCTGATGATCGTCTTCATCACACTTGTTGTCCTGACGGTGAGCGCCGCCGCTCCTGTGCAGGCGCAGGAACAGGATCCGCAGCAGACTCCCCGTGATCTCTTTCTATTTACCCGTTATCCGGTTCAGGAAGCCATCATCGGCGACCCGACAACCATCCGGTTGACGCTGGGAACCGATACCACGCCGCAGATTGTGCGTCTTACCACGCGCAATGCTCCCGACGGCTGGAACGTCAGTTTCCGCGGCGATGGCAAAGTTATTCAGGCGGTCTACGTCTATCCGAAAAACGAGGCATCGGTCGATTTCCGTGTCGAGCCGCCGAAGGATGTGGCGGCAGGAACGTATCGGCTCACTATCGTCGCCAGCGGTGAAACGCGCGAGGTGACGCTGCCGATTGAGTTGATACTTAAGGATAAAGAAACGTCGTCCACAGGGCTTACCCTCGATGTCGATCTACCCCGACTCCGTGGAACGTCCGGCACGACGTTCCGGTACAACATAACCGTGAAGAACGAAAGCGACCGGGAGACGCCGGTCAGTCTGATAGCAGAAGCGCCGCGTGGGTTCCAGATTGATTTCCGGTTTGGCGGTCAAAGTATCACAAGCATTCCGTTTGGTCCGAACGAGTCGAAGAGTCTGAGCCTCGAGGTGCGACCACTCCCCGATATACCGGCTGGCTCGTATGAAATCCCCGTACTGGTGCAGGGTGGCGAGTATCGCGCTACGACAACCCTTGTCGCCGAACTGACCGGTCAGCCGCAACTGGTGCTCACCACGCCCGATGGGCGCCTCTCCGGCGAAGCGCGCATTGGCGAGAAGACAGCCATTAAGTTGGTTGTGCGCAATACCGGCAGCGCGCCGGCCCGCAACATCCAATTGAGCGCATCACCACCCATTGGATGGACGGTCGAGTTTGAGCCGCAAACCATTTCCGAACTGGCAAATAACCAGACCGTTGAGGTCACGGCAAATATTCAACCCTCGAACCAGGCAATCGCCGGCGACTACGTGGTGAACTTGACCGCGCGGACTGATGAGGGCGCCTCCGACTCGGCAGAATTCCGGGTGACCGTGCTGACATCCACGCTCTGGGGGTTGGTCGGTGTTGCCCTGATTGCGATTGCCGTCGTTGGCGTCGGTATGGCGGTGATGCGCTTCGGACGCCGTTGAGCAGGAGGGCGCAATGGACGAGACAGTTGTCGAGTGTCGTGACCTGACCAAACAGTACGAATCGCTGGTCGCCGTTGATCGTCTGAACCTGACGGTGCGCAAGGGTGAGATTTTCGGGCTGCTGGGTCCGAACGGCGCCGGTAAGACGACGACCATCCTGATGTTGCTCGGATTGACCGAGCCGACATCCGGCAGCGTGCGCGTGCTGGGGCTTGACCCGGCGCGTCAACCGCTCAGTGTCAAGTCGCGTGTCGGCTACCTGCCCGATCAGGTCGGGTTCTACGACGGGCTGACTGCGCGCGAGAACCTGAGTTACATTGCAAAATTGAATGGCATACGCGGCAGGGAGATGCAAGACCGCATTCGCGCAGCACTTGGACAGGTCGGACTGAGCGACGTCGCCGACCGCCGCGTGGGCACATTCTCGCGCGGCATGCGTCAGCGGCTGGGAGTCGCCGAGGTGCTGCTTAAGCGCCCACAGCTGATCATCATGGACGAGCCGACGCTGGCGCTGGACCCTGAGGCAGTGCGCGAATTTCTCGACCTGATCCGTCGCCTCAAAGCGGACGGCATGACAATCATGCTCTCGTCGCACCTACTGCATCAGGTGCAGGCAGTCTGCGACCGGGTCGGATTGTTTCACAAAGGGCGCATGGTCCTCGAAGGAACGGTTGGCGACCTGGCGCAGCACGTGCTTGGCGGCGCCTACCGCATCCATGTCGAGGCAGATGGCGGAACGGCGCTCGACGAAGCGTTGCGCAAGATCCCCGATGTTGTTCAGGTAACGTGCGATGGCGCGCGAACCTATCACATCGAAGCGCGCAGCGACCTGCGCGCCGATATTGCGCGCGCCATCGTCGAGGCAGGGGGGAGATTGCTGGCGCTCAGCGCCGATATGCCCCGTCTCGATGAGATCTACACGCGCTATTTCCAAAAGGAGGCGGCATATGCTACGGCAGCCTGAATCTCTTCCATTGGGACGACAGCGCGAAGGGTCGCCGTGGACCGGTCTATGGGCGGTGGTCGCCAAAGAGATGGCCGACTACCTGACAAGCGCGCGGATGCTGATTCTGGAGGCGCTGATTGTGCTGACCGCCACCGGGACGGTCTACGCAGCATCGCAGAGTCTGCGCGATGGCGCGGGCGGAGATACGTTCCTGTTTCTTCAGTTGTTCACTACCGCGCGCGAGCCGCTACCGGCGTTCGTTGGCTTTCTGGGGCTGCTCGTGCCCTTGCTCGGCATTGCACTGGCATTCGACTCGGTCAACGGCGAGTTCAACCAGCGCACCATCTCGAAAGTGCTGGCGCAACCGATCTATCGGGACGCACTATTGTTTGGGAAGTTCCTGGCCGGGCTTGGCGCCCTTGCGCTCACACTGACCGCCATCTGGCTGCTCATTGTTGGCATGGGCCTGGTGCGGTTGGGGGTGCCGCCGGACGGTGAGGAGGTCGTGCGCAGCCTGTGGTTTCTGCTGGTGACCATCTTTTACGGCGGTGTCTGGCTGGCGCTGGCGATGCTCTTCTCCATCGTCTTTCGCCAACCGGCCACAGCGGCGTTGGCTGCCATCGCCGTCTGGCTCTTTTTCACCGCCTTTTGGGGAATCATCGCCAGCCTGCTGGCAAACCTGTTGCGTCCCGTGCCACCGGGCGATCCGCTGGCATTGATCGATCAGGTGCAACTGGAACTGGCGCTGGCGCGCATTTCGCCCAACACACTCTTTACCGAGGTGGCACTGGCGACGCTCAACCCGACAGTGCGCTCGCTGGGGATCATTCTGCCGATCCAGTTGCACGGCGCCGTGCTGGGAACGCCGCTTCCCGCGACGCAGAGCATGCTGCTCACCTGGCCCCACGCCACCGGGCTGATCGCAGCAACGATTGTCCTGTTTGCGTTGGGATACGTGCTGTTCCAGCGGCAGGAGATTCGCGCGTGAGCATGCGAAACGTACCTCCAGATCGGTTCAGGTCTGCAAAGACTACGGATACAGCCCGCGAATAAGATTGGCGTCTGCAACGCGACGCACTGCCAGGAGGTACGCTGCCAGACGCAGAGAGATGCCGCGCCGATCCGCAAGGTCGCACACCTGCTCGAAGGCGCTGACCATAATCTGTTCCAGACGATGATTGACATCCTGTTCATTCCAGAAGAAGGATTGCAATCCCTGGACCCATTCGAAGTAACTGACCGTCACGCCGCCAGCGTTCGCCAGAATATCGGGAACAACGACGATCCCGCGTTCCTCGAGGATTTCATCCGCCTGCGGGGTTGTCGGACCGTTTGCGCCTTCGACGATGAGCGTTGCACGGATACGTTCGGCATTCTGATCGGTGATCTGATTTTCCAGCGCCGCCGGAACCAGCACATCGCACGGCGTTTCGAGCAACGCGCGGTTATCGATGCGCTCGACCCCGGGAGCGCTGTATCCTTCCAGCAATCGACGCGGATGCTGCGCGGCATACCGGCGCATCTCCGCAATATTGAGTCCATTGCGACACAAATACCCGCCGCTGGCATCCCCAACAGCGATCACCCTGCACCCCAGCGCAGAAATGAGCGATGCAGCCACACCACCGACATTTCCGAACCCTTGCACCACTACCCGCAAATCCTCCAGTCGCCGGCGCTGACGCCGCGCCCATTCGCGCACCATGAGGCTGACGCCGCGCCCTGTCGCCTCATTTCGCCCCAACGAGCCGCCAACCTCAATCGGTTTACCGGTGACGACGGCATTGATCGTGTGCCCTTGCTGCATGGAGAGGGTATCCATGAACCATGCCATAATCTGGGGATTAGTATTAACATCGGGAGCAGGAATATCACGCTCACTACCGACCACAATTGCAACTTCGGTTGCAAAACGGCGGGTCAGGCGTTCGAGTTCACCAGAAGAAAGTTGGGCAGGATCGCAGACGACCCCTCCCTTCGCGCCGCCATACGGGATGTTAACCAGCGCGCACTTCCAGGTCATCCACATGGCAAGAGCGCGCACTTCGTCAATATCGACGCTCGGATGGTAGCGAATGCCGCCTTTGGTTGGTCCACGTCCAAGATTATGTTGCACCCGATACCCGGTAAAGATACGGGTCGAACCATCATCCATCATCACCGGAAAACGCACGGTCAACTCGCGTTGCGGGACGCGCAAGACCTCGCGCACATTATCGGGCAGTTCGAGCAGCGCCGCCGCGCGGTCAAACTGCTCTTGAGCGATCCGAAACGGGTTGTCACGATCAGACCTCATTGTCTGCTCCTTTGATGTGAAAGAAGGATGAAACCGAAGCGAAGGAACGCTCGCTATCCAAGTTCCTTACGCATATAGATCCAGGTGCGCTGGCGAAGAATCAGAGCAGCGAGCCACGAACGGCGCGTCCGATGATCAACGAACCCTACACTGGCATAGAGGCGGCGCGCCGGTGTGTTTGATGCGCTGACGTACAATCCCAGGAATCGCTTCCCCCGTTGCCGGGCTTCCTGTTCCACGTGATCCAGCAATGCGCGCGCAATGCCATTGCGCCGATAGCGCGCCAGCACTGCCACATCGGTAATGTATCCTTCGCTGCGCTCGATTGCATGCTCGAGCAGCGACAGTGCAAAAATCGAGCGAACGGCGCCCCATACGCCCAGCACCTGATGAAACGCAAGTTCAGCGGCGCCACTCGTATCGCTGGCCGTATCCCATGTGCGCAACGAAACCGTGCCAACCACCAGACCATTGGATTCGGCCACGAACATGCCGCGCAAGGCGCTCCGCCCCTGGCGCCGCCAGGCTTCTGCCATCGCCTCGATACCGCGCGCCGTGCCGTGAACGCCAAAAGCGGCGCCGAACTTATCCGCAAAGGCTTCACAGTGCAGCCGCAGAATAGGGTAGATGTCGTCCATACGCGCTGCGCGGATCTGCAGCGGGATGAGAGCAGGCGTCACAACGCGCGAGATCGTCAGCATACCATTCAAACCGCCATGAGCAGTCGGCAGATCACGAAAGGCTGCGGAGAAGCGCCGCCGGGCAAGACACACGCAGCGGTATCTCATTGTACCTGTGCCGGGAATGGTCGTCAACTTGGAGCGCGCGACGCACCTGAACCGCGGATCCGCAATAATGATATAATGAGCATGCTACGACACGCCAACATCGTTGCCCATTGACCGTCATCAATCAGTCGGCGCCCGCTCGACAGCGACGCACTGACCTGCGGCGCCGAGAGGAAATTTTCCCTGAATAGCCAGATTAGCGTCATGCGGATTGCAATCGACGCTCGTTTGAATGCTTATCGCACCGGCGGCATTGCTCAGTACACGCGCCAGTTGATGGCAGCGCTGGCTGACTGCGCCGCCGATGATCAGATCATCAGCCTCCAGCATCGGGAGCATCTGCGCCCACTGGTCGTCGCACCCAATGTGGTGCGTCATCCCCTGTACACGCCGCCCCATCATCGCTTTGAGCGCTGGATTCTGCCGTTGGAACTGCTGGCGGCTCGCCCGCACGTCGTCCATTTCCCCGACTTCATCGCGCCCCGCCATCACTGCTGCCCAACGGTCGTCACCATTCACGATCTTGCATTTTTGCGCTACCCCGACATCCTCGATAGCGCTGCAAGCGCCTACTATCGGCAGGTCGGCGACAGCGCCGCGCGCGCGGATGCGGTGATCGCCGTCTCCGAAACCACCCGCGAGGACATTGCCCAATTCCTCGATCTTCCGCCTGAGCGGATTGATGTCATCTACGAGGCTGCCGCACCGATCTACACGCCACTCTCGCTTCGCCCCGGCGAAACGCGCGTGCTCGCCGGAACACCGGTGGAAGCGCAGTCGTTCATGTTGTTTGTCAGCACCCTCGAACCACGCAAGAACCTGCCATCATTACTGCGCGCACTGCGCATCTGCCTCGACCGACGACCGGATCGCGCATATCGCCTGGTCGTGGCGGGCGCACGCGGCTGGCGCGATGAGGATGTGTTTTCAACCGTGCGCGATCTGCACCTCGCAGAACACGTCCTCTTTGCCGGGCGCGTCGGGCAGTACGATCTCCGCTGGTTGTACAATGCATGCCGCTTCTACATCAATCCCTCACTCTACGAAGGCTTTGGGCTACCGCTGTTGGAAGCGATGGCATGCGGCGCCGCGTGTCTGGCATCATCGAGCGCGAGTCTGCCCGAAATCGGCAGTGATGCGGTCGACTACATTCCGCCGCTCGACATTGGCGCCTGGGCGGATGGCATCGAGATGCTGTGGGACGATGAGGAGCGCCGCGAAACGATGGGACGGCTTGCCCGCGCGCGCGCAGAGCAGTTCTCGTGGCAGCGCGCCGCCCGTGAGACGCTGGCAGTCTATCGCCGGGCAGCGGCGGGCGCGCCGCGCCCAACACCTGCGCCCATTGCCGCCCCTGCCGATCCGTCCCCGCCAGACCGCCTCGTTGTGTGCAGGCGCTGCGGTCAGCGCCTGGTGTCGGCGCCGGTCAAGGGAACTATTGTGGTCACATCTTCCCCAGAACGCCAGATCACCCCTCGGGCGTGGGTATGCCCCCGCTGCGATCACATCGAATTGCTGGCGGTTCCCACAGCGACTGCTCTGATAGAGATGACGGCGCCAGCCATGGACGAGCCACGCACCGCAGCCGAAACGCCAGAAACCGCCACCCCGCCGGCGCCAGTAGTTGCCCATGACGAGCCACCCGCCGCGGCCGAAATGCCGGGGACCACCACCCCGTCGGCGCCGACCGGTACGGCAGAGCAGGCATCTGCGTCGTCTGTTCCTGACGCAACGTTCGAAATGAATGTCGCACCTGCACCTGAAAGCGAAGTCTCACCGTAAGGATTCGTCAGCCCTGGGGTCTACGGACAGCAATTTTGTCTGTCCTTCTCGACATTACTGTGTGGATGAAACCCATGGGCAAGCGTTCGACACCGTCACCACCATAACCGTCTCACCGCATGCGGCTGCGGCGGCAAACGCCGCGCGCAGCGCTTCCCAAACAGTCGCTTCTTCGCCCGCAATCAACGTGCTCATCGCCCCTGGTCGCACATCCAATCCTCGCTCACGCCAGAGCGCCAGTGCAGCATCGATTGCCGGGCTGAGATGTTCCTGACGCAGCGGATACAGACTCACCTGCGCCGTCAGGCCGACCGGATGATCACGGTGTACCATCGTTCTTCATCCCTTCCACTTCGACAGCACCACTCGCATCCCAATAAATGCGCCGACCGGCAGGCGAGAAGAAGATTGCACCCAGGGAGCCGGCAAAAGTGTCGTGCGCCAGGTCATACTGGCGACCGATCGATGAAGCGCCTGGTGCACCAACCGCGCCAGTTCAGGCGGAGCGTAGAAACGGGCAACCTGCCAGACGGACAACCCGCTGCGCTTCCGTTGCCACGCCAGGGGATGCCAGCGATTGAGCACCCCCAGGATCATCCCCTGCCGCGCCACACGCGCTGCTTCCTGCAACGCACGCTCTGGGCAGGGCAAAAATTCCAATGTCGTTATCAGCAGCGCAACATCGAACGCATCGTTGGCGAATGGCAAATCTGCCGCATCGGCGCGTATCAGCGGCACACTGCCACGTTGCAACGCCTCGGCAAGCATTGGCGCCGACCGATCCACGCCGACGACACGGTACCCCTCCGACGCCAGCCAGCGTGCAAAATGCCCGGTTCCAACACCGATCTCCACCAGCGTCTGCGGCTGCGGCAGACCGGACAGCAGCCATGTCAGCAAGCGGCGCTCAGCCTGATCCGCAGCCCGGCCCTCCGTCGCATACCAGGCTTCGTAGCCCACCGCCAGTTCAGGCGCATCAAAAGGATTAAGGGGCGCAGCAGTCACATCACCCCTCATCTCACGCGCACAGAGAGAGAACCACCTACCGCCCTTCCCCGATCCGGCGCAGCATCGGCGCGGCATAGGTATGGCAGATCGCCACTGCCACAGCATCAGCGGCATCATCGGGGCGCGGGATAGTCGGCAAGCGAAGCGTCAGACGAACCATCTCCTGCACCTGGCGCTTATCAGCGCCGCCATACCCTGCCAGCGCCTGCTTGACCTGCAACGGCTTATATTCGTGGACAGGAATACCAGCCTGTGCAAACGCCAGCAGCGCAATACCGCGCGCCTGCCCGACGTTCAACGCCGTATTGACATTCTTGCCGAAAAACAGTTCTTCAATCGCGGCGGCGGCAGGATGGTAGCGCGCAATCAGACTGCACAAGTCGTTGTACAGTTGCAGCAAGCGTGACGCCTGCGATACTCCCGCAGGCGTCGTCAGCACACCACAATCAACCAGAGACACCGTTCCGCCGGTTTCTTCGACAATGCCCCACCCCATTCGGGCAGTGCCAGGGTCGATACCAATTGTGCGCGAGGCAATCAAGCGTCACCCGCTAACGAACTGTTCAGCCAGTTCACTGGTAATTTCGAGATTGCTGTAGACCTTCTGCACATCGTCGAGGTCTTCGAGTTTCTCGATCAGCCTCATCGCCTTGAGCGCGTCGGCGGTATCGGGTTGCACCGTTGTTTTGGCAATCATCGTCTTCTCGGCGCCGGTGACCGGGAGACCGGCGGCGATCAATTGTTGGCGCACCGCGGCGAGTTGCTTAAAATCGGTGTACACCTCGACAATATCATCCTCAATCTGAACATCCTCTGCGCCTGCATCGATTGCAATAAGCATCACTTCGTCCGGGTCAAGGCGTTTGACCGACAGATCAATGGTAATCAACCCTCTGGTTTCAAACATCCAACTCACCGAACCGGGTTCACCGGGGCTGCCGCCATTCTTCGTCATCGTCGCGCGCACATCGGAAGCAGTGCGATTACGATTATCGGTCGCCGCCTCGATCAGCAGCGCCACACCGCCGGGAGCGTACCCTTCGTAATAAATCTCTTCAAGCGCCGCAGCATCGCTCCCGCCTCTCCCCAACCCTCGATCGATCGCGCGCTGAATATTATCCATCGGCATATTGGCGGCGCGCGCCTTATCGACGGCAAGGCGCAGGCGAAAATTCGCTTCCGGGTCGCCGCTCCCCCCTTCGCGCGTCGCAATGGTAATATCACGCGCCAGTTTCGTAAAGAGTTGCCCACGCCGTTGATCGAGCACTCCTTTTGTGCGCCGGATCGAGTGCCACTTCGAATGACCAGACATAGCAGGGTTCTCCAGGACTACCAGGCATCCAGACACATCTCACATCGTTTTGGCATTATAGCATACGACAAGCGAACAGGGGAGGCAAAGCCTCCCCCGTTCCAGAAGTGGTTGTGCTATGGTGCTATGCCTGCGGCGCAGTCAGCGTTGATGAAGTATCCAGCACCCCGTTGCCACCGTTCGGGCGACGCTCAATCTCATCGATCTTCACGACACGGCTGATCAATTCTTTCAAGCGTTCACCATCGAGCGTTTCATACTCAATCAGCGCACTGGCCATATCGTTCAGCACCTCGCGGTTATACGTCAGGATCAGGCGAGTACGCTCATACGCTTCTGAAACGATGCGATGCACTTCGTTATCGATCTCGCGCGCCACAGCATCGCTATAGTTGCGCTGCTCAGTAATCTCGCGCCCCAGGAAGATCAACTCCTCGCGCTCACCGAATGCAATCGGACCAAGCTTCGCACTCATGCCATAGCGGGTCACCATCGCGCGCGCAATGCGTGTCACCTGCTGAATATCACCCGCCGCCCCCGTCGAGACCTCATCAGGTCCGAAGACAATCTCTTCTGCCACGCGCCCGCCAAGCGCCGAGACGAGTTGCGCTGCGAACTGCGACGCAGTTGTGTAACGAATACTATCCTCTTCGGGCAGATAGAGCGTATACCCGCCGGCTCGTCCACGCGGCACAATCGTCACCTTCTGCACCGGAAAGGCTTTCGGCATACCCGCCGCCGCAATCGCGTGACCGGATTCGTGATACGCCGTCAGCAATTTTTCCCGTTCGGTCAACACCCGGCTGCGTCGCTCAGGACCACCGAGCGCCACGCGCTCAATCGCGTCCTGCAACTCTGCCATGCCAATCTTCTTCTTCGAACGGCGCGCCGCCAGAATCGCCGCCTCGTTCACCGCATTTGCCAGATCGGCCCCAGAGAAGCCGGGCGTCTGCCTTGCGATGACATCGAGTTGCACATCATCGGCAAGCGGCTTACCCTTGGTATGCACCCTGAGCACCTCAATACGCCCTTTCACATCCGGCGCATCGAGCACCACCTGGCGGTCGAAGCGACCGGGGCGCACCAGCGCCGGATCGAGCACGTCTGGTCGGTTGGTGGCGGCAATGACGATAACGTTTGTATTGGTATCGAAGCCATCCATCTCAACCAGAATCTGATTGAGCGTCTGCTCGCGTTCGTCGTGCGAGCCGCCAAGCCCGGCGCCACGCTGCCGACCGACCGCGTCGATCTCGTCGATGAACACAATACAGGGCGCATTCCGCTTCGCCTGGTCGAACAGGTCGCGCACACGGCTGGCGCCGACACCGACGAACATCTCAACGAACTCCGAACCAGAGATTGAGAAGAACGGCACCCCTGCCTCGCCGGCGACCGCACGCGACAGGAGCGTCTTGCCGGTTCCCGGAGGACCAACCATCAGCACGCCGCGCGGAATACGCGCACCAAGCGCCGCAAACTTGTCAGGAAACTTAAGAAACTCAACAACCTCGGTCAAATCCTGTTTGGCTTCTTCCTGACCGGCGACATCGGCAAACGTCACCGTCGGCTTATCGCCAGAGAACATACGCGCCCGGCTCTTGCCAAACGACAGCGCCTGATTGTTCGACCCTTGCGCCTGACGCATGAAGAAGACAAAAAAGCCGATCATCAACAATACCGGCAACAGGATGGTGAAAACATTCAGCAACCCGCCCCAGGCAGGCGCCGCGCGCACCTCGACATTCACCGCGTCGAGCGGCACACCAGCCTGCACCAGCAGCATCGTGATACTATCATTCGACTCAATGCGCGACCGCACTTTCGTTCTGGTATCGCGGTACGTCACCAGAATCTCGGTGTTGCCCGACTGCGCTTCGATCTTCTCAACCCTGCCAGCTTTGGCATCTGCGAGCACCTGATAGATGCCCCGTTCCTCCGCCTGACCCTGCGCATTGTTGAAATAATTGAAGAACAGCGCCAATGCAGCGACCAGGATGATGAGGTAGACGAAACTATTCTTCAGCCAGCGATTGTCACCCATAATCGTTCACGTTCTAGGAGCGCTGCTCCTGATCAATGTTGCGCTGCACATTAGCGGGTAGGAACAGATGACAACAGTCCCCTCTGACCGCCCGTGCTGATATTATACCAGACGCCTTTCGGCGCGACAATGTGGCAAGATCACAATTTTCGATCATGTTTTGGACGCACTTCATGGTGCAAACCCGGCATCTTCCTGCCAGAAAGAGCAACTGTTCCGCGCACAGCGTTCTGTTGATCTGTCATGACGGATCGGACGCGGATACGGATGCATGCGGCGCCAGCGTCTGCGCTGCACGCACTCTGTCGCGTCTTGCACTTCGGCGCAGCCACGCGAGCGCCGCGAAGTCGCGCAGCAACAGCATGCAGCGGGCTGCAAAATAGACCAGGCGATACAGGCGACCTCGACGCACCGGATCGTAATCGATCAGCACAATCCGCATCTCTGGATCGCGCAACAGCATCAGATTGTGCGACCGCAGCAGCGTGCGCTCGACAAGAAAACTCCACAGTCGCTGCGGCAAACGGTCGAGCGCCTTCATCCGCTCGCGTTCATCGTGACTGCCGGCGGATCGCCCATAGAGATCGGGCATGCTGCCGGTCGCGCGATAGAATGCGCGCGCCCGACACAGAATGTCGCTCAACTGAAGAGCGACGAGCGCGCGCTGCTCCGGCGTCAACGCCTGATAGTCGAGTGCATCGAGCGGTTGGGCATCGGGAAGGAAGGGTTGGACCGTCAGCGGATAGATACGCCCATCGCTGCCACGCGCAACAATAAAATAGTTGGGGATTGTGTGCCACTCGCCAAGGCACGCCGCATAATGTTCAGCAACATCGCGCATCAACCGCGCCCATCGCAGCGCCTGACTCAGATCGCCCCCCAGATCATACTTGAGTTTAACGACATAGCGACGGTCGTCGGTCCAGTACACCTCAGTCTCATTGCCTCCCGCCAGCCGCTCCAGGGCGTGGTCCCGGTCGAAGGAAGCAAACACATCATCGACGTGGAGGGTCATACCATGTTCCTCCGGCGCACACCAGGATGTTCAGCGAGTGAGACGCCGGAAACGGCGTTCAGGTTGCAGGATGCACAGGAAGGCGCCGCAATCAGGCAGGCAGGGTGATCCCCAACTCAGTCAGGCGCGCTTCCGAGGGGCGTCCCTGTTCATCCCAACCGTGACGACGGTAATACTCCGCCAGCATGTCATTCAGCAGCGGCAACTTTCCTGCCGCCGGACCGTCTTCGAGCGGTTCTTCCGTCCAGCGATGCGGCAGCGTATCGCGTCCCGCGCCATACTGAACCGCCAGCCAGCGTTCGAGCGTAACGATCCGTTCCCCAATCTTCGCCACATCGACACTGGTGAAGGATCGCCCAAGCGTTGCAGCCAGAAGTTCATTCAGTTCGGCAGGAGCGATCTGATACGCCAGCAGCGCCAGGCGACGACACAATCCTGCGGCATCGACCGCCGCCGCAAACCGTTCGTGCCAGATCAAGCGTGGGACGACGCCCTGGATCGAGTGGGGATTGCTGGGGTCAGTGGGAAGCCAGACAGGCGGTTCGACGAGGAACGGCTCGTAGATCATCGCGTAACGGTAGTCGCCGCCAATCGGTGCAGTGGCGTCTGCCAGGGCGATTTCGGGCAACGCGCGCGGATCGAGCGCCGGGAACGCAAGTTGACGCACTTGTGGCGCAAATGCACTACTTCCGTAGTATACCTCCTGCATTTCGCCGACGCCCAGCGACAGAATATCGCGCTTTTCCTGGCGCTGCCCCAGGCGGCGAAGAGCGCCGACCACCGATTCGAGATCGCCCCATGCCAGATTGCCGGCATGGATCAACCCACGCTCGCGGCACTCCATCACAAACGCCAGCGCCGCGCTGGTTTCCGACACATCGAGACCAAGGCGCAGGCAGAGATCGTTAACGAGAATAATCGCATCAGGAGTGGATAACCCGCACCGCCAGCCAAAGCCAGCGAGCGCCTCCAGATCGGGATAGGCGACCGGTTCGCCATTTTTGCGGATATACGCACTATGACATGCCAGCAGACATCCTTCGCAACCGCGTGATTCGCGCCGACCGCGCTGTGCCAGCGCTGTTCGACTGATCGCGCTGGCATGCGACACAGTATGGGATTGCCCATTGCGCGCGCTCAAGGCGCCCAGTTCTTCGGCGCGCTGCGCATAGCACAGGCTGCCATACTGACGAAAACCGGCTGCGACATCGCTGGCGGCAATGCGTCGGTTGATGCTTTCCAGCGCCTGATCGAGCCGCTGCCGGTCGGCAACCGGGCATGGGTGCGCGCCACGCACGGCGATGGCCTTCACGCGCTTGCGCGCCATGATCGCGCCGGCGCCTGCCGGTTCGACTGCGAACGCGCCTTCTGCGACAATAGCGCTATACGCAACACCCGCTTCCCCCGCCGGTCCGATGCAGAGCACAGCATACTCATCACCGAGATCCCGGCGCAACGCCTGATTCGTCGCTTGCGTATCGAGACCGAGGAGGCGCGTCGCCGGAAGAATATCCACCTGCGATCCATCGATTCGAATCCAGCACCAATCGGGGCTTTGCCCTTCGAGGATCAGCAGATCGTACCCGGCACGACGCAGGTGCGCTCCCCACCTTCCTGACGCCCACCCGTGCGAAACCGAATTGGTAATCGGCGAGCGCGTCGTAACGGTTAATCCACCGAACGTCACCCCCGCAAGCGGTCCGGCGCTAAAGATCAGGAGATTAGCAGGCGCCAGCGGGCCAATCTTCGAAGGAACCCATCGGGCAAGGAGCCAGGCGGCGGCGCCGCGCCCGCCGAGGAAGCGTTGTTCCACCTCAGCAGGCAAATACTCTGTCATTACGCGCTGATCGGTCAGTGCAACGCGGAGTGCTTGCAGCGGCATGACGTGTTCCTCCGTCTGCGCATCAGGAGCAGTCGTGGCGAGGAGAGGGACAGATCTGAAAACTGCCTGGACCTGAGCAGAAAGATGACCCCGTTTCGCCTCCAACGACGCCTGTCCATCGGTTCTTCGGATCAATGTTCAGTGCAGCGTGCCAAATAGTTCAACCAACCGTCTTAACCGGCTGCCCAAGATAGATCGGTTCGAGTGTAGCGACGCGGTCGCATTCGCCAGCAATCAGGCGTTTCCATGCCAGTTCCGCCAGATATGCAGGACGGCGTACATTCGCTGCGGGCGACGGAAAGTGCGCCCGATTGGGCAACAGGCGACGCAGCATCGCCTGAAATTCAGCGTCAACATCACCGCAGAAGAGCGCCGGTTCGTTGATCGTCGCCGCAAGATCGGCGATGGTAAGGTTCTGCGGTTCTTGCGCATCATTGGCAAGCGCCGCTACTCTCCCGCGCCCCAGATTGATGACAGGAACGACCCGCAAGTGCGCAACACGGTGCTGATACGCCACCGCTTGAAGCGTACCGATGCCAATAAGCGGCAGATCGCGCGCCAGCGCAAACCCCTTGGCAACGCTCATACCCACCCGCAATCCACTCCAACTCCCCGGTCCCAACGCTACGGCGACCGCCCGAATATCGCTGCGCGCACAACGAATGTGGCGCAGCAACAGATCGATCTGTGGCAGAAGTTGCGCCGTATGGTCGCGCCCGGCGCGCCAGACGCATTCGCCCAGCGCGCCACGCTCTCCATCGTAGCAGGCAATACCGGCGTCCGCAGTCGATGTGTCGATTGCAAGCAACATAGAGTCAGGTGAACGCCGTCTTCTTCAACGTATCGACCAGCGCTTCATACCGCCGACCGCACGGCGTGAAACGCACCACGCGCTTCGTCTCGCTCAGGTGGCTGAGATGCACATCGAGCCGATCGTCGGGCAACAAGGCCTCCGCGCGCTCTGCCCACTCGATCAGACACACACCATCACCGTCGAGCGCTTCTTCCAACCCAACGCCGTACAGTTCAGCAGGTCGCTCAATACGGTAGAGATCGGCATGGTAAATCGGCATCCCACCACGCTGTGCGCCGGCACGATACTGATTGATCAGCACGAAACTTGGACTGTTGACCACATCGGTCGAGCCGAGACCCTGAACGATCCCCTTGATCAGGTGCGTTTTCCCGGCGCCAAGATCGCCGCGAAGCGCCACAACATCGCCGTGTTGCAACAACTCACCCAGGCGCTGACCAATGCGTATCGTCTGTGCGACGCTATGCGAAACAAAATCGAGGACATGCGGCGAATGGACAACGCTTCGTACCCTCATAGGCATTATTGTAGCACATGGAACGGTCGTCCTCACAACGACCGCCATACATCAACAGGCATAGAAGAGCTACGCTTCAACCTGATATCTTTGAAGGACGCCCTATGGTATACTTGTGCTCGCCGGTACGCTGTTCTGCAGAAGGAGAACATCAATGAACATGCTCCTGAGTCGCATCACCATCGACCCCGACATATGCCATGGCAAGTCTGTCATTCGTGGATTGCGCTATCCCGTTGAAACAATCCTGGAAATGCTGAGCTCAGGAATGACCATTGACGAGATCCTTGCAGATTACGAAGATCTTGAGCGTGACGATATTCTTGCTGCGCTGACATTTGCGGCGCAGTTGAGTCGGGTCAAGCGTCTGGAGCTAGTAACAGCATGAACTTTCTCGTCGATGCCCAACTGCCACGACGCCTGGTCTGGCGCCTTCGAGAAGCCCGACACGACGCCATTCACACCTTGATCTTCCTGACGGTAATCGCTCGACAGATAGCGAAATCAATGCGGTCTCTCTCCGCGAAAAGCGCATCGTTGTAACCAAAGACGTTGACTTCGTGAGTTCTTTTCTTCTAACCCGCCAACCCCACAAACTTCTGGTTGTATCCACCGGCAACATTACGAATGCTGACCTCGCAGCCTTATTCATCCGCGCCATTCCAGCAATCGTCGAAGCGTTTCAGACGCATCACTATGTTGAACTCACTCGTACTGCCCTTATCATTCATATGTGACGGTATCAGGACTGATACCAATGACAATTGACGATGCCGCATTCTTGTCATTCCGAGCGCAGCGACTTGTTATTCCGAGCGCAGCGACTTGTCATTCCGAGCGCAGCGACTTGTCATTCCGAGCGCAACGAGGAATCTGCGCGGGTCGCGCACGACCCCTCGCTCTGCTCGAGGTGACCATGCCGGATGGTCACAGGGAATTGGTATGATAGGACCGAATATGCGCTCCATCGCTCCTTTCCAGGATGCGATGGAGCCATGCTTTCCACACTACAACGCGCGTCCGCGCCATGCACGATAGCGCCGGATGAGGGCATTGGTCGAACTGTCGTGCGCCGGTGATGGCGCAACCTCGCTCATTAACTCCGGCGCGATGCGCCCCGCCAGCACTTTGCCCAACTCGACGCCCCATTGATCGAAGGAATTGATATCCCAGATTGCGCCCTGCGTAAAGACACTATGCTCATAGAGCGCCACAAGGGCGCCAAGAACGGCTGGCGTCAACCGCTCCGCCAGAAACGTATTCGACGGACGGTTACCTGGGAAGGTGCGATGCGGTGCGAGCCACGCCGGTGTTCCCTCTGCCAGCGCCTCCTCGGTAGTTTTGCCGAACGCCAGCGCCTCCGCCTGGGCGAACATGTTCGCCATCAACAGATCGTGGTGGGCGCCAAGCGGGTTGAGCGTTTCGGCAAAACCAATGAAATCGCACAGCACCAACCGCGTACCCTGGTGGATCAACTGGTAGAACGAGTGCTGACCATTCGTGCCAGGCTCCCCCCAGTAGATCGGTCCGGTCTGATACGTCACCGGCTCGCCCGACAGCGTCACCGACTTGCCGTTGCTCTCCATCGTCAGCTGTTGCAGGTAGGCAGGAAAGCGCTTGAGGTAGTTGTCGTAGGGAAGAATGGCAACCGTCTCGACGCCAAAAAAGTTCGCATACCAGACCGTCAGCAACCCATGGATCACCGGCAGATTACGATCGAACGGCGCAGTGCGGAAGTGCTCGTCCATAGCGTGGAAACCGGCGAGCATATCACGGAAGTGGTCGGGACCGAGTGCAATCATCGTCGAAAGACCGATCGCCGACGTCATCGAGTAACGCCCGCCGACCCAATCCCAGAAACCGAACATGTTCGCCGTGTCGATGCCGAACTTCGCCACCTCGGCGGCATTCGTCGAGACGGCGACGAAATGGCGCGCCACTGCGGCGTCATCGCCGAGCGCCGCCAGCAACCAGGCGCGCGCCGTGCGCGCATTGGTCATCGTTTCGAGGGTCGTAAAGGTCTTCGACGCCACGATGAACAGCGTCTCCGCCGGATCGAGGTCGCGCGTCGCCTCGGCAAAATCGTTGCCGTCGATATTCGATACAAAGCGCAATGTTAGATTGCGGCGACTATAGGAGCGTAGCGCCTCATACGCCATCACCGGTCCCAGGTCGGAACCGCCGATGCCAATGTTGACGATATTGCGGATCGGCTTGCCGGTGAACCCGCTCCAGGCGCCGCTGCGCACCTGTTCGGCGAATGCTGCCATGCGGTCGAGCACGGCATGCACATCAGGAACCACATTCACGCCATCAACCAGAATGACCGCGCCGCGTGGCGCGCGCAGTGCAACGTGCAGAACGGCACGGTTCTCGGTGATGTTGATCCGCTCACCGCGAAACATTGCATCGATGCGGGCGCGCAAGCCGCGCGCTTCAGCGAGCGCCATCAACAGGCGCAGCGTCTCGTCAGTCACCCGGTTCTTAGAATAGTCGAAAAACAGACCGGCGGCTTCAGCGGTCATGCGCTCGCCGCGACCGGGGTCTTCGGCAAACAACCGGCGCAGATGCACATCACGGATCGCCCGGTAGTGCGTCTCGAGCGCGCGCCACTCAGGGATCTGCGTCAGCAACGTCATGGCTCACCTCCTCGGTCGCAGAATGTTCTCATTCTCACGCCCTTCCTCGAAGTCGGTAATGTTGCGGATCGTTGTCTCCGCAATTGTCGTCATCGCCTCACGAGTAAAGAATGCCTGATGCCCTGTGACGAGCACATTCGGGAAGGTCATCAGGCGAGCCAGCGTATCATCGGTGATCACCCGGTCGGAGAGGTCGTGGAAGAACACCCCTTCTTCCTCTTCATACACATCAAGCCCAACCCCCGCAATGCGTCCGGCGCGCAACGTCTCGATCAGGGCATCGGTGTCGATCAGTCCACCACGACTGGTGTTGATCAGAAAAGCGTCCGGCTTCATCAGCGCCAGCGTCTCGCGGTTGATCATATGGTATGTCTCCGGCAGCAGCGGCACGTGCAGGCTCACGATGTCGGACGCGCGTAACAGTTCTTCAAGCGGAACATAGCGCATCCCCAGCGCCAGGCAGTCAGGATTGTGCGTCACATCGTAGCCGAGCAGCGAACAGCCAAAGCCATGCATAATGCTCGCAAAGACCGCACCGATCTTGCCGGTGCCGACCACACCGACCGTCGATCCATGGATGTCACGTCCGAGCAGTCCTGCAAGGCGGAAGTTGAACTCGCGGGTGCGGTTGTAGGCGCGATGGATGCGCCGGTTGAGCGTTTGCAGCAACCCAACGGCGAACTCTGCAACCGAGTAGGGTGAGTAGTAACTGACGCGCATCGCGGTGATGCCATACTGCTCCGCCGCAATCAGATCAATATTGTTGTAGCCGGTAGAACGCTGCGCGATCAGGCGGGTGCCGCCAGCCGCCAGGCGCTCGATGACCTCTGCCGTCGCCTGATCGTTCACGAAGCAGCAGATTGCCGGAAACCCCTGCGCCAGCGCCGCTGTCTGCACGTCGAGCTGCGCAGCAGTATACGTCAGACGGTGCCGCCCCTGATTGGCGGCGTCCAGAAACGTCCGGTCGTAGGAGTGAGCATCGTATACGAGAACGTCCATGATATATCTGCTCCTTTCCAGAGGCATGAGGAGGGAGGAGTTTCGAGAACCGTGAACCGAAAACAACGGCCTGTCCCATCCGCGCGAATCCGTCTCAACCCGTGCCAATCCGTGTACCCACTCCCACCGTGCGACTGCATGGCAGCAAGCGCCAAAGAGTCAGGCACTCCTGCGACCCCCATCCGTCGCAATCCATGCCGATCCGCGTGCGCTCGCGCACCTCGTGCCCCACGCTCGCGGGCGCCCCTCCGTTCAACTCACTGAGCGCAAACGAGCGTCTCAGATCGTCATAATGCGGGTATTGACGAAGTACGGAAAATCGAACGCTGTCATATCACCTGCGCGCAAGCCGGGGATGGGCATCAAGCGCGCTGTAAGCGGCTTGCGCAACGCACCCGCCAGCGCCGCGACCTCCGTCAGCATGCCTTCGATCTGCCCGACGGAAGCGTCTCCCGGCAGCGGAATCGTGTCGAGACCTGTGCCGCACACCGCGCTGAACGCCAGCAGGTCGCGCCAGCCATAGCGCCCTTCGGCGTTGCGCTGAGCCAGTAGCGCATCCTCTAGCACCGGCAGCATCACCCCACTAAACCCGACGAGCATGACTCGCGCCGCGCGGATGGCATCGGTACAGGCGCGAATCACTGACAGCGTGCCGGGTTCGCCAAACGGCACGCCGCTGACGCACTCGATGGCGGCGCCAATACTGCACGTCACATCGGGATGCGGCGCGAGCGACCAGTCGCATCCCGCGACATAGATGCCATACGCCTCATCGACCCCTTGAAGCGCGCCACGGATGCGCGCATCGTGTTCCGCGATCCGCGCTGCCAGACTTTCCGCGAAGCGCCGGGTTCTGGCGGCGACCACCTGAACCGACGCGGATGCGCCATCATCCTCGATTTCACGGGCCGCTTCCACCGCCAGCGCCGCTGCCTCTGGACCGACGGCGAGCCATGGTTCGCCGCCGCTATGGTAACTCGCCGGAAAAAACGGCGATCCTGGCGCAACCGACGCCAATGCCGCAAACCGCAGATTGCCGAACCCGTTCGGCGTTGCCGACGCCAGCGCAGCGACGACACGCGCAGCGGCTGCGGTCGCCGCAGCATTCACGTTCCCGTTGCGCCCGGCAATGCGCGCCGAGGCGAACACGATCGCTGTTGCCGCCAGAGCTTCGGCAAGCGATGCCAGACGGTCAACATCAACCCGACCGACGGACACATAATCGAACCCGGCATCGAGCGCCAGCACCTCAGCGCAGCGCAGCGCCGCCGCAACATCAGCGTAGCGGTTCGTCCCACTTGTATCGAGCGCCAGACGCACGGTTTGCACCACATATCCAGCATCTTCGAGTCGCCGCCGTGCCTCCTGAACTGCCCGCGCCACACGTGCGACATCATCCTCACAGGCGCCGACCGTCAATGTGCGAATGCGCATGCACACCTCGTCCTGCAACACATTCATCACCCGTTCAATCCCCGCAATTCGCCCCGGTGGGGCGAGCGGATTCGGATCGGGACGCTACACCATGCCACATCGAACCAGAAACCAGGCAGAACCGTTAAACGATAGATACAGTCATCGTCCGGCGGAACGGTGCGATACTGACCACGCGCGTCGAAGACATAGCAATCGGCGCGCACCCGACCGGAGGCGCGGGTCAATGATCAGAACTCGCGCGCGCCAGCCGCCCGGCACTCGTAGAACTTCTCGTCACGATCATGCGTGCGCCACGCGCTGGAAAATCACCTCAACCACCAGATCGGCGGGTCCGGCAAGTTCGTGACAGGTCAATCGATCGCCACGTTCCTCTGCCAGGAAAAACAGATCCGATTCCCGTCCGGGACCGTCCAACAGCGCGCACAGCAAACGGCGCGCTGCGCGTGACGCCGAGACGCCACACACAAACAGCCCCGGCAGCCGATTGAGAACATCAGCAACCCGGGTCGGCATATGAACGATGGCCGCGCCGTTGATCTCCATCACTCAACCCATCGTGCTCCCACGCCAGCCACTCATCGTCGCGCATCCTGAGCGGTGCAGGGCGCTGCGCGACAGCCGATGGATCAACCGCAATCGGCGCACTCATCGATCCCCCTTACGAACCGAGCGTCGTTTCCAGCGTCCATGCGCCTGTCTCGACACGCAGTGTACCATCCGCACGACCCGGCGGCAACTCGATGGTCAACGGCAAGTCGGGGCGCAGCGCAATCGGCGCGCTGCGAAACACCTCGCGCCCGTCAAGGAGAACGCGCACCGGCGCCGCCGCCTGAACACACGCCGGAACCACGCTGACGATCAGCACACCATCAGATCGACGCTGCACGCCAACCGCGCCGGACTCGCTCGCTGCCGCAAGATCGCCCAACCCCTGCAATGGCATCCAACTAGCGAGGATCGCACGCTGATCACCGGCATTCAGCAACGGATCGTCCCAGAATGTCGGCTGCGCGCCGACCCAGAGTTCGGCATAATCGCTCCCATCGTCGGTGAACAGGCGGCGGTCGAAGTTCTTGCTGAACGCAAACACTTTCGTCCCGGCAAACCCGACGTCGGACAGCGCAACCATCCCCGTATCCGCCTGAGAGTCGTAGAACCCGGCAAAGCGCACCGGTTGCGCGGCGAACAATCCCACATACCCGTTCCATGTCGAAGGGCGCGACAGGTCGCGCTGATTATGGCGGGGCCAACCGACCGTGGCGCGCGGCGGCGGCAGATCGCGGTCTTCAGTGGCGTGAACGATCATCCGATCGACAGGCACAACGAAACGCGCCGCAGGTCCAACCCGATTGGCAGTGGAGGCAAGCGCAGCATTCATCCACATTTGCAGCGGTTGCGGGTTGGCAGATACGTTACGCGCTGCAAGTTGCGTTCGGAAGAAACCCTCATCGGCGCGCAGGGTGACAGTAGCAGTCATGTCCAGACCGCGCTGGCGTTCAGTCGTCGTCAGGCGCACGATAATCGCGTTGGTCTGGCGCTCAACCGCCATATCCCAGGGGAAGGCTTCCAGGTAGCCATGTTCTTCGGTTGGCGCAGCCCATTCCAACCCACCGGCGCCCAACCACCAACCGCGCTGACCAAACGGCGCCGGTTTGATCACCGGGTTCCGGTAGAACCCGTGCTGAGCAGTGGATTTGACGACCGCGCGGTACAACCGTCCGCCGAGTTCAGGGAGGAAGGTCAGTTCCAGGAAGCGATTTTCGACCACGATGACGCGATAGGCGCGCGGCTGCGGCGGACCGACGCGCGCCGGATCGAGGCGCGGATAGGGATAGATCGAGTCGCCGGGATTCGTCGATACCAGCGCCTGATGATAGTCGTAGGTCGGAATGGTGAGCGTTGTCTCGCGAATACGCACGCCGGAGAAGGGCGGCGCCGCGTAGCGCAGCGGGCGCCCATAGCGCCAGAGAACGTAATGCTGACCAACATTCCCCATCTCGACCTGCCAGCGCGGCGGATTGGCAGGATTGTAGGTAAGCACGCGGCGCTCGAACGCTTGAAACATCACCGGCATTGCATTCCCGCCAACGCGAACCAGCGCCCAGTACGGCTCGCTGATCGGATATCCGAAGGCGAAGAGCGCATCTACCGGCGCTGCCGCCATAAAATCGCGGAAGACACGCGGCACATTATGGCCCGTCACCGACTCATAGCGCACAATCGTCGTTGCCGGCAGCGCCAGGTCCTGTCGTTCGGCGAGACCGTCGGGATCGAGCAGAGTGCTCACCGGTTCGCCGATACGTCGGGGCGCGCGCCCGCCGCCATCGAACGAGACATATGCGGCGAGTTGCGCATACGTCGGCGCCTGCGGATTATCGACCGGATCGCCGGCGACCGGAATGGCGGCGGGCGCGCGCTGCTCAAAGGACTCGAAGCCGGTCTGAATCCTGCCGGTAATCAGTTCGACCACCAACCGTCCGCCGGTGACGAACCAGGGAGAGCGCCGATTGCCATTCGGATCATTGATCTCCATCCGCGCCTTATCGAAATACTGCACCAGGCGCACATCGCCCGGTGCGCCCTGGAAATATTCATACCGCACCTCGCCGGGAGAGGCGCCATACGTCCACGAGCGCTGCACTGCACCGGTCGCAACAGCCCGGTCGGTGCGCATCCAGAGCGCGGCAAAGGCGGAGTCGGCGAA
The DNA here is from genome assembly GCF_000017805.1 of Roseiflexus castenholzii DSM 13941. Taxonomy (GTDB): domain Bacteria; phylum Chloroflexota; class Chloroflexia; order Chloroflexales; family Roseiflexaceae; genus Roseiflexus; species Roseiflexus castenholzii. Next base: position 927,950 of record NC_009767.1, on the reverse strand, counting down.
TCCATCGGGTAGGGGGGAGGCTGAGACCGGCGCGGCGGGAAGCAGCAGTACGACAGCAATGAGGAGCGCCAGGAGCGGTTTCATAGGGAAGACTTTCTGATCTGCATGCGGTTCTGACGGCAATAAGAGACGACTATGCACACAGATTATACACTTCTCACGACTGCGCCTATGGGATTATAAAGATATCCGCGAACGTTTGGGCATCAAACCCATCTGGATCGCTCTCCCGCGTCTGGTGAATGTACTTCATTTCTCCTAAGCATGATCAATCACTGAAAGGGAGCCTGGCAACGCCCATCAAGACCAGCGTCGGCAGCGAATCCCGGGCAGAGGCGCGCACGCTCGCCTGGGAAACGGCTACCCGCCAGAAGGAAGTTCTGCCGGAAGAGAACGCCTGATGAGCGGATTGCCGGACACCAGCCTGATGGTGCGGTATCCCACCGGAGAGCCGTCGGATCTGGCAACGCCGGCTGCACCGATCATCGACGGTTAAGAACACCTGCTCATCAGCGATAATGTTCTTGCAGAAACCGCTTATGTTCTCATCTCAGTCTACGGCAGAATCCAGAATCGTCTATTTCCTCCATGACGCTTTCCACATGACGGCATCGCAATTCGGCACAGCAAAGCATCATAGCAAGGCTTGGAGAAACGCAGATCAGGACGCCGCCAGATCTCTGCCGGAAGCAATCGCCCGGAACCAGCCGGGGTATTCCGCCTGGAGACGCTCAAACTCAGCACGCGTATAGACGAACAGATCAACGCCCACCGGGAAGCCAACCGGCAGAAAGCCGACGGCGCGTTCGTGCATCGGCTTATCCGTTGAGGAGAGGATCAGGCACAGGTCAACATCGCTTCCGGGACTGGGAATGCCGTTGATCCACGAGCCGAACCAGATGATGCGCTCAATCTCCGGATGTGCTGCAAACAGGCGAGCCGCATACTCCCTGACAGCCTGCTCGACACGTGCTCGATCAACTGATTTGATGACGACAGAACTCAAGGATGGCCTCCGCATATCGGACAGCATCTTCGGCTTCCCTCTGCGTGTAAAAATCAGTTGGCGCGCCAGAGGCAAAACCGTTTGGATACCGGGTAGGAATGTAATGTTTGTCCAGGATGCGACAATGTTCCACCAGTTCGGGCGGCGTCTGGATGTCTGGCGGCAGATTGCCGATCAGCACTGTGAGCGTATGACCCCATGCCTCCCTCCCCAACCGCTGAAACAAGGACTTAAGGGCTTTTTCCGCAGCCTGCTGGGCGGCAAAGCAACTCCATTCATAATCGCCGTCTTCCAGTGCATTCCGGGCATGGCGCAGGTCCGCCTCAGCCTGTCGAAACCAGTCTGCATACCGGTTGGTCATCGTTTCTGAGCCTTTCACGCAGTCTTCAGCCCAGGCGCAACACACATCACGCTATTGTACCCTGACATGCAGACCTCCATCCATAGCACGTTATACCAATGACCTGTGACCATCCGGCATGGTCACCCCGAGTAGCGCGAGGGGTCGGGCGCGACCCGCGCAGATTCCGCGCTGAGTTTACCCTGAGCGAAGCGAAGGGCTCGGAATGACACGCATGCGGCATCGTCAATCGTCATTGGTATTACACCTTTGCGTTTTTTGCGTCAACCGTTTTCACGCGCGCCATCTTCCCTCCTGCACGACCAGCATCATCCCCTCCCGACGCACAATCGGCATTGCAAAGTCGAATACATCCGCCTGCGCGCAGAGGTCCATATCCGCCTGCGAAAGATGGGGATAGGCAGGATCGCCGAAGCGCCTGCCAAAGGTCGACTCGCGCACGCGCCGCTCGAAGGGCGCCGGGTCGGGCGCTTGATCTCGCAAATGCGCCATAATGTATTCAGCACAGGCGATATCCTCATCGCCATCACGATCGGCATAGATCCCGGTAAGCAGGAGGGTGACACGCGGCGGATCGAGGCGCCGCAGCAGGTTCGCAGTTGCAGCGGCGCACACCAGCGAACCGCCAAGCAACACGGCAGCCTGCCGGGCGACGGTTGCCCCCCGCACACCGCCAGCCGTACAGAGCACGCCCTCCCGACCGGTCAGGCAGACATTGCGCAGAGCAGCGGGTGAATTACCAAAGTCGAACCCGTCAATCGGGAAACCGCCGGGAACTGCGCCGACCGTTGCGGCTAAAGGGAAACGACGCACCAGAGAGCGGGCTTCGTCAGGGGTTGCTGCAAGGAGAAGCGCACGAACGCCAGCGCGAAACAGATAGGCGGCAGTCGTAAATGATCGCAACACATCAACGACAACAACCGCCTCATCAGGTGCAGCGCCGCGATAGGTTTGCAGGTCGGCGAGGGAGATCTCCATGGCGGTTCAGACGTCACAGACCGCGCAAAGAACTGTGACGTCTGGAGGTATCAGATGATATGATAGGCAAGAATGTACAGATGATGGCGCCTGCCAGCGTGGTCACGCGCGTGATCGCTGAACGTGCCTTCAATCTTAAACCCCAGGCGCTCGAAGATCGCAATGCCGCTCGTCTGTTCCTGCAAAATCTCAACGATCACCTTTGCCACCCCCAAATCGCGGGCTGCATCGAAAATCGCCTGCGCCATTGCAGTGCCAAGCCCACAGCGACGATAATCTTTGCGCACAATCAGATGAATATCACCGACGTGGCTCGACCATCCGGGCAAACGCCGCACCGCACTGTAGCCGACAATCTCGCCAATCTCCGTTACTGCGACGAACTGACGCCAATTCTCTGCCGCGTATGCATTGACCAGTCGATCAATGATGTCAGGATTGTGAAGATCGGTCTCAAGGTAGAGCCAGTCATCATCCGGCAGCGAACGACCAAACTGGAGTAACGCCTCGCGATCATGCTCAGCGAGCGGGCGAATCGTCACTGCCTGGCCGTTGCGCAACGTTGCAGCAATCGGCGCTTCCACGCGCTCAACCATACGATCACCTCCTGTCATGACACTACGGTTCCTCTCGCCTTCCGGCGTCATCCAGTTCACGTCCTTGTCGTCCGCCGAAGATATGGTGCAGCATGCATGAATGTGGAGTGTCATTACTTTACCATATCGTTCGCACGGGCGCATGCGCAGCTTCGCCACATCCGGTGAAGAAATGGTTACTCGCCACGAAAACATCCTAACACCACATTGATATCCCTGCCACTACAATGGTACAATAAGAGTTGAAATCCACCCCTGCATATCTGATGCAACAACGAATGTCGAGTGCTGCTCTGCACGTTGGCTGTCGCTCCGCGATCACAGGCAGCGCGCAGGCAGATGGATGCTCACCATGAATCGCCCTGGAGCCGATACTCCAACCGGCGGCATCGCCGGTGCAATGGCGCAGCGTTGCTATCGCAACCATTAAGGAGGAAGCAATGATGATCAATGGACGCGACGTGGTAGTGCTAAGCGGTGTGCGCACTCCCATCGGCAATTTTGGCGGCAGTCTCAAGGATCAACCGCCAAGCGAATTGGCGGCGCAGGTCGTGCGCGAGGCGGTGAAGCGCGCTGGCGTCGAACCGGCAGAAATCGGGCAGGTTGTGTTCGGCAACATCATTCACACCGACGGGCACGACCATTATCTGGCGCGGGTTGCCGGCGTGAAAGGAGGGCTGCCGGTGGACGTTCCGGCGCTGACGCTGAATCGTCTGTGTGGCAGCGGGTTGCAGGCGATTATCTCGGCAGCACAGACAATCATGCTCGGCGATACCGACGCTGCCGTGGCCGGCGGCGCCGAGTCGATGAGCCGCAGTCCATACTGGGCGCACGCGATGCGCTGGGGGGCGCGGATGAACGATGTCGCCATGGTCGATGTGATGGTCGCTGCGCTGAGCGATCCGTTCGACGATGTGCATATGGGGGTGACTGCTGAGAATATCGCGCGTAAATGGGAGATTACCCGTGAGGATCAGGATGCGCTGGCAGTCGAGAGCCACAAACGCGCAGCAGCAGCCATTGCTGAAGGGCGCTTCAAGGATCAGATCGTCCCGATCGAGATCAAAGTCAAGGGCGGTACGCAACTGTTCGATACCGACGAAAGCGTTCGTCCCGACACGACTCTGGAGAAACTTGCCAAACTGCGCCCGGTCTTCCAGAAGGATGGCACTGTTACTGCGGGCAATGCGTCGAGCATCAACGATGCAGCGGCTGCGGTGGTACTGATGGAGCGCAGCGTCGCCGAGCAGCGCGGCTACAAGCCGATAGGGCGACTGGTCGGCTACAGCGTCGTCGGCGTCGATCCCAAGTATATGGGCATTGGTCCGGTTCCGGCGGTGCGCAAGGTGCTGGAGCGGACCGGGCTGACCATCAATGATATTGATGTCTTCGAGGTCAATGAAGCATTTGCAGCGCAGGCGCTGGCAGTGATCCGCGACCTCGAACTGCCGATGGAGAAAGTCAATCCGAACGGCAGCGGCATCTCGCTTGGTCATCCGATTGGCGCCACCGGCGCGATTCTGACGGTCAAGGCGCTCTATGAACTGCACCGCACCGGTGGTCGCTATGCCTGTGTCACCATGTGCATCGGCGGTGGGCAGGGCATCGCCGCGATTTTCGAGCGGATATAACGAGGGTTGGAAGCGGAAACGTTGAACCCATGCCCCGAAGCAGGCGTGATGGTTGAACGTGGAAACCTTGAAGGGAGGGGCGTCCCCAGTAGGCGCTCATGAGGTTGCACGTCGCAGAAGGTACGATACATCAGAAGTCGAAGGGGTTGGGGGAAGGGGCGCTGGTTTCGAGTTCTCGGTTCTCAGTTCTCAGTTCTCGGTTCTCAGTTCTCCTGACCCCTAACCCATAATAGCACGCAAGGAGGTCACAGCATGGGTCGTCTCGAAGGAAAGTACGCAATCGTGACAGGCGCTTCGCGCGGAATCGGGCGTGCCATCGCGCTGGAACTGGCACGTGAAGGATGCATCGTCGGCGTTAATTACCAGCACAACCAGGCGCTGGCAGAAGAGGTCGCGGCGGAGATCAAGTCAATGGGGCGCGAATGCATGTTGTTGCAGGCGAATGTCGCCGATCCGACCGAAGCGCGCGCCATGGTCAGGCGATTCCTCGACGCCTACGGGCGGCTCGATATTATGGTTAATAACGCTGGCATTACCCGCGACCGGTCGCTGCGGAAGATGACCGACGAGGACTGGCTCCAGGTCATTCAGACGAACCTTAACGCTGTCTTTTTCTGTACCACCGCTGCCATGCAACCGATGATCGAACAACAGTATGGGCGCATTATCAACATCAGCTCGATGAATGGTCAGACTGCCGCTTTCGGTCAGGCGAACTACGGCGCGAGCAAAGGCGGGATCATCGCCTTCACCAAGACCGCAGCGCTCGAACTGGCAAAGTACGGCATTACCGTGAATGTCGTCGCTCCGGGGTTTACGCTCACCGATATGCTCTCGAAAGTTCCCGAGGAGGTGCAGAATCAGATCAAGGCGCGCATCCCGCTAGGTCGCTTCGGTCTGCCGGAGGAAATGGCGAAGGCAGTGGTCTTCCTTGCTGCCGACGGCGATTACATCACGGGCCAACAGATCAATGTCAATGGTGGGGCGTATATGTGAAGCATAAAGTATGAGGGGTGGTGTAGGGACACAGTCGACAGGGAGAGCGGCAGCAGGCAAGAGGCAAGGGACGGGAAGGAAGCCCGAACCTTGAGATCGTTGTCGTTGCTGTCGAACGTCGTCTCTGGTCGCACGATCACTGCCCAATTACAGAGGCGCGCAGGCGTTTACGATCACCGGACTTCTCGTATGGGAAACGGCAGAGAATGCCGCAGAGCGATCCTTCTCCATAAAGAAGCATCCGCGACATTCTCCCACCGTCAGCGCGTCTCCGGCATTACTCTTTTCTGGTGGTCTTGCTGATGATGTCGGAGACGCTTTCGGCATAATCCTTCCAGACGCCCATCATCTCTTTGGCGAAGCGCGCCTGCGTGTTGAGGGCATCTTCGAGAGCCTGTTCAGCCGAGCTGCGAATGCTGCGGCTGTAATTCCAGTTTTTCAGCACCATCTCGTAAGCCATGTCGGTGCTGACGGCAACCAACTCAGTCCAGGCTTTGACCGATTTGCCGACCATTTCCTGAGCGCTGCTGTAGGTCTTACGCACGGCATCTTCAGCGTTTTTGTTCGTCACAGGGTTGCTCCTTTCCGAACACAGCGCTTCCGGTTCAACAGGGTGGTGTATATTCTCATATTGAGTATAATACAATATATCGTATCACATGGTAGTTTCTCGAGTTACGGGCGAGTTCGGCGCTGCTGTGTCTCTTGTATCGACGGTACTGCTTCCGCGCCTGGAACCGCCGCCCCAGCCAGCGCGCATCATCGAGCGCCCGCGTATTGACGGGCTACTCGCTGCGATCGCCGATTATCCGGTGACGCTTGTTCTTGCGCCGGCCGGCAGCGGCAAAACGGTCGCGCTTACCAGTTTTGCGCGCCACGGTGGATGGCCTGCCGCCTGGTGCCGCCTGGACCCCGCAGATACGCCATTGTCGCTGGCGTTGCACCTGGCGACCGCCTTTCGCCCGATCACGGGCTTCGATCATGCTCGCTTCGCTGCTGCGCATCCGGTGGATGTGCTCGATGGACTGATCAATGCGCTGACAGCGCTAGGCGATGAGACCTTACTGATCCTGGACGATCTCCACCATGCAGATCGACGCCCGGAATTGCGCGTTCTGATCGAACATCTGATTGACCGTCTGCCGCCGCATCTGCATCTGGTGCTGGTGAGCCGGGAAATGCCTGCGCTCGCCTCCCTGCCGACGATTGCGGCGCGTGGCGAACTCTATCGCCTGAGTCGCGCGCAACTGGCGTTCACCAATGCTGAAGCGCGTGATTTCTTTGCCGCATACGGCTTGCCGCCGCATCCAATCGATGCCGAGCTGAACACCATAGCGCGCGGGTGGCCCCTGGCACTCCGCTTCTTTGCCGCAGCGCGCATCGACTCCGCAACACCCTCCGATCAACCGCCGACTCTCGAGCGCTTGCAGGAGAGTATCGCGCCGCACCTCGATGCATATCTGGCGCGTGAGGTGCTGGGCGATCTGCCATTCGCTGTGCGCACCTGGGTGCTTGGCACGGCGTTGATGCGCTGGATCGATGAAGCGGCATGCGCTGCCGTCACCGAACTGGCACATCTCCATATGACCGTCGATCTATTGGAACGTTGGGAGTTGTTCATTGAAACCCTCCCTGACGGGAGGCGTGTCTATCAACCTTTGCAGGCAGCCAGTTTCGCACGCCTGGCGGAGCGCGATTTGCCCGATTGGCGTGCCTTCCATGCGCAATTAGGGCACTATTATGCTGCGCACAACGACGACCACAGCGCCGCGCACCATTTTCTCGCCGCCGAACGATGGGAAGACGCCGCTGCTGCGTTGAGCCGGATGGCGCTCTCCGGCGTGTCTGGCTCACAGGCCGCGGCGCTCCTGGACTGGATCGACCAGATCCCGCCAGCGCATCGCAACAGCGCCGCGCTCCTCGAGGCGCGCGCTGTCGCCGAACGCCGTCTCGGTCGCTATACGCACGCGGTTGAACTGTACCGCAAAGCGGAAGAACAGTACCACGCACAGGGCGACATAGAGGGACAGGTGCGCGCGCTCCGCGGGCAGGCGGAGGTGTATATCGATACGGTGCAACCTGCGCCGGCTGCGATCCTGTTGAAACGCGCCATGAAACTCTTGCCGCGCGATCGCCGCGCCGAACGCGCAACCATCCTCAGTCTCCAGGCAGAAAACTGGATCAATCGCGGTCGCGCCGATGTGTCGGTCCTGATCATTGCAGCGGCGCATCGCGAGGCATACGGCAAAACAGCGCACACCGACGCAGTTGGAGGGTATCGCCGGTCCGCCATCCTGTCGCCCCGCCTGTTGCTGCGCAGCGGCAGGCTGATCGATGCTCGTCGTCTTCTCGAAGAAGAACTCGGTCTGGAAGCCGGCAGAGCGCGTGCGGAACATTCATTGCACCGTGATCCGCTCCTGCTGCTGGCATTGATCGAGTGTATGCTGGGCAACGGCGTGCGCGCACTGGCGCTCGCACAACGCGGGTTGCTCGAAGCGCAACGCGGCGACTCGCCGCTGACCGAAGCAATTGCCCATATGCGCCTCGGACATGCCTGTCTTGTGACGGCATCAAGCGATGAGATGGCGCGATCCCACTACCGCGCTGCGCTCGACATCATCGAGGCAGTCGGCATTCCGCGCGCACGCGCTGAGGTGATGCTGGGGCTGACCCTGCTCGAAGGGCATGCCGGCAATCTCACGGCTGCCGAAGCCTATGCCCGCGATGGTCTCGACCGCGCCCTGGAGGCGGGTGATGAGTGGACGGCAGCGCTCATCTGGTTGGCGCTCGGCAGCGTCGCTGCGGCTGCCGGCGATCCGCGTGCGCTGGAGTGGATTGGCGAGGCGCATCAGCGGTTTGTGCGCGGCGATGATCAGTACGGACAAACCGTCGCGCTCCTCTGGGAAGCGCACGTTCATGTGCAGTCCGGCAATGAAATCGAAGCCGATAAGAAACTGGCGCGCCTCCTCGAACTGGTAAGCGCCCATGGATTCGATGGCGTGTTGACCACACGCACGCTGTTCGGTCCCCACGATCTGGCGATCCTGGTTCCGCTGCTCCTGCGGGGACGGGTATTGCGCGGCGCAGCGCAGCGTCAGGCAGCGACCGCGTACCGGCTCTTGCGGCAGGGCTTCCCGTCGATCGCGGCTGATGATGCCGTCGATATCTACCATCCCGGCTATACACTGCGGGTCTATATGCTGGGGCGTTTCCGCATCTTCCGCGGCGCGCACGAGATTCAGGCGCGCGAGTGGCAACGAGAGAAAGCGCGGCAGTTGTTGCAACTGTTGCTGACCTATCGTGGCATGTGGTTGCAACGTGAGCAGATCTGCGCCTGGCTCTGGCCCGACAGCGAACCGGCAGCCGCCGAGCGGCAGTTCAAAGTGACACTCAACGCGCTCAATAATGTGCTGGAACCGCGCCGACCGCCGCGTGTCGCGCCGTTCTTTATTCGGCGGCAGGGGCTGGCGTATAGTTTTGCCCCATCTTATGGATGCTGGATCGATGTGGACGAGTTCGAACTGCGCACCGCCGGTGCGCCGGGACGCGATCCAGAGGTCGAGATCCGCAGCCGCCGCACAGCATTCCATCTGTATCGCGGCGACTATCTCGCCGAGGCGCTGTACGACCCCTGGACGCTCGAAGAACGTGAGCGCTTGCTGGCGCGGCATCTGGCATCGACCGCGACCCTTGCCAGTTTGCTGGTTGACCGCGGCGATTTCGATGAAGCCATCGATCTGTGCGAACACATCATCCGCCGCGACCGTGGTTATGAGGAGGCGTACCAAACCCTCATGCGCGCCTATGCCCGCGCAGGGAGCCGTTCCCAGGCGTTGCGCGCCTACGCGCGTTGCGTTCAGGCATTGCAGGACGAACTGGGAATAGAACCGCTCCCGGAGACAACCGACCTCTGTGAGCGGATCAAGCGGAACGAGGCGGTGTAGCGCGTGTCACTGTATGCTCCAGCAGCTTAACGGCAGCATAGATCGCATCGATATGCGGCGTCGGCACATGTGTCAGCCTGCCGAGTTCCGCTACCGCTCCCACCAGCGCATCCGCTTCCGTCGCTCTGCCAGCCTCGATGTCCTGGAGCATCGAGGTTTTATGGGCGCCCACCTGTTCCGCTCCAGCGATGCGCTGATCAATGGTGATGCCGAACGTGATGCCCAACTGCTCGGCAACCGCCTGGCCCTCTTCCATCATGGCAACGATCAATGCCCGCGCCTGCGGATGGCGACAGATATCGATCAGCGTGGCGCGCGTCAGCGCACTGACCGGGTTGAATGCCAGGTTCCCCCACAGTTTGATCCAGATCTCAGTGCGGATGCGCGGGCGCACCGGCGCTTTCAGCCCCGCGCGCGCCAGTGTCTGCGACAACTGCTGCACCCGCTCGCTCCGTGATCCGTCGAGTTCACCCAGCGTCAACCGGTCGCCTTCGATGTGGCGAACGACCCCCGGCGCCTCCAGTTCGGTCGCCGGGTAGACCACGCACCCAATGATGCGCTCCGTCTCGATGTTTGCGGCAATGACGCCATCGGGATCGACCGACTCGATGCGCCGCCCCTCGAAAGGACCGCCGTGCCGCTGAAAGTACCACCAGGGAATACCGTTCTGCGCCGGAACGACCATCGTTTCGTTGTGGAACAAGGGGCGGAGCATGGGCGCAACCGCCGGTAGTTGGTGCGCTTTGACAGCGACAATCACCACATCGTGCGCGCCGGCGACTGCTGGATCGTCGGTTGCCAGCGCAGGATGAGCGATCAGCGTCGTCCCATCAGTCTCAATCAGGGTCATTCCACGCTCACGGATCGCTGCCAGATTCGCACCGCGAGCGATCAACGTCACCCGTTCACCCGCGTTCGCCAGCCGCACACCCAGGTAGCCGCCGATCGAACCCGCGCCAAAGATGCAAATCTTCATTGCGCACTCCCCGATGAGTCGTCAGTCAATCCCAGCAGTTTTGCCATTGCAAGCCGCTGTACCTTCCCGGTTGCGCCGCGTGGAATCTCCGACAGAATGTGAATAACGCGCGGCACCTTGAAATCCGCCAGAAATGCAGCGCAATGCTCGCGCAGTTCTCGCTCGGTCGCTTCCGAGCGCAACACCACAGCGGCGTAGACCTCTTCACCAAGTGTCCGATGCGGCGCAGCGAACGCGACAGCCTCCGCCACTGCCGGATGTCGGAGCAGCACATCGTCAATTTCGAGCGGTGAAATCTTCTCACCGCCGCGATTGATCAATTCCTTGAGGCGTCCCGTCAGCCACAGATACCCCTGTTCATCGATCCGTCCCTGGTCGCCGGTGCGGAACCAACCGTTTGTAAATGCGGCAGCAGTGGCTTCCGGGTTGTTCTCATAGCCATCGAACACATTCGGTCCTCGCACGGCGACCTCACCGCGTTCACCGCGCGGCAGTTCAACACCATGGTCGTCGAGGATCGTCACCTCCACGCCGAAGCCATACCCGACAGAACCGGCATAGTGCGGCAGCGGCGGCAGCGGGTTGGTGGTCATCTGATGGCTTGCTTCGGTCATGCCATACGACTCGATCGCCGGCGCCTGAAATGCCGCTTCAAGGTGTTCAAGGACGACCGGCGGCAGCGGCGCGCTGCTGGAACGGATGAAGCGCAGCGGCGCTGCACGGATCGCAGCCAACTGGCGTTCAGCGCGCGCTAGCAGCATCTGATGCATCGTCGGCACCGCCGAGAACCATGTGGGGCGGAAGGCAGTCAGCCAGCCCCAGAAGCGCATAGCATCGAAACCGGGAGGAAGAACGACCGACCCGCCGGATGCAAGCGGCGCCAGCAAGGTCGCAACGATGCCGTGGATATGGAAGAGCGGCATCACGCACAGCGCCCGATCATCAGGCGTCAACCGATACGCTGCGACAATATTGCGCGCCGAGGCGACCAGATTACGCTGGCGCAACGGCACCCGCTTGGGGCGGCTGGTAGTGCCGCTAGTATGCAGAATGAGCGCCACATCGTCCGGTTGCGGCGGCGTCCACGGCTGCGCCGCGCGCGCGCCGCGTTCCAGCGCCAGATCGAGCGCACCATCGCTGCGGATCGATGCCGTCACAACGGTCATGGCAGGCGAGGCGGCGGCGCGCGCCGCTGCCATTCCCTCTGGCGGCACAATCAGGGTCGTTGCGCGGGTATCTGCGAAGGAAAACGCAAACTCGTCCTGGCGGTATTTCGGATTGAGCGGCGCAGCCGTTGCGCATGTCGCCGCTGCCAGGAAACTCAGCGCCATTGCAGGACCATTGCCCAGCGCAATCGCCACCCGCTCGCCACGAGCCACTCCAAACGCAGCGAGGCGTTCCGCCAGTTCCACCACATGCTCACGCAACCTGGCGAACGGCAGCGGCGACATATCCGGCGACAGCAACGCAGGTGCGTCAGGTTCGCCGGTCGTCAGAACATCCAGAAGAGTCAACACCAGAATTCCTCACCACACGGAGACGCAATTTCTTTACCTCATTATACCGCGCATGCTGCTGTGATAGCTCAGAAGACGGCGCGATCAATCCATCGCTCCGAATCTACTGCCGGGCAAAAAAGATGCGCCCCCTCTCAGGGAGCGCTGGACCTCAAATCCGATGAAGCATCCTGTCATCCGGCAAACCTCGCAACCACCGGCCTGTTTCTACGATGCATCCCCTGGTTGCAACCCGCGCGCCGTCAACAATGTGCCAAGTTTCTGCAACCCCAACCGCACGCGCGTCTTGATCGTACCGAGCGGTCGATTGAGTTTTGTCGCAATCTCCTGGTGCGACAGACCGCCGAAATATGCGAGTTCGACCGCCTGACGCTGCGCCTCCGGCAAATGACCAAGGGCATCACGAATGACCCGCTGTTGCTCGAACACCCACGCAGCCTCCGGCACATCGATCTGCTCATCCGCCAGTTGCTGAATAACCGGATGATCGACATCCTCGTAAATCTGGGTCGGGCGGGCACGCATGCGACGCAATTCATCGATACACAGATTGTGCGCAATGCCGAACAGCCACTGCGCCACACGCCCGCGCTCATTATCGAAACTGGCGCTGCGCCGCCAGACCCGCCAGAAGACTTCCTGGACAACCTCCTCCGCCAGTTCGCGGTTTTTCAGCATCCGCAACGCCATGCGGTACACTACCGACGAGTACCGATCATAGAGCGCCTCGAGCGCGCTGCTATCACCTTCGGCAATCGCCGCAATCAGCACGTGGTCGTCAGGGGTGTCGGTGTAGGCAGTCGCTGCCGTGGAGATGTGCTCGTCGGAGTATCGATTGTCCATGGAAGACCCTCTTTCTCTTCCCGCGAGGTCATATACCTCATCTTTATCATTTGGCCTGATTATACTCCCCTTGCACAGAGTTGTCAATGTTTTGAACAGCATTTGAAAAGAATTCTCATCGTTCTTTCATCTTATGGATGATCGATGTTTTATGGCTTCAGAAAGGGATGGAAGGCTTTCAGTAACGGATAAGGTTAACCTCACGTTGCACAGGTTTCATACCCCCGTGCACAGATTCTTGCCCAGATCTCCGGGAATAGTGCGCCGGCGGCGCTCACGCAATGCGCACCGTTGCGCTTGATGGCACGAAGGACGATCACGCGCCTTTGCTCAGGCGTGAGCGGATACCACAATAGGGGCAGACGTTCCAGATCAAGGTTTTTCCCGCACTGTCGCGCCGGGCATCGAGGAGATCGTGAGACCGATCCGACCGATGCGCACGCGTGAAAGGATCGATGACGCCTCCTTCGGATAAATCTGGTACAATTCTCGACAAACACCCTTAACGTCAGAATCGAGGCAACGATGAATGTGATTCATGGATTTGAACTGCTCCGCGAGCAGCAGATCGCCGAACTGAACTCATTGGCGCGCTGGTATCGCCATGTCGCCACCGGCGCTGAACTTCTTTCGTTGATCAATGACGATGAAAATAAGGTCTTTGGCATTACTTTCCGCACCCCTCCACCCGACTCAACCGGCGTGGCGCACATTCTCGAACACAGCGTCCTGTGCGGCTCTGAAAAGTATCCCCTGAAAAAGCCGTTTGTCGAATTACTTAAAGGATCGCTCAAAACTTTCCTCAACGCGATGACCTATTCGGATAAAACGGTCTATCCGGTTGCGTCCACCAATACGAAGGATTTCTACAATCTCGTCGATGTGTACCTCGATGCCGTCTTCCACCCGCGCATTTCGCCGGAGGTGTTGCAACAGGAGGGTTGGCGCTATGAGGTGAACGAGGATGGCTCGCTCGGCTACCGTGGGGTGGTCTTCAACGAGATGAAGGGCGCCAACGTATCGCCCGACCGCGTGCTCTACCTGGCAGTGCAGCGGTCGCTCTTCCCCGGTCATGTGTACAGCGTCGATTCGGGCGGCGATCCGGCTGAGATTCCCAATCTGACCTATGAGCAGTTCAAAGCGTTCCACGAGCGGTATTACCATCCCTCAAATGCGCTGATCTTTTTCTATGGCGACGATGATCCGGAAGAGCGTCTGCGCCTGCTCGATCGCGTCCTGGCGCCATTCGAGCGTATCCCGGTCGACTCGATGATCCCGCTGCAACCGCCATTGAGTGAACCGCAACACGTCGAAGCGCCCTATCCGGCTGGTCCAAACAGCATCGACAAGCATATGGTGGCGGTCAACTGGCTGCTTCCCAACCCGCCGGATATCGAAGAGGCGCTCGCGCTCGACATCCTGGAGCACGCGCTGGTCGGGACACCAGCCGCGCCGCTGCGCAAGGCGCTCATCGACTCTGGTCTGGGAGAAAATCTGACCGGATCGGGATTCGCCCGTCTGCGTCAGACCTACTTTACCGTCGGGTTGAAAGGGGTGAAGGGCGAGAATATCGGCGCGACCGAGGATGTGATCATTGGAACACTGGAGCGCCTGGCGCGTGACGGGATCGATTCGCAAACTATCGAAGCAGCGGTCAACACGGTCGAGTTTCAGTTGCGCGAGAATAATACCGGTTCCTACCCGCGTGGTTTAGCAGTCCTCATCCGCGCACTCGACACCTGGCTCTATGGCGATGATCCGCTGGCGCCGCTCATGTTCGAAGCGCCGCTCCGCGCCATCAAGCAGCGGTTGAGCGCAGGGGAGCGCGTCTTCGAGCATATGATCGAGGAGAAGTTGCTGCGCAACCCTCACCGCACAACGGTCGTGCTCGTTCCCGATCTGGAATTGACCAACCGCCAGAACGCTGCTGAACGCGAACGCCTGGTGGCGATTCGCGCAACGCTCGATGAGGCGCAGATCGCGGCGATCAACGCGACTGCCGCGCGCCTCAAACAGATCCAGGAAACCCCCGATCCGCCAGAGGCGCTTGCGTCGCTGCCGAGCCTGACGATTGCCGATCTCGACCGGACGATCAAGACCATCCCCACCGAAGAACTGGCGATTGGCGCAACGCGCGTGTTGCTCCACAATCTGTTCACCAACGGCATCGTGTATGTGGACATTGGCATGAACCTGCGCGTGTTGCCCCAGGAGTTTCTGCCGTATGTGACGATCTTTGGACGTGCCCTTCTCGAAACCGGTACGCAACACGAAGATGTCGTTCAATTGATCCAACGGATCGGGCGCGATACCGGCGGCATCTTCCCGCAATCGTTCACCTCGGCGATGCGCGGACGCAGCATCGGCGCCGCCTGGTTGTTCCTGCGCGGGAAAGCCATCGTCGAAAAGAGCGATGCGCTGCTCGACATTCTGCACGACGTTGTGTTGTCGGCGCGCCTTGACAACCGTGAGCGCATCCGGCAGATCGTGCGCGAGGAGCGCGCCTCGCGCGAAGCCAGCCTGATCCCTGCCGGTCACACGGTGGTCAGCACGCGCCTGCGCGCGCGCTTCAGCGAAGCCGATTGGGTCGCCGAGCAGATCGGCGGCGTCAGTTACCTGATGTTCCTGCGCCGGATCGAGCGAACCATCGATGAGGAGTGGGAAACGGTGCGCGCCGTGCTTGAGCACATGCGCGCGCGGCTGATCGATCGCAGCGCACTGCTGGTGAATGTGACGGTGGACGCTGCCGGATGGGAGCGCTTCCGTCCGCACCTGGAAGCGTTCCTCGACCGTCTGCCGGTCGGAACGACGATACCGGCGGCATGGAATCCGCACAAAGGTGCGCCATCGGAAGGGTTGATCATTCCCGCACATGTCAACTACGTCGCCAAAGGCGCCGACCTGTATCGCCTGGGGTATCGGCTGCACGGCTCGGCGCTCGTGGTGACGCGCTACCTGATGACGACCTGGCTGTGGGAGCAGATTCGTGAGCAAGGAGGAGCATACGGCGGCTTCTGCTCGTTCGACCCGCGATCGGGCGTGTTCAGTTACACATCATACCGCGATCCCAATCTGCTGCGCACGATCGATGTGTATGACCGTTCTGCCGCCTTTTTGCGCCAACTCGACCTGAGCGAGAAAGAGTTGACCCGTGCCATCATCGGCGTTATTGCCGACCTCGACGCCTACCAACTGCCGGACGCGCGCGGCTTCACGGCAATGGCGCGATTTCTGGTCGGCGACGACGATGCCTACCGCCAGCAGGTGCGTGAGGAAGTGCTCGGCACAACGCCGGCCGACTTTCGTGCCTTTGCCGATGTGCTCGACATCGTGCGCGACAACGCTGCGCTCGTTGTAATGGGCGGCGAAGATGCCATTACTGCCGCCAACCAGGAACGCTCCCTGTTCGCCGAGATCACGCGCGTGCTGTAACCTCGGCGATCTGCCCGTCGCGCATGTGGATGATCCGCTCCGCGTGACGGGCGACGTCGTGTTCGTGGGTCACCAGAATGACGGTCATGCCGCGTTCGCGGTTCAGGCGCTCGAAGATCCCCATGATTTCTTCGCCGGTTTTCGTATCGAGCGCGCCGGTCGGCTCGTCCGCCAGAATGATGCGCGGATTGTTGACCAGCGCGCGGGCAATGGCGACGCGTTGTTGCTGCCCGCCGGAGAGTTCATTCGGTTTGTGGTGCATGCGGTCCCTCATGCCGACAGATTCGAGCGCCGCACGCGCGCGCTCGGTGCGGTCGTGGCCGTTGTTGCTGTAGAGCAGCGGCAGTTCGACGTTGCGCAGCGCCGTGGTGCGCGGCAGCAACATGTATTGTTGAAATACGAACCCGATCTTCTGATTGCGGATCATCGCCAGGTCGTCGTCGTTCAACTGCCCGACATCCACCCCGTCGAGCAGGTACGTCCCTGCGGTCGGCTGATCCAGGCAGCCGAGAATGTTCATCAGCGTGCTCTTGCCGCTGCCCGACGGTCCCATAATCGCCACCATCTCCCCCTCGTCGATGGTGAATGATACCCCGCGTAACGCATGCACCTCGACATCCCCCATCCGGTAGATTTTGACCACATCGCGAACGTCGATAAGCGGTTTCGTGGACATGAATGCGCCTTTGTACGGTTATAAATCGGTAATGAATCTCAGATACACTGACGGTGAACGCTGCGGAAGAGCAAAGGCGTTCCCATGGTTACCGACTACGTCCTCATCGACTACGAGAACGTCCAGCCCGATCTTCTGCCGCTGCTCGACCACAAGCAGATGCGTGTGATCGTCTTCGTTGGGGCCTGCAAGAAGTCGGTGCCGTTCGAATTCGCAGCGGCGATGCAACGTCTGGGACGGCGCGCAACTTACGTTAAGTTGTCAGGAAATGGCTCGAATGCGCTCGACTTCCACATCGCCTTCTACCTTGGCGTGCTGGCAGTGCGCGACTCCGCAGCGTACTTTCACATTATATCCAAAGATACCGGCTACGACCCGCTCATCCAGCATCTGCGAGCGAGAGACATCAAGGCGCATCGCTTCGAAGATGTCCGCGACATCCCCACCATAAAGAAAGATCTTTCTTCTCCGCTGCCGCCTGCGCCGGCGCCTGAACCTCGTTGTCTTCCTGCCGCCGGCGCGCCATCTGTGCCGCAGCCCGAACCGAACGAGCATTCTGCCGCCGCCGGAGCGCCGAAAACTGGCGCGCATGCGACCAATGGCGTCGCCCCGCCCCTCAATGGCGTCCATGCTGCGGCGATGCCGAATGGCACTGCTGTGAAGGCGGTGAATGGCAATGGCGTGCATGCATCGTCTGGCACTATCGCCGTGCTCGCAATCGCTGGTGACAACCAGGGGTGTGTCAGAGATGGCAGCACTGGCGCTCCATCCAGGCATTGCCTGAGGCCAGGACAGCAACAACGAACAACGCAAATGCGCCAGCAGGAGCTGCACCACCTGCCGATGCCAGCGCTCCCGCACAACTTTCACCAGACGAACGGCTCCACTTTGTTCTCATGCACCTCCAGAAATCGCGCGCCACCCGACCTGGCAAAGTAGCCACATTGCACAACCACATCCACGCACGTTCCGCAGGCAACTGACCGACTCCGAAGCTGCAGCTATCATTATCGGGTTATACCAATGACCTGTGACCATCCGGCATGGTCACCCCGAGCAGCGCGAGGGGTCGTGCGCGACCCGCGCCGATTCCGCGCTGCGTTTACCCTGAGCGAAGCGAAGGGCTCGGAATGACAAGTCGCTGCGCTCGGAATGACACGCATGCGGCATCTTCAATCATAATTGGCATTATGTATCAAGGACGTTATCTCCATCGAAAAAGACGCCCATCAGCGGATCGCCTGCCGTCTGCCACACTGAGCGTGCGACTCCCTGGCTCTGCTCGCTGGTTGAGGGCGAAGGCGATGGTCACCTGACAGAAAACGCTTTACATCATGAACGCAGGTATGTATAATCGTATCATCATCGCACAAAGGTGGTTGTAGGAATTCAACGGAAGACAGATGATCGATCCCGCCAGCCAGGCGCAGTTACGCGAAGCCATTACCGATTGCATTCGCGCTGATCGGCGGGTGCTCGACCGATTGCGCGAAGAGATTCGCCCACTGAAGCACGCAACGTGCCGTATTCAGCCGCGCGCCACGACTTCCATCTCGCTGATCGGCGCTGATGGCGGCAACCATCAACTGCGCTTCGATCCCTTCCTGATCCAGTTGATTCGGGTGGTAGACAGCAGCGACAACGAGTACTGCCTGGAAGTGGTGTCCCCCACCACACCGATCCAGAAGCTCAACACGCGCCAGTTCGCCGCAGACGGATCGGCGCGCACGGCGCTCGGCGAAATGATGCGCTTTCTGGGGATCGACAGCCTGACAGAACTCTCGCCCATGATCCGTCCAACCAGCCAGGAACGACCTGTTTCTCCCCGTTGGGTGGAGGTTTACCGGGAACTGGTCGAATGGGGGGTCTTGTTCGCCATCCTGAAGAAGGATTTTGGCGCCGATACGCTGATCGTGTGCGACGGATTGCTGCGCAGCGTGGTGTTCGCCAGAGGCTTGTTTCAGCGCCTGCTGCGGGGCATGCAGGAGCGCATCGACGCGCACTGGAGGAACAATCGCCGTCGCGTGCATCTCGCCGGCGTCGCCAAGCACAGCAAGGTGCTGTCCCGCTACCGCCTGGCAATGGCGCTCGAAGGGGTGTTGCAAACCGACTACCCGGCGTATGTGGAGGTGCCGCGCGAGTTGGAAGAGCGGTCCTACATGCGGGCGGATTTCGCTCCAGGCGGCGACCATGCTGGCGAAGAGGACGCCACTGCCGGATATACCGGCGGCAGGATGTTTCTGGTGAAATTCGGCGCACATCGCCACGATCCGATCTGGCCCGTAGACATTTTTGAGCCGCAGGCAGGCAACGCACAGGAAATCCTTGGTGCACTGCTTGCCGATGCCATGAATGGGTTTCCGATCCCGTATTACCCGCGCTGCCTGCAAAAGGCGCACGAGAACGCGGCACTGGTCGATTTTGACTTCGAAGTGTTGCAGGATTTCATCTACGAAGGGGTGCGATCGACCCTCGGTAAAGAGGCAGGCATTCTGGATGCGTTTCAGCTTCTGGACCCCGACCCATCGCAACAGCGGTACGAATGAGGGCGCCCGCCATGGCAGACATCCAACTCTTTCCGAAAGATAAAGTCGTCGGCATTTTTCGCGGCTTTCAGCACGGCGGTCTGGAGTTCCATGCCGATCTGGTCCTGCCGTACCGGAATGATTTCCAGAATATCCCGATGCACGGGCAATTCCTCCTCGTGCAACTGGAAACGCCCGATGAAGCGGTGCTGGGACGCATTGCCTCGTTTTCCTCGGAGGGAAAACTGGCATACGGCTCTGGCGAAGAGTTCAATCTGCGCGCCATCCGCGAGGATCGCCCGGTCCCGGAAGATCTGCGCGAGCAGTACCTGAAGTATCGGGTCAACATTCGAGTGCTCGGCGTTCTGCGGCGGAACGGTGCAGGCTTGACCTTCGTCCCCTCGCATCGCCGCTTGCCCCACGTCGGCAGCCGGGTCGCTTTTCCGAGCGATGAGGTCTTGCGCGAGATCGCCGGTCACAACATCGATGGGGCGCCCATCGGGCATCTCGCTCTGGGTGAATACATCTACGCCGCCGGCAGCGAAGCGTTCGAGCCGCGAGAGTGGATGCAAGTGCTCAAACCGGAGATACTGGTCCGCTTTCCGATTGAGTCGCTGGTATCGCGTCGCAGTTTTATCTTTGCCCGCGCAGGTTTCGGCAAATCGAATCTCAACAAACTGCTCTTCTCGAAACTCTACGGGACGACCCCCTTCGTCACGAAACGCGGCGGTAAACGGGTCCCGGTAGGGACGGTGATCTTCGATCCAGACGGCGAGTATTTCTGGCCCGACGATAAGGGGCGTCCAGGACTCTGCGATGTCCCTGAACTGGAAGACAAAATCGTTGTCTTTACTGACCGGAAGGGTCCAAGCCCCTTCTACCAGTCATTTGTAGCCGGCAGCATCAAACTGGATATTCGCCGCCTCCGCCCGGCTGATGTGGTGTCGATCGCGCTTGAGCCAGAACGTCAGGAGCAGCAGAATGTGCGCAAACTGCGCGGGTTGCCGCAGGAGCGCTGGGAGGCGCTGGTCAATCTGATCGATGCCAACGGCAACACCGCACCGCTCGAAGAAGTCTGCCGGTTGCTCGATCTCGACCCGCTACGGCAGGAAGCCGAGGCGGTGGCAGCCCGAAGCAACATGACGGTGATCGTCAAGATGCTGCACGACCGGAGCAGCCAGGTGATGGATATGCTGATCCACGCGCTCTCCGAGGGGAAACTGTGTATCATCGACGTCTCGCAGATGCGCGGCAGTCACGCACTGGCGCTGTCGGGGCTGATTCTGCGCCGGATCTTCGACCGGAACCAGCAGCAGTTCACCGAAGCCGATCCCAAAACCATCCCAACCATCGCGGTGGTTGAAGAAGCGCAATCGGTGTTGAACGAAAAGGCATCCGCCGCCGAGCCTTACATCGCCTGGGTTAAGGAAGGACGCAAATACGACCTTGGCGCGCTGCTGATCACCCAGCAACCGGGCAGTATCCCTGTCGAAATTCTCAGCCAGGGCGACAACTGGTTTATCTTCCACCTGTTGTCGGCAGCGGATCTCATCGCCCTGCAACGAGCCAATGCTCATTTCAGCGACGACTTGCTCAGTTCGCTGCTCAATGAGCCGATTCCCGGTCAGGGAGTATTCTGGAGTTCGGTCGGCGGCAAGCCGTATCCGGTCAGTCTGCGCGCTTTGTCATTCGAGCAGTTGTACACAATGCGCGACCCTGCCTACAACCAGCCCGCCGGTCATGCCTATGCGCGGACGCTGCGCGCGATTTTTACCGGCATGGGCCAACCCGCAACAATGCCGCGCGTTCCCGGAATTGAGGGCGATTTGTTTGCGCCAGAAGCAGACGAAACCGATACGATCGATGTGATGGCGACCATCGAACAGCGCGCCATTGAAGCGTTGCGCAACAATAGCGAGATCCGTCAGAAACTCGAATCTCCGAATGGTATGCCCTGGTATGGTGTTCAAAAGTTCTTGATCGACCACCTGCCGGAGCATCTGGAAGATCGCCATCAGTTCGCCTACAACCTGGTCTCCAAGGCAATGAACGCTATCTTTGGACCCAAACCCACAGGATGGGAGACGTTTAAGAATCCGGGCACCGGCAAAACATGGATCAGGGTCAACCGGTGACCGACATTCGACCTGTCACCTGGCATGGACGCACTGCCATGTGCCGGGGCGCCCCAGCCGTGACCCCGACCCTGGATCCACCCGCATGGCGCTCCAGCGGCGCCCCTCGACCTGCCACCTGCGCCCCGTAACGCTCCTCTCCCCTTTACCGACATGCTAACATACATATTTGAGGGTCTCCACGCCTGCGGAAGGGAGAAAGCGCATGCTGTCAGTGCTCTGGGTGTTGCCGGCGCTCATCACGGTTGCCGTTGCGCTTTCCATGCGGCTGGAAGCGACAAAATACCCCGACGCCGCAACAGCGCAGCGCTGGAAGAATCGGTTGTGGCCCGCGCTGTTCGTAGGCATCTCCGTCTCGCTGGTCATCTATGCTGTCCTCGTCAGAATCGAGGAGGACGTCACTGCATTCCCGAATACCATCACCGAACCGGCGCCGGGCATCGGGCACACGCTCGCTGTCCGTTACCCGCAGATGATCCGGTTCGACGCACCTGAGATCAACCCGTTGACGCTGACCATCTGGTTCGAGCGACAGGCAGGCGCTACGCCGCTGACATTGACCATCGAACTGAGCAGCAGTTCGCTCCGCTTCATCGAACCGAACTCTGCCGGGATGTCGGCTGAGCCGCGCTTAACACTGACGGTCGATAGCCGATCATTGCCGCAGCAGGTACGAATGCAACCGCTGGCATCGGACGGCGATGAGCGGATGATCGTTGATGTGACGCTCCGTGATGCAACCGGCCGAGAGACGCTGACGAAGCCGCTGATTATCGCGCGTGAAACGCGAACGGCGTTCTACTGGCGCGTGGTTAAGAATCGCTTCTTCGGAGACGCCGGGCTGGCGCTGGCGGTCGCATCGGCAGTGCTCGGCATCGGCTGGCAATTGCTCAACGAAGGACGTCAGACGCGCGTGGGGCAGCAGCGCGAGCGCATTCGCGAGCTGTATGACGTTTTTGAACGCGATCTGCTCGAGTGGGCGCTTGCGTCCCAAACGCTGAAACAGGAAGCGGCAAAAGACTGGGAGACGCAGGCGTGTTATGAATTGCACGATGTTCTCAAAAACCAGGAACGGCAATTGAAAAACGTAGCGACCCAGACTCGCGTGAAACGTCTGCTGCACGATGGGGCGGAATACTATCGCGCTGGCGACTTCCAACGCTGCACGACGGTGCTCGACCTCGTCATCCAGGTATATGCTTCGGTCTACCCCGAACTCAACGACCTGCCGCGCCACCTGCCAGACGCGCGCACTGCGGACCGGCAACAAACTGAAGCCATCCTGCACATCTGTGGCGTCTTGCTCCATCGGTTCCAGACAGATGCGCACGAACTCGCAGCGGCAGCGCTCGACGCGCTGGCGTCGCAGCCCGATGACCACGAAGCCAAAAAAAGTCTCCTCCAGTTTATTTCTTCACCGAGCAATGAACCCGGCGCTATCGAACTTAACAAACTGGCACTCAACGACCCGCGGGTTCGCAGGCGACTGACGGATCGTTTACCCTGGACATTCGTATGGCCGCCGATCCCGGTCACGCCTGGAGCGGTTACTCGAACGGAGTCGGTCACTGCCTGGCTGGATGCCAACGGGCTGGAGATACATCCTTTCGATGTCCACGAGTTGCAGGTCCATCAACCGTTTCTGGCGAGCGTCACTCTGCCAGAAGCGCAACGAACGGCTATAATACAGTCACAACCTCTTATTGTTGTCGGACATCGATTCGATTGTCATATCGCTGCGGTTGCATTATCCGAAGAACTGCGACGCTTCTACAAACCGCTTCCGCCATCTGAACAACCAATGCTGGTGCTGGTCAGACTGTCCGATCAGAATGCGACAGGGCGTAACGAGACATTGAACAGTGTCGTGCGGGAAGCAGGGACGGCATGGCTTCGTTTGATCGCCGAACAGCCGGGTGTGTTACTGTGGTTGCCGGACGACGAACAGGCGCTGCTGGCGGAATGGCTTGTATGGGTCAGCGGTTCGTCACAAGCGTTGCGGCAGCGACTCCGGCGCGCCGGGCTGAAAAGTGGCGTTCAGGAGCAGATCATCCTGCGCCGTCTCGACGACTTGCTGACCGGCATCGATACAGGAGCGCCGCATCCAGAGATGTTCCTCAACTGGCTGGCGATTCGTCCGCCAGGGGTCAATCACATGAGGCTGATTGTCATTCATACTGGAGACACCCGTGCCATGTCCGTTGCAGATGCGCTATCTGCGGTGCAGGACGCCAGGGTTACGTGGACCCTCTTCACCTCGCCGGCGCGTGGACGCACCTTCGCCGAAACGCACGGTGTTGCACTGGAGTGGTCTGAAGACGAATTGCTCGAACTGCTGAATGTCGCCGTCAGAAGCGCAGGCAAATCCGGGAAGCGCCTGACGAGTCTGATGGAACTGGATGACCTTGCATTGAACGAAGAGCAGTTCCTGCTCGACACATTGAAGCGCGCGCGCGGTTCATTCGAGCGAGCGCTGGCGATCTGTCAGGATGCACTCGTCCATCATCTCACCCGTCGTCCTGATCAGAACGATCCGAAGTATCTATTTCTGAACGAAAATGATTTTATTGTCGCCTTGCTGAGGAACTGAGGCATGGCAGCGGATCGCCACAGCATCGCCGTCGAAGCATTCGATGCACTGGCAGCAGAGCGCGAACTGCATCTCCAGCCGGTCGTGTTCGTCGAGCCGCCACAGTATGCGACGTATACCGGTATGCGCTCGTTTGTGGTATTCGGCGAGAGCGGCTCTGGAAAAACGGCGCTGCGATTGGCGCTGATGCGCCAGGCGATGCCGCCAAACGCACCGCCAACCCACCTGGTCGTTCACTGGCAACCCGATCCGGTCGAGGGGATCAAGGGCAGCCCAGCCGTGCGTATCTTTGTGCGCCAGGCACTGGAAATCTGTGCTACAACGCTGCTCACGACGTGCGCCCATTATCCCCGTCTGTTTCACGACGCGCCACCTACCGCGCAGACATTCATACACTGGTTTATCCAGGCGTACACGGGTGACGACCGACCTCACCTTCTGGCAATCATCGAAGAAGCGATGACGGCTGAAGAAGGCATGCTTCTCGCCCGTCGCCTGATCACCGATCCTGCTGCGCCGGTGTTGTACCCCGACGTCGCTGAACAGCGCGTGATCGCGCTTCTGACGGGCACACTCCAGCGGATGGGTATGCGCGGCGTATGGGTGATGGTCGATGGATTCGAGCCATGGCTGCGCAGCGCCGCTTCTGGGTTGTCGGATCTGCTGACTGCCATTCTTTCGACGCTCGAACTCTTCGATCTGAACGGCTTTGCCATCAAGATGTTCGCCCCACGCTCGCTGGAACCGGTCATCACCGGCAGTTGGGGCGCCGTCAAGGGGCGTGTCGATCTCTTCACCCTCTCGTGGACGCCAGAACACCTGACTCGGATCACCGAACGTCACATCGCGGCAAAAATCGGCAGACCGCAGGCGACCTTCGGCGACCTGTGCGCGGCAGAGCGCGAAGTGCGCGCCTGGCTGCAACGCTATGGCGGCAGCACGCCGCGCGGATGGCTCAAACTCATCCGTCCGCTGGTTGATGCGTTCCTGGCATCCGGCGCGTCTCAACCCCTCTCGCACGCCGCCTGGCGCGCCGTCTGGCGCACCCATCCTCCGCGCCTCTTCATCGATCTCACAACCGACCGCGTCTTCATCGGCGATGCTGAGGTCAGCGGGTTGCAACCGCGTCCCTACCGCCTGCTGCGCTACCTGTACGAAAACCGCGCGCGGCGCGTGCCGCGCAGTGAACTCTACTATTGCGCGTACCAGGGATTTGCCGAGGAGCCGCGCGTCCACGACGACCGCGGCTGGGAGGACCCTGCCGATTGGAACAATGTGCTCGACAACGCACTGTTGCGCCTGCGCAGAATCATCGAACCCGATCCGCGCCATCCAATCTATATTCTGACCGACCGCGGCTGGGGCGTGAAGTTGGAGAATACGCAGTGAACATGATGCACGCCTTCGCCCGCAATGGAAAACATGTGTCCCACACAGCAGTCTTTGTTGCCCATCGGGTGAGGTTGTGGTGAGGATGCGGTGACGCAGTCGATAGCAATGTGTGAATGGTCATCGAGGGGGCGCATGATATACTGTGCCTTGGCGGTTCAGGCGCCAGGTTGCAGACATTTGTTCTCCAGTATTCCAATGCGTTTTGAGACGAGGAGAACATCACGTGGCAGAGGGATGCCTGGTTGCGCTCATCATCGCTGTGACTCGCACCTATGCTTGACACGTTTGGATTGCTCATGGTCGCTCTGGCAGACAATCTTCCCGCAGAACAAACCCTGCCCGCCGGGTGGTTTCAGCGCCTCGGTCTACGGTTCGATCCCTACATTCATTTAGAAGCCTCGAGCGATCCGCACCTTTCCGAATATACGGTCAATCTCGACATCTTCCGTACCGCCTGGGACGCTGCACCGGCGATCATGTTTGCGCCGCCGGGAGGCGGCAAAACGGCGACGCGCGTCGCCGTCACCCGCACGTGCTGGTACGACATCGGCGGCACATACCCCTTCCCGCTGCCGTATAACCTCGGCGCGGCGCCGCTGACGGGCAAACCGCCGACCGCCGATCAGCATCTGCGCCTGATGCTCGAAGCCGGAACCTGTGCGCTGCTTACCGGTCTCGCTTTTCGACCGGAACGAGTGCTGCGGGCGTCTCCCAGCGATATTCGCGCGATCGTCAGCATGCTCCGCGCCGGGTTGCCCGGTCCACTCGACTATTACCTGGACGTGCTACGCGAAACCGGTACGCCTGCTGGCTTGACCCCGCTGCTTGATCGCACTTATGCGCTCACTGCACCGCCGTCAGCCGATGTGCTCCGCCATTTCTGTGATGTTGTCGCGCAGGCTAGCGCTGATGCCACCCGTGGTCAACCGGCGGAACTGTTCAAAACATTCGTCGATCTGGCAACCGGCGCGCTGGGGTTCAGCCACGTCCTCATTCTGATCGATGGCATCGATGCCATTTACGAAAATCAGGCGGATGCACGCCTGGCGCTGCAATGGGTCGCCGATCTGTCTGATCGATCAGAAGCCTGGGCGGAACAGAACGTTTTTATCAAATTGTTTGCGCCCGACAGCCTGGAGATACATATTGACGCCCTCCTCCATGCCCGCCCCATCGCGGCGCGCATTGCTCATATCGTCTGGAACGCCGATCTTCTGGTCGAACTGTTGCGCAAACGCATCTTTGCCGCCTCCGACGGGCGGTTTGAGTCGCTTGACGCGATCAGCTCACCTGCACTGACCGATATCGAGCGGCAGATTATCGATGTAATCGCACCCCTGCCGCGCCTTGCGCTTCGTGTGACCCGACGCGCGCTCCTGCACCATGCAGCGCGCACAGACGAGGGACAACTCGATGAAGACGATATACGTCAGGCCATCGCCTGGTATCAACTCCATGCGGCGCCGCGCCTGCAAGAGCAGGCGTCGCGTGCTGCCAGCGGTCAGAATGATTGAGACACCTGCATGGCGCAGGGAGCGTGCGCCACTTGCGCGCATATGGGTGAGCCGCCTGCGCTCCCCGCGCGGCAACGATTCTGCGCTTTGCCGAACGAGGGAGGATCTTATGACACTGCCTGGACCCCCGGCATACAGTCCGGGGCTTTTCGTCAACCGCGAAGCCGAAATCCGACGGGTGACGGAGACTCTCCAGGGAATTGCGTATGGAAAAGCGGAACACGCACCGACAATCGTGTTTCGTGGCGAACGCGGTTTGGGCAAAAGTTGGCTGGCAATCCACCTCCACCGGTACGTTTTGCGAGAGGAAGCGCCGCGCCGGTTACCGCAGCATCGTATTGTGTCATTTCTGATCAACCTGACCCCGCCATTTGACCCTGCCATCGACACCATCGCGCCAGAGGGAGAGTGGCATATCACCCGCGAAGAAGCCTTGCTCGTCGCCGGCGGAGACGAGCAGAAATGTGAGCCGGTTCTCAGGCGCATGCTGAACTGGCTGGCAGAACAACTGCATGTCGTCCGCGCTCCATTCGCGCCGGTGCGCGATCTCTCCGCCTGGTTTGCGCAGGACGTCAAACAGGAACTCGAGCGGGAGTCGAACCTCCTGATCTGCCTGATCCTCGACTCGGTCTTCGAGACCGATCAGGTTTTTCTCGACGTTCTGGAACGGCATGTGCTGGCGGCGCTGGCAGCGTTGCCGCGGGTGTTGATCGTGATGACCGGGCGTGGACGACCGTATCTCTGGAAGTCGCCCTATCTGCGCACCGAGAAGGATGAGCAACCTCTTATTCCCTTCGCCGTCGAACAGGTTGCCGAACAGATCCGTCGCTCGTTTCGCGAAACGCCCGATCTGCCAGAAACGGTCAATCGTCTGTCGGAAGAGGCGATGATCCGGCTGGCGGAACAGGTCATCACGCTGGGCGGCGGGTACCCGCTCACCAACTATCTGCTCGCCGATGCGCTGGTGCGTCGGGCGCTCGACACATTGCCGGATCATCAGCGCAACGATGCCAGACGACTGGAGAGCGCATTGAAAGCGACGCATATCGACGCCGAGATTCTTGAACAGGTCGCCGACCGCCTGCTCGAGGTCGTGCCGGTTGACGACCGCTCCAGCCTGCGTGAGGCGTTCGAGGCGCTGTGCGTCCTCAGAGACGGATTCCGTGAGAACGAAATGCCCTATCTCCTGGCAGCACGGCGTAATCAGGCGCCCGAAGGATCGGCGTATGCACTGCCGGCAATGCGCAAACTGCGGGATCGCCTGCTCGACACGCACCTGATGCGCTGGCAGGACAAACGCTACGTGCTGGATGAAGCGGTGCGCGCGGTGCTCGAAGCGTTCCTGAAACGCGCCCATCGTGAGATATGGAAGCGCCTGCACGAATGTGCGGCAACGTTGTATCAGGAATGGGGAAATGCGTACCGGAGTGCGTATTACCGTGAGCGGGCTACATTTCATATTGCGGCGCTGAAGGAAGCAGCCGACACGACCGTTGGCGAGAGATAGATAATCGAGGAGGCTCCCATGCCTGAAGGTGAACGCTACACCGGCGCGTGGGCGACGCCCGATCTGATCGGGCGCGCAGCAATCCTCCAGCAGATCGATGCAGCGATCCGCGATGTTGCCGGTCCTGCGATTGTGGCGCTGCACGGACCCGGCGGCATCGGCAAGACCCGCATTCTGGTCGATGCGCTGAAACCGCGTGCTGCCGGCGCCATTTACGCAGCGAAGCGCTTGATCGACCTGTACGACATTCGCTACCATAGCAGCCTGGATCTGGCTCACGCACTCTACGCATCGCTTGACGTTGACAAAGGCGGACCGTTTCACGCCTTCGAGCAGGCGCATGATCAGCAGCGAAAAGTGCAGGCTTCCGGTGATGTTGGTCAGATTGCGACGCTTACCACAGAGGCATTGCACGCCTTTGCCGCCGATCTCAAACGTTTTTCGCAGGATCGGCGTGTTGTGATTGCGCTCGACACCCTCGAACGCATCGCCTACGGCGCCAGCGAGGAGCGCCCGCCCTTTCAGGTGGCGCAATCGTGGGAGTGGCTGGTCGAGTCGCTGCCTGCCTGGGGGAATGTCACGCTGCTCATCGCCGGACGCAATCAGATCAAGCATCTGTTTCCGGCGCTTCAACGTCAATCCGCGATCCATCTGACATCTATCGAAATCACACCGTTTACTAAAGACGAAACAGACGCCTATCTCGACGCTGTGGCAAAGGCGGCCGATGCTGCCGGGGAAACGACAGTCGCCGACACGTTGCGCAGCCTGACGCCGCAGCGCAGGGAGCAAATCCATCGGTATTCGGGCGGGTTGCCGATCCTGCTGGCGCTGTTGGCGGATTACATCAGCGTTGCCGGGTTTGGCAGGTTGCCGGCGATTTTCGAGACCGGAACCGAGCCGGCGCGTGCGCGTGAGTTGCTCGAAGAGCAGTTAATCGCGCGCATGATGAGCGCGGGAGAAATCAAGGACACCCTCCAGACCCTGGGGCGCGCGCCGAAGGGCGTGGATGCCGGATTGCTGGCGCATCTCCTTGACATCTTGCCCGACGAAGCACGCCATCGCCTCGCCATGATCGAGCGTCTGTCCTTCGTCAAGGTGCGCGGCGAGCGTTACTTTCTGCACGACGAGATGTATGCCATTCTGAACCGGCAGATCTATAGCGCGCCGGACGATGCCCCTGAAGCACAGCGTGTCAACACTGCCATTATCGAATGGTACGACCGGCGAATCGAGGAGCGCCGCAAAGACCTCGACGACCTATACGCGCCGATTGAACAACCGCGGCGCGCTGCCGGCTTCGCGCCGCGCATCGACTATGACCGGATTGCTGCGGTTCAGCAGGAGATGCAGGAACTGCTGATCGACCGGCTTTCCTATCATCTGCGCCTTAATCCACTCGAAGGGTTCCGCGAGTATTTCCGCGATACCTTCTACGCCGTATTCACCGGCAACACCATGCTCGACATTCAGTTGCAGGCGGAGATCCTGGCGTTCCTCGACGAACGCGCCTCTTCAGAAGAGCAATCATCCATCGATGGGATGGAACGCGAAGTGGTGCAGGGTGTGACCGCCATTCGCCCGGTTGCCCGCCGCTATGCTGCGAACGACTACGATGGCGTCGTGCGGGAAGCAGACTTGTTGCGCCGGGAACATCCCGATATTCTGGCGACCGCAGGACGCACGACCGAAGCGGCGCTCGATGTATGGGAGGCGCTCGCGCGCACCGGCAGGGCAAAGGAAGAGTATCAGGATAGCGCCGCGACCGACCGGTTGCTCGACGCAGCCGAAAAGATTCTGGTCCCTCTCGTTCGCTCAAGGTCCACCGATGTCTCCGAGGCGCGTCGGTGGCGCGCTCAAAGCCTGCTGGCGCTGATGTACCACGCACGCGGATTCAGCCTGCGCGCTCGTGGGCAAACGCGCCCGGCAATCGAGGCATATCGCCGCGCCGCCGCGCTCTGGCGACAGGTCGATGTCCCCATCTGCCTGGCATGGACCCTGAACAACCTGGGGTTCGTCGAAGTCGAAGAAGGAAATAGCGCGAATGGATTGGCGCTGATCGAAGAGGCGCGCGACCTTCGCAGACGATTGGGATCGCGTGCGTTGATCGGTATCAGCTCCGCGACATTGTCGCTGGCGCTCGTCTACACCGGTGCGTATGCGGCAGCGAAAGAGAACGCCGAACGCGCGCTGCGCCTGTGCCAGGCAGTCGAGTATCGCCTGGGCATGGGGCTGGCGCTGCGCAATCTCGCCGAGGCGCTGCGCCGTTCGGTCCGTCGGGACGACGATCCGCAGGAGCGGATGGACGTGTTGCGCGAAGCGGGTGATTATGCCGACGAGGCATACCGCATCTTTGAAGATATGGGAGACCGATTACGCCAGATTGAGTCGTTGATCGAAGCAGGGTGCGCCCTGCGTGATATGGCGGGCATCCTCCACGATCATTCGACGCCGAAAGAAGCATTGGAAGATGTGGTGAACAAGAGTCTCCGCGCACTGGAGAAGGCGGCAAGGCTGGCGCAGGAAACCGGCAATGCGTTTCGTCATGTCGATGCGCTGGTCAACATCGCTTATGTTGGGGTCAATGTCGAGCGGTGGGATCTTGTGTTACGCGGACTGACACAGGCGAAAGAGGCGATCCCGCCCGATTACATAATCACCGAGCATAGACGTCCCGACCCGGAGAGTCCGATCATTCTCGCCCGACGCCTGTTCACGCAACTCGCCAGAATCCATATGTTGATCGGCGACCGGCTGTTCGCCGCTGTTCAATCGCCGTCACGTCTTTCGGCAATCGCCGAAGAATATGCGCATCTCGCCAACCTGTTCGGCGCAGGAGCAACCGCCTCAGTCGCTTCTGCCGATGATGCGCTCGATCAGGCAACCCGTCACTACGCGCTCGCCTTCGAGTACGACCGGTTATACAACCTGCGCGACGCCAGGGTTCAGGATGTGCAGAATAAGGTGTACAACCTGATGAAAGCGCTCGACTCCGATCAACTGAACGTCGTCGCGCGCGCGATCGAATCTGTCGAGCGCACGTATTCGTCGGGAAGGTCCGCACTACGCGATCTGCTCGAAAGCCGCGCGCTCCTGCT
Organism: Roseiflexus castenholzii DSM 13941; assembly: GCF_000017805.1. Taxonomy (GTDB): domain Bacteria; phylum Chloroflexota; class Chloroflexia; order Chloroflexales; family Roseiflexaceae; genus Roseiflexus; species Roseiflexus castenholzii. The sequence continues at coordinate 896,233 of NC_009767.1, read as the reverse complement.
TGGGGAGTTCTTGTGATTGGCGCTATGCCATTCTTCCGTACCGTAGCAACCGCATCCCTTCCAGGCGCAGCGCTTCGGGAAAGAGCGTCTGGTAGATGCGGCAGTTCGGCGATTTCACGTCGTACCGTCCGGTGATGCGATGCGTCAGCGCCGGACATCCCCCCGCACACCAGTAGCGCCATAGACACGTCCGGCACCCTTCCTTTTCATCGACCGGCACGTTCCGAATGCCGATAGCGTCTTCGTGGATGAGGAGCAACGGATCGGGTACTGCCACATCGGCAACGGTGCGCTCGATCGCCATGTGGCACGTCGCCACACCACCACGATGGTCGATGACCATGTACGAATGTCCGGCGCCGCACGGTCGGTCGTGCGGTGTGTCGAGCCGCGCCAGATCGACGAGCGCGCTGAGCAGACTGTGACGCGGGAGGCGCCGCGCAATGACGCCGAACGCTTCGCGCATTGCGGCAATGATCTGGTCGTCCTGGAAAGAGAGATCGGCAGCATTGGCGGAACATTGATTTTCACGGTAAAAGTTGAGCGAAAAAGGCAACCCGCGATCCAGGACGTATTCGACCGTCGCAGGCAATCCGGCAAGGTTGCGGTGCGACACCGTGATCGAAATCGAAGGGATGACGCCATGCTCCGCCAGCCGGTCGAGCGTCCGCGCGACATGGCTGAACGAACCGCGCCCATTGACGAAGCGGCGGGTAGCATCATGCGCGTCGCCGACGCCGTCGAGTGAGATCATCAACCGCAAGCCGCTGTCGCGCAGGGCGCGGATCAGGCGGCTGCCGAGCGCCACGCCATTGCTGAGCACTACTCCATCGAGCGCCAGTCGGTGTCCATCGGCACATTCGCGCGCATACTTATGCGTTAGAACAACGAGCGGAGCATTCAGCGTCGCTTCGCCGCCGGCATACTTCAGTTTTATTCGGCGAAATCCGTGCGCCAGAGCAGAACGCACCACTGCATCAACCGCGCGCCTGCCGCGCGCAATGTCCATAGCATCCGGCGTTTTGCTGATGTAACAGTAGTCGCAGCGCAGGTTGCACTCATTGGTGACGTGCAGCCAGGCTGTGAGGGTTTGCGACGCTGTGCGCGGTGTACGCACCGGTCGATCCGCGCGCTGGAGCAATTCGAGTTCGGCAAGACGCCGCGCAGCCCGATACAGCGCGTCATCTTCTCCGGCAGCATCCGCCAGCAATCGGGGCTGGCGAAAGCGATTCAACAGCGCCCATGCCGCATTGTCGAGCGCCACAACGCCGGTGTTGCCCAGAGGGTTGAAAGCGAGGATGGAGCCGCCGGGCAGCGCGTCGGTGTGCAGCGCAGGCATAGAGTACGCAACCGCCTCGTCCACGACTATGTCGGAAGAAAAGAGAGGGCGTTCCGACGGACATGCGCAGTCGGTCTCCGGCGGAGTGAAACAGTCCGTCTCGGCGGCATCTATCCCCTGCTGTGCAACGTCTGCCGCACTCAGTATGAGCGGCGTTGCGACGGACGGACTTTCGTGGCTCATGAGTCCTCCTCTTCCTCTGGATGGCTTACGTTCCTCGTTCCTCTCCTTGCTGTCATACCAATGACCTGTGACCATCCGGCATGGTCACCCCGAGCAGCGCGAGGGGTCGTGTGCGACCCGCGCGATTCCTCGCTGCGCTCGGAATGACAAGTCGCTGCGCTCGGAATGACACGCATGCGGCATCTTTAGCTATCATACCAATGACCTGTGAACATCCGGCATGGTCACCCCAAGCAGCGCGAGGGGTCGTGCGCGACCCGCGCCGATTCCTCGCTGCGCTCGGAATGACAAGCATGCGGTATCTTTAATCGTCATTGGTATAAGACCTCAAAGATCGAACACGTTTTCTTCACCCATACACCTTGCCTGGCGCCCCTCGATCTGCGACCATCCTTACAATGCGCATATATCCACTATACATCATTCCCGGCGATTGTCTATAGACCCGGAACGCAAAAGAGACAACGCCTTTTGTGCGACGAACCCTGTTGGCGCTGCGTAGATCGGGTAGAACCTCCTCTCATCAGACCCACTGCACCACGTCCCACCAGCGCAATGCCCCGGCAGCGGATCGAGAGAGCCTACGGAGAGGCAGGCGCGAGGTTCACACGAGGCGCGCAATGGCATCGCGCGAGAGACCGCACAGCCATCTCGAAGGTTCCAGGGACACGGTTTGGGTATGCTATTGGTGAATGATGAGACGATACCGGCGGGGAAGGAGGAGAACCATGCTCGACCTGATCCTGACCATTGTTCTGGCAGTCGTTCTAATCGGTGCGGCACGCTGGTTGCTCGAAGCGCTGATTCAGGCGCTCGTGAGCCTGTTCAGCGCTTTCTTCAGCGCCGCTGGCGCAATCGTCCTGATTGGCGTGCTGGTCTGGCTGGTGAACAACGCACGAAACTGGTAGACGGCGACCTTCACCGATGGCGCGCCGCCCCCCGGTGGCCCACGTCCATCCCGATAATAGTGGAGGCATCGAGGTATTGGACAAGAGCATTCGGCGCCTGTCTCATTGCGAACGAGAACAGAGCAATCTCTCGACGCGCGGAAGATTGCTTGAGCCACTGAGCAGCAGGCGAGGCATGCAAGCCGCCACGTGTGACACGCATCGGTTGTCCAGGAGGAGACGAGCACCGCGCAGCGGCGGAACGCGCGAGCCGCTGCGCATGATCCCCAGACCGATCACCGGTCGGGCCAGGAGGAGATGAGCCTCCCTTGGGGGTCGTACAATCCGCCCGGATCGGTCTCCCGGTTGTTCCAGATTGCGCGCCCCGGATGCTTGAAGACGCGCGTTTCACCCGGCGCCAGCGTTCCACCGACGCCCTGATGAATCTGACTTCCCGTGAAACTGCACATGATCCAGCCGTCCAGGTTGATCGACTCGCCGCCGACATTGCGCATGGTATCTCTTTCACCACAAAGACACCAAGACACCAAGACACTAAAAATAGTAACTGCTCACCCTGATGAGAGAGCGTGCGGCGCACGGCATGCAGGATAGCATGGCACACCGTCCAAGGCCCTTTGGAGTGCATCGAGCACTCGCTGCCCATTCTTGCGGGCGGTGGAGATGTCGCTGCGAATCTGGCAGAACGTGTGCGCATCCGCCAGGGAAATGTGGCGGTTCTGGTTGAAGGAGACCGCTTGCGCCTTGATCTACGGGCCGGACTGCACCGCTTCCGTCACCCCAACGGGGAACGCGAATCGGGTCGTCGCTCCACACACCGGGCACTGCGAGATCTCCGCCTGAGGCCCGGTCACTTCGATGCTGACGACCGGCAGATCGAACACCTGGCGCTTCTCCGCATCACTCGCCGCGATCGCTTCCAGCGAAGCCTGGCAATGCGCGCACCGCTTGACAGGGTGTACCTGCGTGTGGTGTGGCGGATCAACCCTCTTCAGCGTGTGCCCTGTGTGACCCGGCTGTCCACCGCTCTGCTTGCCGCTGCGTTTGCGCAAACTGCGCGGAGCAGGCTTCTTCAGCCCATCGCTGGAGGGGGGGCTTGCTGCTGTTGCGGCTGTTCCTGGCCGCTTGATCTTCCAGCGCCTGCACCCGGGTCGCAAGTTATACCAATTACCTGTGAACATCCGGCATTGTCACCCCGAGCAGAGCGAGGGGTCTTGCGCGAACCCGCTCGGAATGACAAGAATGCGGCATCTTCAATCGTAATTGGTATTAGCCGATCGTCCGTTCGAACAACGCAACGACCGCCTCCTCGCCTTGCAGGTAGGCTTCGTGAATCTCTTCGCGGGTCGGCATCACAAATCGGGGCACGGCGCTATTGTCGCTAGATTGTCCGATTTTGGCAAGCCGAGAAAGGTGAACTATGGTGAGCAGTTACAAATAAAGAACCTTCGTGCTTCGTGTCTTCGTGGTAACGATCGCGGTTATACGACAGTGGCAGCGCCTGATTCGCGCCCTGACTCGGAGCGGCGACGGGAGGAAGACACCAAGACACACGACACTCAAAATAAAAACCTTCGTGCCTTCGTGTCTTCGTGGTAACGATCGCGGTTATACGACCGGACGCGCTGGATGGGTCGTTTCAGGCGTATCGACGCCGATCCACCGGATGCGCCGGGTGCGTCGGTTGATCGTGGCATCAAGCGTGTCTCCATCGACGACCGACGTGACGACGGCGCGTTCAAGTCCGCTCTGCGGCATCGATGGCGCCTGATTGATCGCCGGTATCGCTGTTGGGGCGAGGGTTGCCGTGGCGGATGGCGCGGCGCGCGGCGCGCTGAGCGCGTCGAAGCGTTGTTCTGTGGCCGTGTGCGCCGGTTGCGCGCCTGACACGCCGGGATGGAGGGCGGCAATGAGCGCCAACGCGCACACAATCATGAACGGTCGGCGCACTTCAGGACTCCGCACTGCGCTCGGAATGACACGCATGCGGCATCGTCAATCGTGATTGGTATCACACCTGAAGATACAGACGTCTTTCCATCGGGCGACATGGGTGAACGTGATCCTCTGGGCTACGCTGCTCAGAGCACAGACATACCCTGCGGCGCCAGCGGTCCGGTCATCAAAGCGTCGAGTTCTGCGCCAGCCGGATGCGCCTCCGTCCCTGCGGGAACGATAAGGAGCGCATTGGCGCCAAGCATCGACAGCAACCGGCTACTCCCCTGCCGTCCGGTGCTGCGCGCCATCAGTCGCCCATCCTCCCAACTGACAATGGCACGCTGATATTCCGGGCGATCAGGAGATGGGCTGATTGGATCGCGCAGCGTCACCCGCACCTGTGGGCGATCCGGACGCGCATCGCCCTGCAAACGACGAAGCGCAGGACGCACAAACACCTCGAACGACACCAGCGACGAAACCGGGTATCCTGGCAATCCGAATGTCAACAACGGCAATAATCGCCCCGAATTGGGGCGTTCGATAGTGGCGAAGGTTGTCGGTTTGCCCGGCTTGAACGCAATCCGTCCGAAATGCACCGTCCCCAACTCTGCCAGCAACGGCTTGATCAGATCGCGCGTCCCCATCGAGACGCCGCCGCTCGTGAGCAGCACATCGGCGCGATCGAGCGCCTCCAGGATTGCAGCGCGCTGTACGTTCACATCATCGCGCGCAATACCGAGCGAAAGCGCCAGACACCCGGCTTCCCGCACCGCCGCCATCAGCGCATAGCGATTGCTATCGCGCACGCCACCGGGAAAAACCTCGCCATCCGGCTCATACACCTCATCGCCGGTTGACAGCACGGCCACCACCGGACGGCGGTACACCATCGCCCTGGTGCGCCCCACCGTCGCCAGCAACCCGATCTCGGCAGCGCCGAGCGCCGTCCCGCGCGCCAGCACCAGTTGCCCGGCAGCAATATCCTGCCCGATCGTGTGAATGTTATCGCCTGCGCGAGGCGCGTGCTGCACGATCAACACCCCATCACGCTCCTCAGTGCGCTCTACCGCGATCACAGCATCCGCGCCTTCTGGAACCGGAGCGCCGGTCATGATGCGCACAGCGCTTCCCGCCTCGACACGCAATCCCGGCGTTGCTCCGGCAGTCACCTCGGCGATCACCCGGCGTGGAGCATCGCCATCGGCGCTGCGCAGCGCATATCCATCAACCCCCGCTTTGGGCACGTCGGGCAGTGGTTCGATGCCGTAAACATCCTCTGCCAGCACCCGACCATCGGCAGACTCATGGAGCACGTCGATCACTTCGACGTCGAGTGGCGTAATGTGTGCCGTGATGAGGCGCTGCGCCTCATCGACGGAGACCATCGGATAAGGTGATTCGCGTTGCATACCCGACCCGTTATGCTGGCGTCGCCGCGAGTTCCGCCGACTTCTTCGCCGCGTGTTCCTGCTCGCTCAGGAACCAGGTCGCCTCCATCGCCGCCTTGCACCCTTCGCCTGCTGCTGTAATCGCCTGGCGATAGATGTGATCGACCACATCCCCTGCGGCAAACACTCCCGGAATGCCGGTGCGCGTCCGATGATCGGCGATGATATAGCCGTTCTCATCAAGTTCCAACTGACCTTTGAACAGCGATGTGTTCGGAATGTGACCAATGTACGGAAACACCCCATCGGTTTCGATAATCGAAACTTCACCGGTCTTAAGGTTGCGCACACGCACGCCGGTCACTTTATCGTCCCCCAGAATCTCCTCGACGACCGAGTTCCACACAAATGAGACTTTAGGGTTCGAGAACGCACGCTCTTGCAGGATTGGATCAGCGCGCAGCGCGTCGCGCCGGTGCACAATCTTCAGATCAGAAACGTAGCGCGTCAGGAAGAGACCCTCATCCAGTGCGCTATTGCCGCCGCCGACCACGACGACCTTTTTGCCACGGAAGAAGAACCCATCACACGTCGCACAGTACGACACACCGCGATTTGCCAGACGCTCCTCGCCGGGAACGCCGAGTTTGCGCGGCGAAGCGCCGGTCGAGATGATCAGCGCATCCGCCGTCACCTCCTCGCCATTGTCGGGAAAGATGTGGAACGGGCGCTGCGACAGATCGACGCGCTCGACGATGGCATCCATATAGCGCGCGCCGAAACGCGCTGCCTGCTTCTCCATATTGTCGGCAAGCTCGAAACCGCCGATCCCCTCAACAAAGCCGGGATAGTTCTCGACTTCGCTGGTCGTTGCGATCAGACCGCCCGGTTGCAACCCGCGGATCACCAGTGGCTCGAGGTTTGCGCGCGCCGCATAGAGCGCCGCAGTCAATCCTGCCGGACCGGACCCAATAATGACAACTTTGCTGTGCATGTCGTCGTCTCCCTGTGCTTTGAATGAACGGCTCCTCTGCGCCGTTTTTATGATGATACCACACCGGCAAAGGTTACGCCGACAGATTCGATGCCTCTAGAGGATTCCGGTACCGTTGCCTGCTATCCAACGAACCAGCGCAGGACGGGAACATCGGCACTCTTTTCCAAACACCGCGTTTGTGACAGGATTGACAAAGCAGTGTAGACAACGGGAGGCAATATGCGCAGGCTTATTCCTGGATCTATCACGCTTACCATCATTGCGATGGCAGTCGCGCCGACATTTATCAATGCCGCGCCGACTGCTCTGATCAACGAGTTTATGCCGGCTCCGGCAAGCGGAGCAGAATGGGTCGAAATCGTCAACTATGGCGCTACGCCGCTCGACGTTGGTGGATGGAAGATCGATGACGACACACCCGGAGGTCCGCAAACCGTCATCTCTTCTGGTGTTATCGTCCCACCATACAGCCTGATTGTCATCACCTTGAACACACACATGCTCAACAACAGCGGATCGGATGCTGTAACACTGATTGACACCTCAGGCGCTGTCATTGACGTCGCCTCCTATACAGCGGCGACGGTCGGCAAAAGTTTTGCGCGCATCCCGGACGGAAACGGCGCCTGGGTAAAAACCGAGCCATCGCCTGGCGAATGGAATGCGCCACCTGGACCGGCGCCGACAGCAACACCTGAAGCGACTGCCACTCCCGAACCATCACCCACCGACAACCCTTCATCAACCACGAGTCCAACCGACACACCGGCGCCGACCGAAACTCCCACCCCTTCCCTCACCCACACCCCCTCCCCAACCGACGAGGCAAACGACACGCCGCAACCAACCGCCTCTCCTGAACCGACGCGCACGCCGTCCCCGACCGACGAACCGACCACCTCCCCCGAACCGACCGCCTCTCCCCAACCGACCGCCTCCCACACTTCTTCGCCAACCAAAACGCCATCCCCCACCCGTACCCCTTCCCCAACTCGTACCCCGTCCCCGACCGACGAACCGACCGCCTCCCCCGAACCGACCGCCTCCCACACTTCTTCGCCAACCAAAACGCCATCCCCCACCCGTACCCCTTCCCCAACTCGTACCCCGTCCCCGACCGACGAACCGACCGCCTCCCCTGAACCGACCGCCTCCCGCACCCCCTCCCCGTCCAAAACCCCCTCCCCCACCCGTACCCCTTCCCCAACTCGTACCCCGTCCCCGACCGACGAACCGACCGCCTCCCCTGAACCGACCGCCTCCCGCACTCCCTCCCCGTCCAAAACCCCCTCCCCCACCCGCACTCCTTCACCATCCCGCACCCCCACTCCGACCGACGAACCGACCACCGCTCCCGAACCGACCGCCTCCCGCACCCCCTCCCCGTCCAAAACCCCCTCCCCCACCCGCACTCCTTCACCATCCCGCACACCATCACCGATTAACGAATCTGGTGCGATGATTGAGCCAACGGCGACGCGCACCCCCTCCCCGTCCAAGACCCCCTCCCCGTCCAAGACCCCCTCCCCGTCCAAAACCCCCTCCCCGTCCAAAACCCCCTCCCCGTCCAAGACCCCCTCGCCGTCCAAGACCCCCTCGCCGTCCAAGACCCCCTCGCCCACCCGTACTCCTTCACCATCCCGCACTGTACAGTCAGGAGGCATTACATCGGGTTCCGCATCATCGCGCACGATCACACCATCATCCCGCGATGGAATGGCAGGAGGGAGTGAGAGCGCCACTCCATCCACTACCCGTCGTCCATATCATCATGTGCCCGCCTGGGCGGCGGAGGGATTGCCGACCATCGCTCCATTCGTTATTTCGGGATCGCGTGAGCCATACAGAGCGCTGCTCACCCCGTCGGCCACCGCTTCGGCGACCCAAACACCGACACCGAAGCCGACAAGCATCGCTTCCACAGCCGCTCCATCATCGACGCCGGGTTCTGTTTTCCCAATCGTCGCGGTTCGGATAAGCGCCGGTGTGCTCTTAATCGTCATTGCCGCATGGCTTGCCATTCATTCGCTACGCCGCTCACATACGCATAACTGCAAGCAAGGCGCATCAGCCGCCGAATGGTTCTACGACATATGACACGACATGATCGTCATTGCTATGCTATAATGGCGCTTCCAAACACGTTCGTGAGCGTCGCTGCGCTATCACAGGGAGGTGTGCCATGCTTGATCCGACGCCGCTCATCCAGGAGCGATTATCACAGAACCGCTGGGGGTTGCTCGGCGGTCAAGGGTGCGTTCTCGGATTCGATGTCGGCAGTTATGGATTGCGAGCGGCGCTGGTAGATCTGAGTCGTCACACCTATGTCAGCGCACACCGTGAGCCAGAGCGTGAGACGCCACAAGAACTCGTGGGAGGTGCGATTGATCTGGGGAATGAGATCTTGACGATGCATGGCGTCACATCCGCCCACCTGGTCCGTGTCGGAGCAGGATTCGGCGGACCGGTGGATGTGCGTCAGGGGATTGTCTTGCTGTCGCCGCGCATGTCCGGGTGGGAACGCTATCCGCTGCGAGAAGCATTCGAGAATGCGTTCGGCGCAACGTGCCTGGTCGATAACGATGCCAATCTCATCGCTCTGGCAGAAGCGACTTTTGGGGTAGGACGCGACACGCAACACATGGTCTACATTCACCTGAGCACTGGTGTTGGCGCTGGTCTCGTGCTCGATGGGCGCCTGTACCATGGCGCCACCACAACAGCGGGTGAGATTGGGCACGCGGTGGTCGGTCCGGTCGATCCAACGCGACCCGGTGAGCGACCCAAAACCCTGGAAGAGCACGTATCGATCAAAGGGTTGCTGAATCGCGCAGCAGAACTTGGACTGCACACGAACCTGCTGAGCGATATTTTCAGCGATCATCCCGCAGCACAACAGGTAGTCGCCGAAGCCATCGACATTCTGGCAGTGCGGATCGCGCAGATCGTCGCCCTCATCGACCCCCAGATGGTCGTCATCGGCGGAGTTGTTGCGCGCAACGGCGGCGACATGTTTATCAACGCCATTCGGGAACGTATGCACATGTATATTGGGCAGATGGTCGAGCGCCCGGTGCAGGTGGTTGGCGCTGTGCTCGGTCCCGATAGCGTTGCGATTGGCGCGGTGGCGCTGGCGCTCGAAAGCATGCGCGACTGAAGCGGGTTGCGCTGCCAGGGCGAACACGCTATAATGTGCGTTGCACCGCGGGGCGGCAGATACTTGCCAAACCCCGCCAGGACCGAGAGGTAGCAACGGTAGGTGAGTTCCTCTGGGTGTCCCGCGGTGTCACAACCAGCAGAGGCATCGGTTTTTTACCGGTAACATGGTCAACTGCACAACTCGATGGCGCGTCGCCCCAGTTCACGAACATCCTCAGAAATGTCAGGGTCATCCAGATCGTCCCAAGTCATCCAGCGCGCCGTATGCGCCTCGCGCTTAGCAGGCGCCAGCACTCCGCTGCGCACCCGTGCAAAGTAGATCAGATCGATGTGTTGATGATCCGGTGTAATGTCCTCAAGCAGAATGCAGTATGGCTGCGGCAGCACGCGCACCTCACCGAGGATTCTGCCGGTTGTCAGCAGTTCTACCTCAAGCCCGGTTTCTTCGCGCACCTCGCGGATGGCAGCCTCATCGGGCAGTTCGTGCGGATCGATGTGGCCGCCGGGTGGCAGCCACATGCCCAATTTGCGATGCAACAACAACAATGTGCGTCGCTCGTAAACGACGAACGTTGTGGCAGTAAAATCGCGCGTGATCTCTGGCATAGCGCAGTTCCCGGTAATGCGATGGTTTCGAGAGGATAGTATACTATACGCCGGAAGGTATTCCTATGCATACAGCAGGACTGTTAGCGCATAGACGGGCTGTTGTGTGTAGGTTATAATGGACGGTAGTCTGGCGCTTCGATACATCATCGACTCCGAGGAAGACGGGGGTGTCTCAACTATCGCCGCTGTTGTGCGTCGTTATTTGATCAATGTTATGTACCTGCTCCGGTAACCCCAAATAATCTGGAGTCTTCCCACGCAGGTTGAGGAGGTCTCGTTGGAAAGCCTCAGGATACCCATTCTGAAGATCGGCGATGTGCTGATTGCCTCGATTCAGGTGGCGTTGCACGATGCGTCTGCGGTGCAGTTCAAGGACGATCTGCTCCAAAAAATCTACGACACCAAAGCGCGAGGTCTGATCGTCGATCTCACCGCTGTCGACGTGGTTGATAGTTTCATCGGTCGTCTGATCAGTGATATCGCTTCGATGGCCGGCCTTATGGGAACGAAAGTGGTCATCACCGGTCTTCAACCGGCAGTCGCCATCACGCTGGTGGAATTGGGGCTGGAACTGACCGGTGTCATGACTGCGCTCAATCTCGAGAAAGGTCTGGCGATGCTCCGCCGACAGGCTGAGGAGGACGCCGATGGCACAGGCTAAGGTTGCGCCGATCCGTAGCGACCTCGATATCGTGATCGCTCGCACCCTTGCCCGTGACACTGCAAAGGCGCTCGGCTTCGGTGCAATCGATCAGGCGCGTATTGCGACTGCTGTCAGTGAACTGGCGCGCAACATCTTTCTCTACGCCGGCACTGGAACGGTCACCATCCGCGAAATCGAACGCGGCGGGCGGAAGGGGATCGAAATCATCTGCGAAGACCAGGGACCCGGAATTGCAGATATCGATCTCGTGATGCAGGATGGCTACAGCACGTCCCGTGGCATGGGAATGGGGTTGCCCGGCGCTAAACGACTGATGGATGAATTCGATATCAAATCCGCTGAAGGTCAGGGAACGATCATTCATTGCCGGAAGTGGCGCACCTGACCAGATGGATGGTTCAGATACGAACGAAGCGTCAGCGAGTTGCCCGCTTCTGCCAAACGCTGGCGCTTCTGATTATGCCGGCGACGTTCCTGAAAGACGCGCAATCCGTTCGATCAGATCGTTGATTTCAAACGGTTTGAGCACATGATCGTCAGCGCCGGCATTACGACTGCGCTCCATATCTACCGCTTCTGCGCGCACCGACAGGATGATAATCGGCACTGAACGCCGTGCCTTGATCTGCCGGCAGACCTCCCAGCCGTCCAGGTAGGGCAGGTTGACGTCGAGTACGATCAGATCCGGCCTGTGCTCTGCTTCACGCTGAAGCGCCTCTAAGCCATTGCGAGCAATGATAATGCTATGGCCTTCAGCCGTGAGGATACGCTGCACAAGATCAAGGATGTCGCGGTTGTCGTCAACGATGAGAATGCGCATGGGAGTCGTTGGGGTTGCTTTTTCTCCCGCACATTATACCGCAGGATGTTCTCCGGTCAATGGGAGTGATGTCAGTCTGCTATGATGTGCCGTTTGTGCCTGCTCCGTCTGGTTGGCGCTCTTCTATCACCTGATGATCATCCATCGCGGGCCGATTCCTCGTCGAGGGTTTTGGGTCCGGCGTATGGAGCGATTGGGCAACCTGGTCAATTTTCACCGCCTGGACTATTGGGCCGATCCTGTGGCAGGCAAAAAAAGATCGCACCAGAAAGCCTTAAACACACATTGAAAACGTTCGATGGCATTTTACAGCGTCCTGATGAGGAACCACGCTTGACAAACGCAGTATACTGCGTATTGAAGGGAAAAAGTCATACGATAGTTTGACGGAAAGGATACAAGCGGCATGCAGAAAACAGACTTCATCAAGGCGGTCGCCGAGCGGGCGAACCGGTCGCAGAAGGAGACGAAGGAAATCGTCGATGCGGCGCTGGAAGTCATCACCGAAGCGTTGAAGCGCGGCGAGAAAGTCACCCTGACCGGCTTCGGGACGTTTGAGGTGCGGCAGCGCCAGGCGCGCGAGGGAGTGAACCCGCAGACGCGCTCGAAGATCCACATTCCGGCAACCCGGACGCCGGGGTTCAGCGCCAGCAGCACGCTGAAGAACGCCGTGAAGGAGGGTTGAGGGACGCAGCACCCCTATCCAACACGCGCCGGCGAGGTCCTCGCCGGCGCGTGTTTTCAATACGGCGTCGTCTGGTCAACAGCATCCATTAGACGAAGGAGAAAGCGCCCTTTTCGGGTATACTGAGCATCCCTCTGTTCACATTCGGATGGTGACTGCTTATGGCAACACACATTGCGCTCAATCTCGAAGCCACAACCTCGCCACCTGAGGTCCCGCTCCTGCGTGACCCGGCATTCGAGCAAAATGCCTTGCCCAAAACGACACAAATGAACTCCTGACTCGCCGGGTTGTCGCTTCACCGGGACGCTGCTACAATGATACGGACGTGGCTGCGAAAGTCGCCGGAGGAATCATGTCGGCAGGATGGACCGTGTACAACGATGAATCGCAGTATCGCCGCATTGTGGCGTACCTCATGCCCGGTGAAACGCTGTATGCCGTCTATGACTGCAAAGGTGTCGGAACCGGCTTCGTCGGCATCACCGATCGGCGCGTGATGTTCTACGACCAGGGGATGCTGGCAAAAAAGCGCGCGATGGTCTCTATTCCCTATCAGAATATTGCGGCTATCGCCGTCGCTGGGGGTGATCTTTCAAAGCGGCGAAATTATCCTGCTGACGGCATTCGGTCGGTTTGCCTTCGAGTTTCGCGGTCCCGACAAAGCCGATTGGGTCTATCGGTTCATTTTGGGGCAGATTATGGCGCCAAAACCGCCGCATCCGTCAACAGGGTTCGGACGATGACATGGCATACCAATGACCGGTGACCATCCGGCATGGTCACCCCGCGCAGCGCGAGGGGTCGTGCGCGACCCGCGCAGATTCCTCGCTGCGTTTACCCTGAGCGAAGCGAAGGGCTCGGAATGACCCGTCGCTGCGTTTACCCTGAGCGAAGCGAAGGGCTCGGAATGACCAGCATGCGGCATCTTCAATCGTCATTGGTATCAGGCAGTATCGGAAAGGTCAGGCAGGTATGAAACAGAACACACTGGTCCATTGCCCGATGTGCGGACGCGCCAGTAGCGCGACTATGCCCGTTGATGCGTGTGTAGTTGTGTATGTGTGTCCTCAGTGCAACACTGTGTTACGCCCCCGCCCCGGCGACTGCTGCGTATTCTGCTCGTATGGCGATGATCGCTGCCCGCCGAAACAGATTCATACCGCCAATACGTGACGCCGTACACTATCACCAACACGTTATGAGCACTGCACAATCTCTGTCAGATCAGCGTCTTTCGACCGGCATTCCGGGGTTGGATGAAATCCTTTTCGGCGGTTTTCTTCCTGGCCGCGCGTACCTGGTGCGTGGCGGACCCGGCAGCGGCAAAACAACGCTCGGTATGCACTTTTTGAGCGCAGCCGCAGCGGAAGAGGCGCCACTGTTCATCACGCTCACCGAACCGGTTGCACAACTCCAGAAAAACGCTGAACGCATGGGGATCGATGTGCGGCATATTCGGTTTCTTGATCTCAGTCCTTCACCACAGTTCTTCACCGAAGTCGAGACCTACGACATCTTTTCTCCCGCAGAAGTGGAACGCGCCCCCACTGCTCGAAAAATCACCGAGATGGTCGAACGTCTCAATCCACAGCGCGTGTTTCTCGACGCCATGACCCAGTTTCGCTACCTCGCCAGCGATGCCTATCAGTTCCGTCAACAAGTGCTGTCGTTTCTCCATTTTTTGAAGGAACGCGGCATCACCCTGCTCTTCACTTCTGAAGCCAGCCCGGAGACGCCTGATGAGGACCTGCAATTCATGGCGGATGGCATTATCCATCTGCGCATGGCATCGGATACACGTTTTCTGGAAGTGACCAAGTTTCGCGGCTCGGCTTTTGCCGGTGGCGCACATACCTGTAAACTTGGCGCAACCGGTATGCAGGTGTTCCCCCGTTTGCTACCGGATATGAAGTATGAGCAATTGTCGACCGAGCACATCTCGTCAGGCGTTCCCGAACTGGATGCGTTGCTGCACGGAGGGATCGAACGCAGCACGATCACCATGCTCTGCGGACCGAGCGGCGTGGGGAAAACCACCCTGGGATTACAATTCATGAAGGAGGCCGCCGGTCGTGGCGAGCGATCCGTTGTCTATTCTTTCGAGGAGGAAGTCGATATTATCCTCGGGCGTTGCGAAGCGGTTGCTATTCCGGCGCGCAGTATGATAGCGGCGGGAACGCTACAAATTCTGAAGATTGAGCCGCTCCAGTACACTGCGGACGAGTTTGCGCGTCTCGTGCGACGCGATGTGCAGGACCACGGGACCCGCCTGGTGATGATCGATAGCATTGCCGGTTACAACCTCGCACTTCGTGGCGAAAACCTGGAGGCTCAATTGTATGCCCTGAGCAAATATCTGCAACACCACAACGTGACGCTCTTGCTGGTTGTCGAGTCAGCCGAAATCACCGGCAATTTTCGCGTAACCGACGGTCATATCAGCTACCTTGGCGATACTATCATCTTTATCCGGTATCTGGAAATTCACGGCGAGATGCGGAAAGCAATCGGCGTCTTGAAGAAACGTCTGAGCGATTTCGAACGAACCCTGCGCGAGATTGAGATTACATCGCAGGGTATCAAGGTTGGGGGTCCGTTGAGCAATCTCCGGGGCATTTTGAGTGGGACTCCTGAATGGATTTCAGAACGGCGCGACAATGGATGACTCGACGCAATCTGCTCTCATCTTGACCGTAGATGTCAATAAGCGCAATCTGGCATTGCTTACTCAGGTGTTGCATCAGGCGGGATACCGCACGCTGTCCGCCGCAACGATCGCGGCGCTCGATCAGGCGCTGGAGGAACCGATCAGCCTGGCGCTGATCGATGTCTCCGGCTTCGGCGCCGACATCTGGCAACGCTGTCAACGGTTCCATGAGCGCGCCATTCCGCTGTTGGTGATCTCAGCCCGTCAGAGCGCCGCACTGCAACAGGCAAGCATCGCGTATGGAGCGCGTGGGGTCCTGGTTAAGCCGGTAATTATTCGAGAACTGCTGGGGTTGATCCGATCACTCCTTCAATGAACCGTATTCTGCTGCTGCTCGACAACCCGGTCAACCGTAAACTGCTCGCCGAGGCGTTGCGGGCGCACTACGAGGTTGTCAGCGCCACGCCAACCCCCGCCGCGCTCGACGGTGAGTTCGACCTGGGCATTCTGGACGGTCTGGCGCTCACTACTCTCTGGGAGGCGGTCCAGGCGCGCAAGAAGCGGGCTGAACCGCTGTTCCTGCCCTTTTTGTTGATCACATCACGCCAGGATGTGGGCATGGCGACTCGCCACCTCTGGCAGACCATTGATGAGGTCATCACGGCGCCAATCGAACAGTTGGAATTGCAGGCGCGCGTTGCCAGCCTGCTCCAGACGCGCCGCATGGCGAAAGAGATCGCTCGCGTGGCGCTTCAGGAGTCGTCCCATGCTGTCGTAATCCTCAGAAATGGCATTGTTCAGTTTTGGAATCGCGCAGCGGAACGACTGTTTGGCTGGAGCGAAGCAGAGATGCTTGGTCAATCGCTGTCTGTCGTACAATCCGACGATCCGGCAGGGTGGGAAGTCCTGGTGAGCGAGTCTGTCGCAAATGGCGCCTTCACCCAGCGCGAGATGTGGCTGACAACCAAAACCAACCACCGTTTCATTGCCGAAGTATCCTGCACACCGCTGCGGGTTCAAGGCGCCGACTCGCCGATCACGCATGTTCTTGTGACGGCACGAGATGCAACCGAGCGCAGAATGGCATGGGAGGCGCAACGTCGCCGCATGCTCGAAATTGAAGCATTCAACCGAATCACAACGACGTTGCAGCAGTCACAAACAGCGCATCACAAACTTCGCGCCCTCCTTGATGAGACGCTCGCCGTTCTGGAGGTTCCGGCCGGCGCGATCTGGCTGTGGCAACGCGAGAATGATGATCTGCACCTGGTTGCCGCAACCGACTGGTTGCAAGCGTTCACTGATGTGTCGATCAAGCCGGGCGAAGGTGTCGTGGGACAAACGTTCGCGCGAGGAGAGACGCTGACGGTGCGCGAGTTGACCCCCGCAGCATTCGAGCGTTCGGCGGTCGTTGGGCGTGTGCCGGCGAAGTGGGGAAGCGTTTGTGTCCCGATTCGTACGCCGGCAGGCGTCGCCGGCGTTTTTCTGGTCGCCTACCCGCTGACGCAACGCATGCAACCGGATCGGATTGTGGTGATCGAGTCCATGGCGCGGGTGGTAGGGCTGACGTTTCAGGGGATACAGATGAACGATCGCATCGGAACCCTGAACCGTTATGCTTCTCTTCTGCGCCTGATCGATCAGGCAATCATTCACGGCGACGATCTCGCCAACACGCTGCATGCCATAGTGCGGGACATCGTCGATCATCTGCCTGCCGATGCGGCAGTGGTGCAACTGCGCGCGCCCGGCACGCCAGCGTTCGAGACTGCCGCGCAGATCGGGTTTCGCCATCCTGCCGGGTATCCAGTGACTCGACCAGGTGAGGCGCTGACCGGACGAGCAGTGCAGGAACGTCGCCTGGCGCTGAGCAGCGATCCCGTCGCCGACGGATGGCAGGCGCTGGCTGAATGCGAATTCTTTGTGTCAGGCGCTGCTGTTCCTCTTATCCTCAAAGAAGACCTGACAGGCGTACTGGCACTTTTTTACCGCTCCGCTTTTCACCCGAACGCGGACTGGATCGATGTGGTCGAGAGCGCCGCACAGCGCATTGCGCTCGGCATCGAGCGCATACGTTTCCTTGATCGGTTCAGGGGCGACCATCCCCCGCCATCAATACCTGCTGCAAACGCACCTTGAGGCGCGCGAAGGAAGGCTCGGCAACCACCGCATAAGAGCGCGGGCGCGGCACATCAACGACCACCTCCAGCGCAATCCGCGCCGGGCGCGGCGTCAGGACGTAGACACGGTCTGCCAGCAACAATGCCTCATCGATGTCGTGGGTCACCAGGAGGATCGTCCGGTCGAGACGATCCCACAGCCCCAGGAGCCATTGTTGGAGTTGGGCGCGGGTCAGGGCGTCGAGCGCGCCAAATGGTTCGTCGAGCAACATGATCGGGCGATGCCAGAGCACCGTGCGGAGCAGCGCGGCGCGCTGACGCATGCCGCCAGAGAGCATGGCGGGTTGGGCATCGCCCCATCCCGCCAACCCAAAATCGTCGAGCAGCGCGCGCGCCTCGCGCCGGGCAGCCGCCACATCGCCGCGCTGCACAATCGCCGCCAGCACTGCATTCTCGATAACGCTACGCCAGGGGAGAAGTGCGTCACGCTGCGGCATGTACGCCACCTGCCCCCGTTTTCCGGCAACATCGACGCCGTCGATCAACACCGCACCCGCATCGGGCATTTCCAGCCCGGCGATAATATTGAACAGGGTGCTCTTGCCACTGCCACTGGGACCGATGATCGCCACGAATTCGCCCGCTTCTGCGCGGATTGTCAATCCGTCGATAACGGTCACCGGTCCGTCAGAGGTCCGAAATGTCTTGCAGATGCCGCGAACGTCGAGTGTCGCCATGGTTGCTTCCGCCTGTCGCTACGGCAGGAACTCGTTGGTAAACGCCTTTTCCGGCTCGATCATGCGAGCGATCAGCCCGTGGTCCGTCATCCACTGCGCATAGTCGCGCCAGACGTCGAGTTTCTGCTCACCCCAACGCGGCGCTTCTGCCTGATACTGGCTCGCCAGATACTGCTGGCTGCGCTTGACGAGTGTTGCGTCGAGTTCGGGCGCTGCCTTCAGCAAAAGATCGGCGGCTTCGTCCGGCTTCTCGATGGCGAAGCGGTACCCGGCGCTCGTGGCAGCCAGGAACCGACGCACCAGATCGGGCTTCTCGGCGATCATTTGCTCGCTGGTGATCAGCACCGGGGTATAGTAATCGGGAATGCACCGGAGGTCGTTCATCATCAGAATCGTAAGCGGTACACCGCGCACCTCGGCTTCTACGCCCGTCCACCCTTTGAAGATCCAGGCAAAATCCACATCGCCGCGATCCGTCGCCACAAAAAAGTCGGTGCTGCCGATGTCCACGAACTCAACCTGATCGAAACGGTCACCTGCGCCGTCACATTCCATCAACCCCTTGATCGTCGCCTGTTCGATGGGGGAGCCGAAAGCGCCATATTTCTTGCCTGCAAAATCACGCGGGCGCGTGATACCCTCGTCGGCGCGGCTGGCAAAGCCGCTGGTATTGTGCTGAATGATTGCAGCAATCGACACAACCGGGACTCCTTCGACCCGTGCATAGGTAACGGCTTCCTGGAAAGAGATTCCGAAATCGAGTTTGCCTGTTGCGACCAGTTGTTCGACTGCACCGCCCTCTTGGGCGCCAAGAATCTCGACATCCAGCCCCTGCTCCTGGTAGTACCCTTTGTCGCGCGCAACGTACAAGCCGGTGTGGTTGGTGTTGGGCGTCCAGTCAAGCCCAACGCGCACCGACGCCAATTCCTTCACCGGCGCCGATGGCACGGCGCCGCCACAGGCAGCGAGGATGAACGCTGCCAGCGCCACAATAAATGTTCGTTTCATAGTTCGTCCCTCCAGGAGATGATCCAGCGCTCCAGCAACGTCACGAGCGCAAACAATCCGATTGTCAGCAGCGAGGTCGTCAGCGCCGCTACAAAGACCTGATCGGTGCGAAAGGCGCGCAGCGAACGCGCGATGTAGACGCCAAGCCCGGCGCTGGCGCCGATCCATTCAGCCAGAACCGCGCCAATGATGCTGTAGGTGACGGCAACCTTAATACCGGTAAAGATCGAAGGGAGCGCGGCCGGCAACCGCAGCAGGCGCAGCAATTGCCAGTAATTCGCCCCCATCGCCTCCAACAACCGGCGCTGGTCGCGGTCTGCCGCCTGAAGCCCGTCGGCGGTGTTGACCACGATAGGGAAGAACGTTACCAGCGCAACGACCAGCACCTTGGGCAGCATGCCAAACCCGAACCCAACAACGAGCAGTGGCGCAATCGCCACGATCGGGATCGTCTGCGACGTGACCAGTAACGGATAGAGGGCGCGCCGCAGAAGCGGCGACGCATCGATCAGCACGCCCAACGCGAAACCGCTCACTAATGCCAGACCAAAACCAGGGAAGGTCACCGAGAGAGTTGCCGCAACGTGCTCGCCCAGCACGGGCAGGTTGCTCATCAGGGTGGACAGAATGCGCGACGGCGTCGGCAGGAGCCACACCGGCAGCGCCAATTGCCACACCAGGAGTTCCCACGCTCCGACGAGTGCGCCCAAGAGCGCAACAGGCGGAAGGAACTGCGCAACGCGCTGCCGCACTCTGCCGATCCTCCCGGCAGACGACGGTTCTTGAACAAGATGGTGCGCCTGCTCACTCCGCATACTTCGCCAACTTTTCGGCAATCGTAGACCCGCACGGGTCATAATCGACCTTGATCAGCGTAAAGACCCGAGTCGCTCCCGCGTGGAGCACTGCTTCCTGCGCCTGTTTGATCACGGCCATTATGGCATCGTACTCCCCCTCGATCGTCGTTTCCATCGGACCAACGCGATAGGGCAGACCGCTTGCGGCGACCACAGCGATGGCAGCATCGACGGCGGCGTAGGTTGCGGCTTTGTCCGGCAATCCTCCCGGTAGCACCTCAAAACTGACGGTTATCGGCGGCATAGCGTTCTCCTGACACAAAACCGCCGCCCCCAGAAGTAGGGAGCGGCGGTTGACGGACCACCTCAGGCATTCCCTACGCTGGCATAACCCAGGTCAGGTTCAAAGGGTCAGCGGCATCGTCGGGCCGCACTCTCAGCCAGGCTCACCTGGCTCCCCTAGCTGCGCCGCGCGCGGCGCTATCGGTTGTTCTACAAATGATACGACGGTCTGGAGCGTCTGTCAAACAGAGGTGACCGTCGCTGTGGGAAGCGCGTAGCGCGCCAGCGCCTACGCCGCCACTCCCAGGCTGCGCTTCTTCTCTTCAACATCGATGCCATGGAGTCGCGCCAGGTTCAAGCCCAGGATTTTCTTCTTGGCTTCCTTCGTCAGCTGACCGCATCCATAGCCCTGAACAATATCCTCCGGCAGCTCAAACCCCCAGAACGCCTTCAGCGCGCCGCGTGGATGCCAGATTGGCGTCTCGCCACCATAGATGATCTTGTCTTCGCCGCACCAGAAGAGGAGTTTCGCCATGGTTTCGGCAAAGACGCGCGGCGAACGCACAACGAAATTGACCGTTGCTGCAATCGAGGCGTAGAGGTTCGGGTAGCGCACCAGTTGCCAGCAGATCTCGTCGATGAACGGCAGCCCAACGTGAAAAATGACGAAATTGATCTCGGGGAAGTTGGCGGCTGCACCGTCCATATCCCACGCCTGGGTGTGCTCGACCGGCTGCGGACCGAGCGGTACGCCTTTGTGGACGCCGATCAGATTCACACCCAGTTCCAGCGCCTTCTCGAAAACCGGAAACGCAACCCGTGGGTCGTCCATCCGCCACGGGAACGGTTGTCCATAGTCATAGCGCACATTGTAAAGTTTGAACGCCCTGGCGCCATACTCTTTGACCTGAATCTCCATCAGATCGAGCGCCTTCTTCCCTTCGAGCGGATTGATCGACCCCCAGAAGATCGCCCGATCCGGGTATTTGCGCGCCATAGCGGCGCACTTTTCCCAGCTCGACAACCCATCTTTGAACAGATCGGTGAGCGGCAGCGGTTGCGCAACGATCATATCGGTGGGACTTTCATCAAAGACCATGCGCGCGATCTCGTCGACCGTCCATTCGCGCATATACTCTTCGCGCGTGAGCGTCTTCTCGCCGGGAGCGTTGAGCACCTGATGAAAGGCATACAGATGCTCGATGAACATTTCCCCCGGTTTTCCGAAGGCGTTCGACCTGTCGAAGTTGAAGACGTGACAGACGCCATCGAAGACGAATGCATCGTCAATCATGGTGAACCTCCTGAAAACACCGAGACACTACCGGTCCGACTCACGAAACTGCTGCTCACGCGCCAGGCGCGCTTCGCGCAACGGGAGGAGTTGCTCGAGCGGAAGACGCAACCGCTCGCGCGCCGTTGCCGACAGGCGCTCTGGAGACCAGGGGACATTCCAGGTAATCTGGACGTTAACCGCCTCGACTCCCTGGATGCGTTTGACTTCTTCTTCCATCATCTGCAAGAGGTGGAGGGAAAAGGGGCACCAACCGGTGGTCAGGACGATATCGATATCAATCTGCCTGCCCGACACCCGCACCTGCTCGATCAGCCCCATGTCCACCACGCTGACCTGTCGCTCCTGGCAGCACGGGTCGTAGCAACGCCGGAGAACGGTCATTACGTCATCGACAGAGACGGGAAACTGTGTGGCTGAAGAATCAGCGGTCACGGCTTCGACCATAGACACCTCCTTGTGCGCAACAATGAAAACAGAATGCCAACCTGCTCTGATAATTGGAGCAGACAGGGATGGAAAATCGCTATGGCGCGACAGATGCCGCGATGATGTCTTTCGGATACGAACGTTTCTCGTGCGGTGCGGAGATGATACAACATCAGCATAGCATGTCGGGATAGGCGTGTCAAGCCACATTCGGCTGTGGGGAGGGCTTCTCAGTTCCTTAATGGAAGATGCATCCAGCGTAATGCGATGCCGAGGTCGGTGGTGATGGCGTGGCGCGCGGTTGGGATGTAGCGACCCGGAAGATGTCGCCGGATGAGATTGATCACCACATTCCGGCACACGGCGAGGATGACCCCAATGGCCCGTCCGTGCAAGCGATCTTCCTGCATGCTGCCATCCCGTGGTCGGTGGACTTGATTTTCGATCGTCCAGTGGTTGCGGATGCTCGCCAGGAACTGTGCGGGCGTGCGTTGGCGACTACTGACGACCGTCACTTCCTCTACCGTCCACAGGTCCGCATGCCGCCGCCGACACCAGCGTCGGAGCCCGCCAATCTGTGTGACCTGCCGCCACCCATATGCGGTCATGAGAGACGGCCCCACGTCTCCCGCATCCACGACCCAGAGCTCGCGGATCTCCAATCGCCCCCGCGATTGCTCGATCGTCTGCGCATCCGGCGCCCGGCGGGGTTGGAGTTCACGACGGAACCCGATCGGCTGGCGCTTCCGCCGGGGTGGCGCAATCTGATCCAGCGCTACCGGCAACGGGGCTGGCGGCGTGTCCGGGGGGGAAAAGCACCTGCGGGGCGACCCGGTCATCGAGGAGCGCCTGCACTCAGCCTGATCGCCTTTGACACCGCCCAGGCAATTGCCGTGTTCCTGCACAATGGTTTGGGTGACGGCGGCATTCAGGAAGCCCGCATCCATACTGACCATGCGCCCGTCCAAGGGCGCTTCCGTGAGCAGCGCCAACAGGGCCGCCGACGGCCTCGCGTTGGGCGAGCGCCATCCCCGTGGTATGGGTGACGAGTTCGACGCCATGCAGGGCGGGCGCCCCGGCGCGTTTGCTCCCCCCTAAGACCTTGCCATCGGCCCTGATCCCGCCCACGGGCATGCCAAGCAGTCGCTCCATCCAGGGACGCAGCCGCCGATCCAGGTCGTCCGCATCCACGCATGCCAGCAGGTCCCGTACCGTATTGTAGGCGGGGAAATGCGGACTGTGGGCCCCAAGTGGACGCCAGCGCGCGCCCCAACGCCCATGCGCCCATGTCCACGCGCTATGCAGCGCGTCTTGTCCATGCAACATGCCGAGTATGACCACCCCCAGCAGGCTTGGCAGCGGATACCGTCGACCAGATCGCCGACGGGGATCGGGCGCCGGCGCCAAGTGTCCCAGCAAACTGTTCGGATGATAGGCAATCATTGCGTACTCCCACGTGGTGTTGCGGCACGAGACTCCTATTCTATTCTCTTTCCTTAAAGAACTGAGAAGCCCTAGCAAGCCGGCATCCTTTCTTGACAACCTTTGCGCAGCGTGCTACCATTTCATGCGCTCTGCCGGTGTAGCTCAGTGGTTAGAGCGAACGACTCATAATCGTTAGGTCACTGGTTCGATCCCAGTCACCGGCACCATATCTCCACATAAACCAGCATCTGGACACACTCCGGCGCCGATTGAGATGCGGCGCCACTCTTGTTGAATCGACCCAAAGGAGTGCCATGGAACCGCCGTTCCCCGGAATGGACCCGTACCTCGAAGCGCCGAGCCTCTGGCCCGATGTGCATCATCGATTGATAACACTGATGTGTGACCAGTTGCAGGCGCAGTTGTCGCCGCGCTATCGAGCGGTCATTACGCCGTATGTGCTCTTCGAGAGCCTGGAGATTGCGCCGGTGCGCCGGGGGGTGCCCGATGTAGCCGTCGTCGAACGTGAGTACTCCGCTGCGGCTTCCGGCAGCGCCGCCGTGAGCCTCGCGGAAGCGCCCCTGACCCTCCCGGCGCTGATGGACGTGCCGGTGGAGTATGCCCGGATTGACATCCGCACTGTGCGCGACCAGACGCTGGTGACCGCCATCGAACTCCTCTCCCCCGCCAATAAGCGCCCCGGTCCCGACGGCGCGGACGCCTACGAGAAGAAACGGCAGGACCTCTTTGCCAGCACCGCTCACCTGCTCGAAATCGACCTGCTGCGCGCCGGGCAGCGCCCCCGCCTGGCGCGTCCGCTGCCCGACGCACCGTACTTCATCTTGCTGAGCCGAGCGCAGCGCCGTCCGTATGTCGAGGTCTGGCCCCTGACCCTGCGTGACCCGATCAAGCCGGCGCCGGTGCCGCTCCTTGCGCCCGACCCGCCGGTGGCGCTGGATGTGGGAGCGGCAATCCACGAGGCATACCGCCGCGCGCGCTACGACCTGGAGATTGATTACACCCAACCGCCGCCGCCGCCCGACCTTGCGCCCGATGATGCCGCTTGGCTTGATGCGCATCTGCGCGCGCTCGGACTGCGCCCATCATCCCAGTAGCCCGCCGTGCCCCAATTCGATAATCGCCCGCCGTGTTACTCGTTCGCCTGCCAGCAAACGCGGCAGCAGCAGATCAACAATGTTGGTCGCGCGTGAACGAACGCAGCCGGGTGCGCCAAGGATAGGAACACCCTGTTTCGTTCCGTCGTCGAGGTACGCCAGCAACAGCAGATTACCAGGTTCGACCGGCGCGCCGTAGTGTTCGATGCGCCCGCCGGCCATACGAATCCCCTGCGGCGTGACGTCGTCGCGGTCCATAATCGAGGTTTCACCGGCAATGATCAGAAGATCGCTGCCTGCCGCGCGCAGAGCGGCGATCCCTTCCGCCACTTCGCCTTCATCCAGCGCGGCATAGCGCACCATATCAATCGTCGATCCGAGTTCGGTCACCCGCCCCTCGATGGCCGGCAGAACAAGGCGAGTAATACGCTCACGCGCCTCAGGACCAACGACCAGCAGCACACCGACGCGCCGTTGCAGCAATCGTCGCACGCCGACAACGCCCCCCGACTCGGCGCCAATGCGCTCCGCCTGCTGGATCGACCTTTCCGGCAGGGCAAAAGGGATGATCTTGATTGTCGCCACGCGCTTGCGCTCACGCACCAGGGCATGGTTCGGCAGTGTGGCAATGGTCAGACCGTCAATCTCGTTGATCGCCTGCAATGCATCGATGTCCACTTCGACCACGCCATCCGCCTCTGCCAGCAGATTGACACGGCTGTGCATCGCATCGGTTGGAACCACGCCCGAACGCCGGACCGCATCGGCGAGGCGTTGTGCGGCTTCGTCCTCATGAACATCGCCGGGTTCCAGCACTGCCACGCGCACCGCTGCGACCCCCAGGGCGCGGAGGCGCGCCACGTCGTCGTCGGTGATGCGCCGACCCTTTGGCAGCGTCTTGCGCCCGGCGGCATCGGCCACGTTGTGGCGCAGGATATGACCGACAGCCTGATCAACGGGAAGAGTGGTCAGAAACATGGCTCACCCTCATCGAGTGGATTCGAGCACGAGACGAGCATAAGCATAGGCTTCAGGCGTATCGATGTCGAGCAACGGACGGTCATCATCAAAATGCACACAATGAACGCGCGCTGGATTGCGGGCAATAACGCCGCGCGCGCCCTGGTCTCCCTCGATAGCGAGCAACTCTGCGAACACCGACCGATCAAAGAGAACCGGGTTGCCTCGTGTTCCAGCGAACACCGGTGCGATGATCGGTGCGCGATCATCGCACCAGGCGTTGACTAACGCCTCGATAATCGCTGCCGTCACGAATGGTTGATCACCGAGGAGGATGACTGCGGCTGCGATGCTCGGCGATAGAGCGGCGATACCGGCGTGAAGCGATGTGCTCTGACCGGCAGCAGCGAGTGGGTTCGGCACGATGCGCACTGGAAGATCGGCAAGCGCTGCGGTCACTGCTCTGTCTGCGCTTCTGGTGACGATGATCACCTCATCGAGCCGAGCAGTGCATGCGGTTTCCGCAATCGCGCGCACGAGCGGACGCTCGCCCCAATCGAGAAGTTGCTTGGGACGTCCCATGCGCGACGATGTTCCGGCAGCAAGGATGATGCCGGCAATCGCCGGTCGATCAGGATCAGCGCTCTTGCTCATACAGTTCCATCAGCGGGACGCCGAAACGTTCCAGGCGCAGCACCGGTTGGCGACCGACGATCCAGCGTTCGATCTTGGCATGCGCCGCAAAACCAGTCTGCCGATACGTGACGATAACATAATCAGCATCAGCAATGTCGGCCGGCGTTCCTTCCAACCCATACCGGCTAAAGAGCGATCCGGCGCCGGGCGCAAGCGCAACACGCACATCAGGGCGCAGGCGGCCCAAGAACTGGTATGTCAGCAGCACATCGTGGCTCCAGTCCTCTACCCACACCACAGCGCCAGGCGCAGCGCGCGCGTTAATGTATGGCAGCGCGACAGCATACGTTTCACACCAGTAGGTTGTTTCCAGCCCCATGCGCGTGGCGCCGCGCAATCCTCCCACGGCTTCGGAATAGTAGGAAAGCAGGTGCGGGTACATCTGTGCTGCGATGACCAGATGCGGCAGAAACAGCAACGCGCCTGCCAGCGCGACGCCAGGCGTCGCCAGGTGCGGCCATTTGCGCCACTCGAACCAACGACGCAGCCAGCGCCCAACTGCGTCGAGACCGCTGCCAGCCAACGCAGCAACGAAGAAAAACGCTGGCATGAACAACCGCTCATTATCGTACACCATCGTTCGCCCGGTCGTCAGCGCCAGCAGCGGCACGAGCGCGCCGAGCGTCCAGAGCGCGATCTGTGCACCCTGTTCGCGTTGCATCGACGAATCGGAACGGATGGCAACGATGCCGAGCCCGACGCCGGCGAGCGCCAGAAAGGTGATCCCCAGCGGCGTGACCGCAACGAGCATGACGAACGGGAAATGCCACGGCGGCGGCATCAACGCTTCACCAAAATACCACTGCGCGATCTTCCAGTGATCGACCGTTATGAAGCGGATGTAGGCGATCAATCGCGCGAGCGTGTCGTGATAGAGCCAGGGCCACAGCGCAATGAACGTTGGCAGACCGATGCCCCCAGCAACGATCACGCGCCGTATCAGAAAGCCGCGACGGGCGAATGCCAGTATCCAGACCAGCAGCAGCGGAAGGACAAACAGCGCATTAATCTTTGTTGCAAGCGCCGCACCCCACGCCACGCCGAGCGCCACATCCCAGGCGACACTGCGGCGCCGGCGCGTATGCCAGAAGAGCGCCGTCACCAGAAAAAACGCAACCGCCGCCGGCACATCGAGCGCCGCCAGATGCGCATGGAAGAAGAAACGCGGCATCGTGATCAGCGCCACGACCGCCGCCACCCCCGCCCAACCGCCAAAACCACTCGTGACTGTCCCGTACAACACGCCGACCGCAATGGCGGTCAAAAGAATATTCCCCAATCGATGCGCCGGCAGGTCGTCGAGAAAGTGGCGCGCAAACTGCCATACCATTCCCGACCAGATTTTGTCGAGCGGTGGATGTTCATGGTTGGCCTCCCAGAAACGTCTGATAACATCCGGTTGCAAGGCGCCACCGGGATCGACCGCCAGACGTTCAAACCAACCGACATACGCGCGCGCTGCCACAATGTATGCCGGCTCATCCCAGGTCAATCCAATCTGCGGTTCCGTCGTGAGCAGCAGCAAGAGACTCAACGTTGCCAGAGCGACAGCCGCAACAGCATGGCGTAGCCGCGTATGCGCGCGATCACGTGTGTGTATCTGAGGAACAGCCGAAGAAGGAGCGGTCATGACTGCATTCTATGCAGATCGTCTGTCTGCACGCCTCTTGTGCGGAGCGCAACCCTGCCACACGACGCTGCTCCTGGAATGATAGCACGCAGCGCGCGTCGGTGCAATGGATATGCCGGACTCCCGCCAGCACAGAACCGCGTGTGCTATAATGCGAACGGTACTTTGCGCCTTTGCACGCCCGATGCACCCAATGGCGCCACGTCGGTCCAATAACGCGGAAACAGCGAGAATACCGAGCGCGTTGTCCCATCCGCACCATGCGGAGGAGATTCCATGAAAGCATTCTTTGAGAAACTACTCGGCTTCGGTCCTGATCGCGCGATCAAGCAGATCGAGCCGATTGTGCGCCAGATCAACAGCCTCGAACCGTCGATCCAGACGCTTTCCGACGCCGAACTGCGCGCAAAAACCGATGAATTCAAGCAGCGCCTCGCCGATGGCGAGACGCTCGATGATTTGCTTCCCGAAGCCTTCGCTGTGGTGCGCGAGGCAGCCCGGCGCACGATTGGTCAGCGTCACTACGACGTACAGTTGATGGGGGGCATCGTACTGCACCAGGGCAAGATCGCCGAAATGAAAACCGGCGAAGGAAAAACGCTGGTGGCGACCCTGCCGCTCTACCTGAATGCGCTGACCGGCAAAGGGTGCCATCTGGTCACGGTCAACGACTACCTGGCAAAGGTTGGCGCGGGCTGGATGGGACCAATCTACCACATGCTCGGGTTGAGCGTCGCCACAATCTCGCACGAATACTCGGCGATCTACGACCCGGACTATATCGATCCGAAGGCAAACCCCGACGATCAGCGCCTTGTTCACTGGCGCCCTTGCACGCGGCGCGAGGCGTATCTGGCGGATATCACCTATGGAACGAACAATGAGTTCGGCTTCGACTACCTGCGCGACAACATGGCGTGGGACCTCGCACAACTCGTGCAGCGTGAATTGCACTACGCCATTGTGGACGAAGTGGACAACATTCTGATCGACGAAGCGCGCACGCCGTTGATCATTTCGGGTCCGGCGCAGGAAAGCGGCGACGAATACCGTCAGTTTGCCGCACTGGTGCGTCATCTCAAACCCAGCCCCTACACGCCCGACCAGATCAAGAAACAAATGATCGAAGATCCAGAGGGCGATTTTGTGATCGAGCCGCGCTCGAAAAGTGTTCAGTTGACCGATCAGGGGGTAGCGAGGGTCGAGCGGTTGCTGAAGATTCCCGAAGGCGAATCGCTCTACGATCCGAAATACTATCGCCTGACCCACTACCTGGACAATGCGCTGCGAGCGGAATTCATCTACCAGCGCGACCGGGATTATATCGTCGAGAATGGTGAAGTAATCATCGTCGATGAGTTCACGGGGCGCAAAATGATTGGTCGCCGCTGGTCCGACGGTCTGCACCAGGCGGTGGAGGCGAAGGAAGGAGTGAAGATGCGCCAGGAAAATGTCACCCTGGCGACGATCACCTTCCAGAATTACTTCCGCATGTACCAGAAGCTGGCCGGTATGACCGGTACGGCCTACACCGAGCGCGAGGAGTTTGGCAAGATCTACAATCTGGACGTTGTCGTCATTCCGACGCACCGCCCGATGATCCGCAAGGACTATGACGACCAGATTTATCGCACCGAAAAGGCAAAGTTCGAGGCGGTCATCCGAGAGATCGAGGAGATGCACGCCCTAGGGCGCCCGGTGCTCGTCGGCACCACCTCGGTTGAGACGTCGGAGCGCTTGAGCGAGATGCTGAAGCGCCGTGGCATCAAACATCAAGTGTTGAACGCCAAGTACCACGAGCGCGAAGCGCGCATCGTGGCGCAGGCGGGGCGCAAAGGCGCCGTGACGATCGCCACCAACATGGCGGGGCGCGGTACCGACATTCTGCTCGGCGGCAACCCCGATGGTCTGATCGAAGAAATCCTTGCCCGGCGTGGCATCAAAATCGAGCAGGCGACGCCAGAACAGATCCGCGAGGCGCAAGAGGAAGCGCGGCACATTACGGAAG
Organism: Roseiflexus castenholzii DSM 13941; assembly: GCF_000017805.1. GTDB lineage: Bacteria > Chloroflexota > Chloroflexia > Chloroflexales > Roseiflexaceae > Roseiflexus > Roseiflexus castenholzii. The sequence continues at coordinate 866,389 of NC_009767.1, read as the reverse complement.
CCGAGGGCAAAGAGGTGCGCGAGTTGGGGGGGTTGCACATCATCGGCACCGAACGCCACGAATCGCGACGCATCGACAATCAGTTGCGCGGGCGCGCCGGTCGCCAGGGAGACCCTGGCTCGTCACGGTTCTACCTGTCGCTCGAAGATGATCTGATGCGGCGCTTTGGTCCGATGGATCGCGTCAAGGGCTTGATGGAGCGGTTTGGTGTCGATGAAAGCCTGCCGATTGAAGCCGGGTTGATCAACCGCACCATCGAAAGCGCTCAAACGCGCGTTGAGGGGTACAACTTCGATATTCGCAAGCACACGGTCGAGTTCGACAATGTGATGAACAAGCAGCGCACCGTCATCTACGCCGATCGACGCAAAATCCTCGAAGGCGAGAATATGCGCGAGCGGGTGCTCGACATGATCGCCGACGAAGTGCATGCGCTGGTTGCACGCTACCTGCCCGAGACCCGCGGGCGCGCCGATGATTTCGAGGAGTGGGACCTCGAAGGATTGGTGCGCGCCGTGCGCGCGATTGATCCGATGTTGACCGAGGAGAAGATTGCGCCGGAGCACCTTGAACACCTCTCGCGCCAGGAGATCGAAGACGCGCTTATGGAAGCGATTGAGGAAGATTATACGGCGCGCGAGCAGGCGATCGGCGAGGAACGTATGCGCTCCTTCGAGCGGCGCATGATGCTCGGCGCGATCGATCGGCAGTGGGTCGATTATCTTACCGGCATGGAAGACCTGCGCCAGGAGATCGGGTTGCAGGCGGTGGCGCAACGCGATCCGCTCGTTGAGTATCAGCGCAATGCCTACGCAATGTTTGAAGAGTTGAAAGCCAACATTCAACGCGACATTGTGTATCAGATCATCCCGGCATCGTTCCAGTACGAGCAGTATCTGCGCCAGGTCGAAGCCGAGCAGCAGCGCCGTCTGATCGCTGCTCAGCATGCAGGAACGGACGACGGCAACGGAAAAGTGTTGCGGACGGTTCGCCACAGTGTGCAGATGCCAGGACGCAACGATCCATGCCCGTGCGGCAGCGGCAAGAAGTTCAAAGCCTGCCACCTGGGGCGCGAGGCGGAACTTGTCGCGTTGTTACAGCAGCGCCAACAATCGGCGCCGGTGCAGAATGCCTCGGCGCAACCGGCAACAAAGCCGTCGGCTGCGGGTCAATCCGCAAACACCCCGGCGCGACCTGCATCGAAACAACCGGATGCAGGTCCATCCGCTGGATCGACCGTACCGCGCGGTCGTGCAGTTCCACCAACCGCCAATCCGCAACAGCGCAGCAAGTCTCAACCCCAGGCGCAGCGCGGGAAGGGCGCGTCCGCCAGAAAGAAGTGACACGCGCTAGAAAGGTGGGAGAATCCTATGACACCTGTTCCACGTCCGCGACCGGTGTTGCTGGTCATCCGCGATGGTTGGGGTGAGCGTGAAGAAGTCGAAGGCAACGGGGTCAAACTGGCGCGCAAGCCGTTTGATGACCGCTGGCGCGCCGAGTGTCCGTTCACCCTGGTGCGCGCTGCGGAGAAAGATGTCGGTCTGCCGGCCGGGCAGATGGGGAACTCTGAGGTGGGACACCTGAACCTGGGCGCCGGCTTCGTGGTGCGCCAGGATATTACGGTCATCGATGACTCGATTGCCGATGGAACGTTCTTTACCAATCCTGTGCTTTGCAACGCTATCCGCACCGTGAAGGAACGCGGGACAGCGCTGCACCTGATGGGTTTGCTCGGTCCTGGCGGCGTCCATAGCCACGTCAACCATACCAAAGCACTCCTTGAACTGGCAAAACGCGAAGGTCTCGAACGAGTTTACGTCCATCTGTTCACCGATGGACGCGACACCATGCCGCAAAGCGGGATAGAGTTCGCCCGCGATCTGCTCGCATTTATGGAAGAACATCAGATTGGGCGCGTCGCCTCGGTGGTCGGGCGCTACTACGCGATGGACCGCGATAAGCGCTGGGAGCGCACGAAACAAGCGTATGATCTGCTGACGAAAGGTGTCGGTCGTCCCGCACCCGATCCGCTGACAGCGATCCAGCGTTCTTACGACGACGGCGTGACCGATGAGTTCATCAAGCCAGCCGTGATTGTGGACGAAGCCGGCAAACCGGTCGCCACGATTGGTAACGGCGATGCTGTGGTGTGCTTCAACTTCCGCGCCGACCGGGTGCGTCAGATCAGTCGCGCCTTCACCCTGCCCGATTTCGATGGCTTCGCGCGGGAGATGCTGCGTGATCTGATCTACATTGCTATGACCGAGTACGAAAAGAATATGCCGTATCAGGTCGCTTTTCAGAACGATGATGTCGCTGTGCCGCTGGCGAAGGTAATCAGCGATGCCGGATTGCGTCAATTCCACGCAGCGGAAACCGAAAAGTATCCGCACGTCACATTCTTCTTCAACGGCGGGCGCGAACAACCGTTTCCCAATGAGGACTGGCAGATCGTTCCATCGCCGAAAGAGGTGCCGACTTACGACCTCAAGCCGGAAATGAGCGCCTACGGCGTGCGCGATGTGGTGCTGAAAGCCATTGAGTCCGACGCATACGATTTCATTCTGGTCAACTACGCCAACCCGGACATGGTGGGGCACACCGGGGTCATTCCGGCGGTGGTGAAGGCGTGTGAGGTGGTGGACGAATGCACCGGCGCGATTGTCGATGCCGTTGTGGCGCGCGGCGGCGCGGCGATCGTCATGGCCGACCATGGCAACGCCGAACTTATGATCGACCCGGAGACCGGCGGACCGCACACGGCGCACACGACCAATCCGGTGCCGACGTACCTGATCGCCGCTCCGGGGTTGGGGTTGGACAAGGGGCGGGTCGCGTTGCGCGACGGTGGACGTCTCGCCGATGTCGCGCCGACAGTGCTCGACCTGCTGGGACTCGAACCTGCGCCGCAGATGACGGGCAAGAGCCTGATTGTGCGCACATAGGTTTACGAAAACAGCCCGTCCACAGCCGCAACCAACTGACGCAGGTTGCTCACGTGATGCACCGCATCGCACATGGGAGCGTAGATGTGCATGTGGTTGTCTTCCCGCCCCCAGCGATAGGGCGGTTCGGGGTTAAACCAGACGACGCGGTGTGCACGGCGCTTGATGGTCTCGAACGCGCGCGGGTTCGGCGGCGACAGATGATCATCACCATCGCCGAGGAAGATCACCGTGGTGCGGCGATCAACCGCGTCGAGATAATCGCGCGTGAATGTCGCCAGACATGCCCCCAGGCTCGTCTGCCAGGGACCACCCTGCACCCGCTCCGGCACGACGCGGATCGCATCTTCGGGGCGCAGTTGCTGAAAATCAGCCTGCACATCGGCAATGGTGCGGTAATACACAAAGGGGCGGGTGCGGCTGATCTGATCCTGCAACGCATAGACGAGCATCAGCATAAAGCCGGTGACAGCGCGCATCGATCCGGAGACATCGCAGATGACGGTAATGCGCGGCTTCAGGTGTTTGCGGCGGTGGCGAATGTCGAGTGGCACGCCGCTGTAGCGCAGATTGGCGCGGATGGTGCTCTTGGCATCGAGGGCGCCCTTGCTGGCGCGTTTCTGCCGCAGCGCGACGCGCGTGCGCAACTGTGCGGCCAGGCGGTTAATCACGGCGCGCATCTCATCATCGTCCCGGTACGTCAGTTCCTCGAATGGACGATCCTGCAAATCTTCGGCAGGGCGGCGACGGCGTTCTTCGGCTTCGCGCTGTTGCAGCCCATTCCCCACTTCGTTGCCGATCTGCTGCGCCAGCGCCGCGCGGTTCTCGCGCGCTTCCTGTTCCAGTTGCCGAAGCGCCGCCTCGCCGACTCCCGCTTCGCGCAGTTTCTCGATCAGTTCCTGAAGCAACTGCTCCAGGCGGTCGAACTGTAATTCACGCAGCGCGCGACGCGTTGCCCACGGTTGGAAGCCGGTCGTCATCTGTGTAGCGGTCGTGTTCTCGTCGATGAACTGGCGCATCTGGCTGCCGCTCATGCCCTTCCCGGTCATCATCATCTCGAACAGACGCCGGAGTTGCTCTGGTGTGAGCGATGCCAGCATCTGTTGCAGCATCTGCGCCAGTTGTTCGCGCTCTTCGGGGGACATCCCACCGCCGGGCTGCTGGAGCGGCGGCGGGGCATCGAGACCGAAGAAGCGCGGGAAGAGTTCATCGAACGTCGGCAGGTCGCGTGGCTCTTTCACCAGCGACGCGCGCAGCGCCGAACGGAAGAATTGTTTATCGGCGACACCAGCAATTTCGACGCAACGCATTGCGTCGATACTTTCGGCGAGCGAAATGCGCACTCCTTTTGCGCGCAGGGCATGGATAAAATCGACAACCCGCTGATCCATCCCTATTCCCTCCTCATGCGCTCAAGCGCAGGTTCACCTGCGGCGAACACCGCCTGGTGACGGACCAAAGCCCGCTTCATGCTAGTTGCCGCGGAAGCGTCCGCCCTCGTCGTCGCGCCGCGGTCGACCAAACTCATCGCGTTCACGGCGCGCGCGGTCGCCCTCGTCGCGCACCATGGCGCGGCGCGCGCGCTGCAAGTCGCCCTCGAACTTGAGCAACACATTCAGCGTCGTCTCGATCGTCGCGCGGTCGAGATGGCGGGCGTTGAGTTCGAGCAGCGCGCGCGCCCAGTCGATCGTTTCGGAGACGCTCGGATGCTTCTTCAGGTCCATGCCGCGCAGCCGCTGCACCAGTTCCACCGCCTGCTGCGCCAGTTTTGGCGGCAGACCGGGCACCTTCAGGTTGACGATCTGAAGTTCCTGTTCGGCCGTGGGGTAATCGACGTGCAGATAGAGGCAGCGGCGTTTCAGCGCTTCGGAGAGTTCGCGGGTGTTGTTGCTGGTCAATAATACCATTGGTTGATGGCGAGCGCGGATGGTGCCGAGTTCGGGTACGCTCACCTGAAAATCGCTCAGCACCTCGAGCAGAAACGCCTCGAACTCGGCGTCGGCGCGGTCGATCTCGTCGATCAGCAGCGTCACCGGTTGCTCGCTCGTAATCGCTTTCAGCAACGGGCGCGGCAGCATGAAGCGACTGGAGAAGAACACATCTTCCTCGGCAGCCAACCGGTCGGCGGCTTCGGCAAGCGTCGTCACGCCCGCCAGCAGATCGTTGAGTTTATCGCGCAGCAACTGCGTGTAGAGCAGTTGTTTGGCATATTCCCACTCATAGAGTGCCTTGGTTTCGTCGAGACCTTCGTAGCACTGGAGGCGGATCAACTCGCGCCCGGTCGCCGCCGCCCACACTTTTGCCAGTTCGGTTTTGCCCACGCCAGCCGGACCTTCGGCAAGGATCGGCTTGCCGAGTTTCTCTGCCAGGAATACGGTTGTGGCAATTTCATCGGAAGGAATGTAACGCTGCGCGCTGAGCGCTGTTTTAACGTCGCTAATGGTGTTGAACACGGACCATAGCCTTTCTACTCCGGTTGTGTGCCGTAGACGGTGTGTTCCATGCGAACCATGCCGTCTGTGAAGTCGATCAGAACGCCGTGAAACCGGCGCTGATCGCGTCCCGGATTGATGCACCAGGTTGCGCCAATCCGGGTAACATACGTTCCGCTTAGTGACGGTGCTTCGTGGATATGCCCATGCAGGGTGAGCGGCGGCTGATATTGTTCGATGAACGCACGCAATGCGCGACTGCCGACATGGCGCCGGTTCGACATCAGATCGAGCGGCGTATCGGCAGGCGGCGTGTGGCAGACATACACCGTGCGGCGCGGATTGCTGCGCCCGGCAAGCGCCGCAAGGTCTTCCGCAATCGACGGCAGCGCCTCGAATTCCTGACGTTGCAACGGTTGGATCACGCCACTGCGACTGGTCAGCGCGTGTTCGAAACTGAACGGCTGCATTCGTCTTTCGTCGCACCGCTCGAAATCCTTGATGCTGAACGGCGTCGGCGGTACGCAGGCATATCCGGCAATCCAGAGATCAGGAGCCATCCGATAAACCTGCTCGTGAAGCGGATACGCCAACTCTTCCGCCGCAAGGTCTTCGACTGCTGCATACGCCGCCGCCCAATCATCATTCCCCGGCAATAGATAGACCGCAATTGTCGGATGTTGCGCCCGAAATGCGCGCAGAAGCGGCGCCAGGCTGTGCTCCACGAACGTCCGCTGCACGGTCAGCGCATCATCACGCCGCATCGCATGGGGCAACAGATCGCCGCCAACGACAACAACTTCCGCCTTGTGGAGCGCCGCAAACTCGCACAATGCGCGATAGTCGGATAGGTTGCCATGAAGGTCGGCGGTGTAGGCAATGCGCATGCTTCAATCAATCTTCTGATCACGAACCTGAACGCACAGCGGACAGAGAAGAGCGGGGTTCTGTCATGCATTATAGCATGGACCGCTGTGAAGTGGGGAGTGACCCAGCACAGGTGCAGACTTTTTGAGATACATATCAGACTGCGGGCATTGCGACGCCTCGGTGCGCTCATCATCATGCTGAACGTGGTACAATGTGCGGAGTGATCACCATACGTCTTGACATCAAGATCGCGTCTGGGCGATAAATCGCACAGCCAACAGAGCGCTAACGCAGCATTTGTGCCCGCCAGACCAAGGAGCCGCGCATCATCCGATCCAGAGATGAACCGGTCGCAATCCGTGAAGTCTGCGTCTGATACCAGATTATCCTCGGCGCAGAGACCGGTGTTGTTCAATCGCGGAGTGATCTTCGATGACCAGAACGGATAATGCGCGCGATTCCTCGCCACGTCAGGAGGCAATACTATGACCCATCCCACCATTCATCCTCATCCGGCGCCCGAGACGCCGCCTACCGATGACCCGTTCCGCTACGGCTGGCGCTACGTACCCCGCCCGACTGCCGATGACCCCCATCATTTCGATCAGGTCCCGCTCACGCTGGAAGATGTCCTGCACCCTCAGGAGGGCGATCAGGTGCTCTGCAATTACGATCATCAGCGGCGCGTCCACTATCTGACGGATGTCTTTCTCGCCCGCACCGCCGACCGTCCTGATGCCGTCGTGCTGAGCGACGTGCGCATCGCCTGGGACGTGCCGGAACTGAAGGCGCATGGACCGGACATCATGGTCATCTTCGGCGTGCGACGCATTCGCAACTGGAGCACCTTCGACGTGGCGCAGGAAGGGGTGCGCCCGACGCTGATCGTCGAAGTGACCTCGCCGGAGACACGCACACTCGACCTGAACGAGAAGGTGGCGCACTATGCAATGGCAGGCGTACCGTGGTACGTGATTGTGGACGCAGTTGAACAACGTGGCAAGTCACTGTTGCGCGTGCTCGGCTACGAGATCACAAACGGGGCGTATCGTTCGCTGATTCCAAATGCGCAGGGGTGGGTGTGGCTGGCGCCGTTGCGGGTCTGGATCGGGGTCGAGGACAACGAGCTGTACTGCTACGATGAGCAGGAGCGGCGGATGGGGGATTACGCGACGTTGACGACGATCGTGATCGAGACGGAAGAAAAGATGGCGGAAGTGCTGGCACGCGCCAAAGCGGAGGCGCGGGCGCGGATGGAAGCGGAAGCTCAGGCGTATGCAGAAGCGGCAGCCCGCGCCGCCGCCGAAGAGCAAGCCCGGCGCGAAGCCGCCGCCCGCGCCGCAGAAGCGGCAGCCCGCGCCGCCGCCGAAGAGCAAGCCCGGCGCGAAGCCGCCGCCCGCGCCGCAGAAGCGGCAGCCCGCGCCGCCGCCGAAGAGCGACTGCGCGCACTCGAAGAAGAACTGCGCCGTTTGCGTGGCGAGGGGTAACGCGACTCTGTTATGCGGGGCAGGAAGTCGGTGTGCGCCGTCTGGCGGCATCTCATCGTAAGCGTGACGCCCGGTTCTCGACCCATCCGAATCGATGCACGCGCCACGCTGCTGCTCGAAGAAGAACCGCGTGTGCGTCTGGCGGCGTTGTCGTTGAGTCATAAGGTTGCACAGCGCCTGTGTGGTGGCGTCGAACACGCATGCATCGCAGGTGCGCCGTTTATCGTCAAAGAAGCGTTCATACCCCAAGCCGTCGACCATTCTGCTATAAAGGCGCGCTCTATCCCGCGACAGTCCTTTCTGGGAACGGCGGGCACTGGCACATCATCATTGATCGCCGGGACCCAACCTACCGCTCAGCCCGACGGTTCGGTGTCGGGCTGAGCACCCTCCGCTGCGGAGATCGCCACGCCAGCACGGATCTACGTCGCCGCCGCGCGGGTCGTGATTGGCGGCAACGCATGGAGCGGCAGATGCAGCGCTGAGACTCTACCAATGACGATTGACGATGCCGCATGCGGGTCATTCCGAGCCCTTCGCTTCGCTCAGGGTAAACGCAGCGAGGAATCGGAGCGGGTCGCGCAAGACCCCTCGCGCTGCTCAGGATGACAATGCCGGATGGTCACAGGTCATTGGTATCCGAGATCACCATGCCTACACCCTGCTGCGTGCGACATGACATCGACCATTGACATCCGAATCATCTTCGCTATACTATGCGCCGCCTGGCGGGAGATGACTCGTCCCGACCACGACCACGGCGCCGGAAAGGGAATACAGGAGAGGCGCGATGAGCGCAGCAATCGAATTCGAGGACGTTTCCAAACGGTTTCTATTGCAGCGTGATCGCCCTGTGACCATTCAGGAGCGTCTGGCAGGATGGTTACACCCGGCTAAGGCTGCCGATGAATTTTGGGCGTTGCGCAACGTGAGCTTCAGCATTGCTCGTGGTGAAAGTTTTGGACTGATCGGGCACAATGGCGCCGGAAAGAGCACCGCGCTCAAGTTGATGACCCGCATCCTCGAACCGACAGCGGGTCGGGTGCGTTTGCGGGGACGTGTGGCAGCGCTCCTTGAGCTTGGCAGCGGGTTTCATCCAGAGTTGAGCGGTCGCGATAATGTGTTTCTCTACGGTTCACTTATGGGACTCAGCCGACGCGACATGGCAGCGCGTCTGGAGGAGATCGTGGCATTCGCCGACATGGCCGACTTCCTCGATCTCCAGGTCAAGTACTATTCCTCTGGCATGTACACGCGCCTGGCGTTTGCGGTCGCAACGGCAGTAGACCCCGATATTCTGATTACCGACGAAGTGCTGGCGGTTGGCGACGAGGCGTTTCAGCGCAAGTGCATGGATCGCATTTTGACATTCCGCCACGCGGGAAAGACGATTGTGTTTGTGTCGCATGCGCTCGATACGGTGCGGACCCTGTGCGATCATGCCGTCTGGCTGGATCGCGGCGTGGTTCGTGCGCTCGGATCAACCGGTGAGGTGATTGACGCCTACCTCGCCGAGGTGAACCGTCGTGAACGTGAGGCGTTGGCGCGGCACGAGATGTTGGCTTTGGAGTCCAACCGACGGTTCGGCACGCGCGAAGTCGAGATTACCGGTGTGGAACTGCTCGATACCGATGGGGTTGCGCGGGCGGTGGCGCACACCGGCGCACCATTGACCATTCGGATTCGCTATCATGCCTGGCAGAACGTGCCGCGTCCCGTTTTCGGTCTGGCAATTCATCACGAAAGCGGCATCCTTCTCGCCGGACCAAATACATTGTTTGCGGGTCTCGACATTCCTGCCGTACAGGGCGGAGGGACGGTTGAGATGCGTATTCCGGCGTTGCCGCTGCTGGCTGGGCGGTACCTCCTCAGCGCAGCCGTGTACGACGAAACCATGTTGCACGCCTACGATCATCACGACCGCCTCTATCGCTTTACCGTCCAGAATGAAGGGGGAAGGGAACGCTTCGGCGCAGTGACGCTGGGAGGCGTTTGGTCCTGGCGCGCGGCGGGCGCGTGACACGTCGTTGCAGCGCACCGTGTGATGTGCGCCCCAACCCCCGCGCACCGGCGCCTTGCAACGGCGCAACGGGTTGCGTGTGCGACGATGCGCTGCAACGGCGCTGCGTGGAACCTGCGCGCTTTGCTTTCCTCGCGTCGCGCTTTATGCTATAATGCTCGCGCTGTTGCTCTCACCCATACCCGCGCGATCCTGCGCCGGATGGCGTGATTCTGCACCTGTTCAATCCAACGACCGTCGCGGTGACCCGCAGGCCCGGATGCCAGGGCGTAAAGGTGGAAGCTGGTGCAAGTCCAGCGCTGTGCCGCAACTGTAACCGGCGATTGTCAGCCGGAAGCCAGGACGCCTGCCGCGATGTCTGTTGTTCAGCCCTTCTCGAGCCAGGGAGGGTGAACAGAATTGGCGTTCCGTCAGGGATCGCTGCACGCTCTGTCGCCCCGGTTCTCGAAAGAGGCCGGGGTTTTTTATGTCTGAATGGCGGTCGCATTCGGTTGAACGTCGAAGGTTGCCGGCGCTTGTGTGTTCGCCGGTTTATTCCGTTTGCCTGCTGCCGCACCAGTTAACGCGGTTGAGCAGTGAGCGCTGGCGCAATTGCTTCTTCGTGACCATATGCGTTTATTGGCGGACACATCGAAAGGTCTACACGATGACTTCTGAAGAACAGGTGAGTCAACACACGCCAGAAACCTCACGCAGTGTTTCGCGCGATGATGGGCAAACCGGCGTGCCATTACGCCCCGGTTCCACGGCAGAAGCCGGGGAGCGGCGCAAAGCCGCACGCGCCAATCGGGTGAAGAAAGGGCTGGTGATCGTCAATACCGGCAATGGCAAGGGGAAGACGACTGCGGCATTGGGCATTCTGCTGCGCGCCTGGGGGCGCGATATGCGCGTGGGCGGCATTCAGTTCCTGAAGCATGAAAATGCGAACTATGGCGAACTGCGCGCACTCCAGCGCATGGGGGTCGAACTGACGCCGATGGGTGATGGCTTCACGTGGACAAGCCGCGATCTCGATGAAACGCAGGCAAAAGCGGTCCATGGCTGGGAAACGGCAAAAGCGCGAATTTCCAGCGGCAACTACGATATTTTCCTGCTGGATGAATTCACGTATGTGCTGAACTATGGCTGGGTCGATACGGCGGACGTGATCGAGTGGCTGCGCCAGCACAAGCCGCCGATGCTCCATCTGATCATCACCGGGCGCAATGCGCCCCAGGCGCTGATCGACTTTGCCGACCTGGTGACCGAGATGCGCGAGGTGAAGCATCCGTTCCGCGATCAGGGCATTCGGGCGCAAAAGGGCATTGAGTACTGAGGAGTAATGCCCGGAGATGCAAAACGTTTGATTGCTTGCTTGAGCATGGCTTGCAATGGGCACGGATGCGCGCGGGCTGAGTCGGGTCTGCACGGATTGGCTTGTGGACGCTTTTTGCAGGAATGCGCATGGCAGAACGCCTGAAACGCAACATGGTTCAGCGCACCGATGGGCGCCTGGTCAATGCCGGGGCGCGTCGCGGGATGCTGATTGTCTGCGCCACCGGTTGTTGTTGTGGTCATACGGAGCGCGGCTTTGCTCCGGTTCCCGTCGATCGCTACCATCAGGAATGGGAGCGACGCAAACTGCGCAACCGGGTGCATTTGAGCCAGGGAGGATGTCTGGGTCCCTGCCCACTTGCCAATGTTGCGCTGCTCCTCATCGATGGACGCCCATACTGGTTTCACTCACTCAACGATGCGGCGCTCGTTCCCATCCTCTACGATTACATCGAGGCGCTGCTGGCAACCGACCGCGATCTGCCGCCGCCGCCAGCGCTGGCGTCGCTCCTGTTCAATGGTTTCGCGTGGGATGGCAGCACGCCTGGCGATGATCACCGCGAGCCATTGCCTGCCATGATCGGCGATGGGATTCTGGTGCTCAGCCAGGCAGATACTGATCTGCTGACGCTCGAACAGGCGCGCGCGTTTCTGCCGGAGGGATTTGCGCCGTTGCGGGTGGCGCACATCGGTCGCCTGACCGACGATGCCGCTGTTAATCATCTGCTGCGCGATATGCTTCCCGGCATGGCGGTTGTGGTCGTTCGTCTCCATAGCGCTGGCGCCTTCGCATATGGGCTGGAACGTTTGCAGGAGTGGGCGCGCGCGACCGGCGGGTTCCTGCTCTGTCTTCCGGCAGTCGAAACGCTCGACCCGGATTTGATGGCGCGCTCGACGGTCGGCGTGCCGCTGGCGTTGCTGGTCGGCGCCTATTTTCAGTGTGGCGGAACGGCAAATGTTGTGAACGGTCTTCAGTGCCTCAGCGACCATCTCCTGTTGAGTGGCTGGGGGTATGAGCCGCCGGTCGAACTGCCGATGCATGGCATCTATACGCCGGTCGCGGCGCCGTGCTGCGCCGGCGCCGCTGACGACGCTCGTCCGGTTGCTGGAGTGCTCTTCTATCGCGCGCATCTGCTCAGTGGCAATACGGCGTTTGTTGATGCGATAATCGCGGCGCTTCAGGCGCATGGGTTGCGCGTCCGCGCCGTCTACACGCAGTCCCTGAAAGACTCCGCCAATGGTGGCTACCCCGACGCGCTGCGCGCGCTTAGCGCAGCCGGACCGGTGGATGTTGTGATCAGTACGTTGAGTTTTGCGCTTGGGGAGAGCGATCCGCATCCTTTTGCCCTGCTCGATGCGCCGGTCGTTCAGGCGCTGGTGAGCAGCGCATCGCGCGATGAGTGGCTGCGCAACGGTCGCGGGCTTGGTCCGCTCGATACGGCGATGAATGTGGCGATCCCGGAGTTCGACGGGCGCATCATCGGTGTGCCGACGGCGTTCAAGGAGCAGCAGGGTGAATCTCCGGCGCGTTCGGTTCCTGATGAAGAACGCATAGCGCGGCTCGCAGGGCTTGCCCGCCGGCTGGCGGCGCTGCGTCGCAAACCCAACGCAGCAAAGCGGATTGCCTTCGTCTTCACCAATAGCAGCGCCAAAGCGCAGCGGATCGGCAATGCGGTTGGTCTTGACGCACCCGCATCGCTTATGCGCCTCCTCGATGCCTTGCAGAATGCGGGGTATCGGGTGGAGGATCTGCCCGCAAGCGGCGACCGCCTGATCGCCGACCTGATCGCACGCTGTTCCTACGATGAAACCTGGTTGACGACCGAACAATTGCAGCAGGCATACCACGTTTCTGGCGCGCTGTACACCCGCTGGTTCGCCGATCTGCCGCCTGCGCTTCAGGAAGCGATGATCCGCCAGTGGGGTCCGCCGCCGGGCGGGGCGTATGTTCACCATGGCGATCTGGCGCTCGCCGGGATGGAGTTCGGCAATATCTTCGTGGCGCTGCAACCGCCGCGCGGGTACGATATGGACCCCAACGCTATCTACCACCGTCCTGATCTACCGCCGCCGCACAATTACTATGCGCTCTACCGCTGGCTGCGGGACGAGTGGAAGGCGGACGCCATTGTCCACCTTGGGAAACACGGAACACTCGAATGGCTGCCGGGCAAGGGGGTCGGGCTGGGGGCGACATGCTTTCCCGATCAGTTCCTGGGCGATCTGCCGCTGATCTACCCATTCATCATCAACGATCCCGGTGAGGGCACGCAGGCGAAGCGACGCGCCCACGCCGTGATCGTCGATCATCTGACACCGCTGATGACCAGCGCCGGGGCGTATGGCGATCTGGCGGAACTGGCGCAACTGGTCGATGAATATTATCGCACAGAACAGCTCGATCCCGGCAAATTGCCGCTGCTCCAGCGCCAGATCTGGGAGGTGTTGCAGCGCTCCAATCTCGATGACGATCTGCGCTACATCCTTCAGGCAAACCACGGCGATCACCGCCACGAGTGGGACGGCAGCTTCCTCGAGGACGGCACGCCGACCGCGCTGGCGGAACTGGAAGGTCGAGAAGTGGCGCATTTGCTGGAAGATATCGAAGGGTATCTCTGTGAACTGACCGGCGCGCAGATCCGCGATGGTCTGCACATACTCGGTGTGATGCCGAGCGGTGAGCAGTTGGTGGAACTGGTCTACCATCTGCTTCGGTTGCCGAACCTGGACACTCCCAGTTTGCCGGAGGCAGTCGCGGCTGCATTGGGCGAAGACTGGCAGGCGCTGCGCGACCGACCGGGACTGCGTCGGGTGGGGAGTGGCACAGCACAGGATGCTCATTCGTTTCAGACGAACGCTGATGTCATCGAGCATGTCGAAACGCTGAGCAAGGCATTGCTGCGTTATCTGGAAGCATGCGATTGGTGCGCGCAGCACGTCGAACAGGCGATAACCGCTACGCTTCCCGTGGGGTCCGATGTGCGCATCGCCGCTGCGTTACGCTATGCCTGCGAGACGCTTATGCCGAACCTGCGGCGGAGTGCGCGCGACGAAATCGCCCATCTGCTGGCGGCTCTGGAAGGGCGGTTCGTCCCGCCGGGACCGAGCGGCGCGCCGACCCGCGGCATGGCGCACGTCCTGCCGACCGGTCGCAACTTTTATGGCGTCGATCCCCGCGCGTTGCCCAGCCCTGCTGCATGGCAGACCGGCGAGGGGCTGGCGCGCGATCTGATCGCCCGCTATCGGCGCGAATACGGTCGCATCCCTGAAAGCGTCGGGATCAGCATCTGGGGCACGAGCGCTCTTCGCACGGCGGGTGACGATATTGCCCAAACGCTGGCGCTCCTTGGCGTGCGCCCGCGCTGGCAGCGCGAGAACCGGCGCGTGATCGGGATCGATGTCGTCCCACTGGAGGAGTTGGGACGCCCGCGGATCGATGTCGTTTGTCGCATCTCAGGGTTCTTCCGCGACGCCTTCCCGCACCTGATTGCGTTGATCGACCATGCAGTGCAGGCAGTGATTGCGCTCGACGAACCACCGGAGATGAACTTTCCGCGCAAACACGCGCTGGATGCAGTGCGCGCGCTGCGGTCAGCCGGCAGGTCCGAGGAGGAAGCGCGTCGGGAGGCGACCTACCGCATCTTCGGCAGTAAGCCGGGCAGTTATGGGGCGGGCATTCTGCCATTGATCGACGCGCAAAACTGGGAGCGCGATGCCGACTTTGCTCGCGTTTATCTCACCTGGGGCGGATATGCCTACACTGCCACCGCACAGGGCATTCCTGCCGAGAAGGCGTTTGCCGCTGCGCTGAGCAGGGTGCAGGTTGCAACCAAAAACCAGGACACCCGCGAGCACGACATTTTCGACAGCGATGATTACCTTCAGTTCCACGGCGGCATGATCGCCGCCATTCGCGCCTTGACCGGCAAAAATCCGGCGCGCTACTTTGGCGACAGCAGCGACCCGGCGCGTCCGCGCACCCGCGATCTGCGCGAAGAGGCGCGGCGTGTGTTCCGGGCGCGAGTGATCAACCCGAAGTGGATTGCCAGCATGCAACGTCACGGGTACAAAGGCGGTCTGGAACTGGCAGCGACGGTTGATTATCTCTTCGGCTACGACGCAACTGCCGGGGTGCTCGATGACTGGATGTACGAGCGCGTGACCGAACGCTACCTGCGCGATCCAGAGGTGCGGCAATGGCTGGAACAGGTCAACCCCTGGGCGTTGCACGCAATGGCCGAGCGTCTGTACGAAGCGATCGGTCGCGGCATGTGGGCAAGCCCGTCCTCCGAATCCCGTGAGACGCTGGAGGCGCTGCTAGAGCAGGGTGATCTGTGGCGGGAGGGGGTGGAAGGTTGAACGTGGCACGGTTCCAGGCAGGGGCGCGCCGTCGAACGTGGCATGGTGTAATACTCATTACCTGTGAACATCCGGCATTGTCACCCCGAGCAGAGCGAGGGGTCGTGCGCGACCCGCTCAGATTCCTCGCTGCGTTTACCCTGAGCGAAGCGAAGGGCTCGGAATGACCAGCATGCGGCATCGTCAATCGTCATTGGCATAACCAATCCAGAAAGGAGACAATCACATGAGTCTGTTGACCGACACCATCACGCGGATCGGATCACTCGACAGTGCCGCCGCAACCGCAGCGCAGGCGCGGCAGGATGTGCTGACCAAGCCGCAGGGTGCGCTGGGACGTCTGGAGACGTTGTCCGTTCAGATCGCGGGGATCACCGGGCAGACACGTCCTCGCCTGAACAACCCGGCGGTCATCGTTATGGCTGCCGATCACGGCGTTGCGCGTCGCGGGGTGAGCGCCTATCCCTCGGAGGTGACATCGCAGATGGTGTTGAACTTCCTCAACGGCGGAGCAGCGATCAATGTGCTTGCCCGTCACATCGGCGCGCGCGTGATTGTGGTGGATATTGGCGTGGCAGCGAACTTGCCGTCGCACTCCGAACTGATCGACCGCAAACTCGGTATGGGAACAGCAGATTTTTCGGTCGAGCCGGCAATGAGCCGCGCGCAGGCACAACAGGCAGTCGAAATCGGCATTGCGTGCGCCTATGATGCTATCGCCTCCGGCGTCGATCTGCTGGCAACCGGCGACATGGGCATCGGTAACACCACTGCATCGAGCGCCGTTGTTGCTGCTATCACCGGTCGTCCGGTCGCCGAGGTGACCGGGCGCGGCGCCGGGATCGACGATGCCGGGCTGGCCCGCAAGATTGCGGTTATCGAGCAGGCGCTGGCGCTACACCATCCCGATCCGCGCGATGCGCTGGATGTGCTGACAAAGGTCGGCGGCTTCGAGATCGGCGGGCTGGCGGGAGTCATTCTGGGTGCGGCAGCGCGACGTGTGCCGGTTGTCATCGATGGTTTCATCTCCGGTGCGGCAGCGCTGATCGCCTGCACCCTGGCGCCATCGGCGCAACCCTTCCTGATCGCCGCACTCCGCTCGGTCGAACGAGGGCACGATGCGGTCTTTGCTCATCTCGATCTGACCCCACTCTTCGACCTGGGCATGCGTCTCGGCGAGGGAACCGGCGCGGTGCTTGGTATGTCGCTCTGCCAGGCAGCCTGCAAGATTCTCGATGAGATGGCGACGTTCGGCGAGGCGGGGGTGTCGGGGAAGGTCGAGGGCTGAGAACCAAGAACCAGGAACTGAGAACTGATGCCAAGTGACTTCCAGTCAGACAAGATGTTCGCGCGTTCGTTGGGCAAGGCACAACAGTCAACGCGCCGCAGCAGGCGTGTCGTGGACGCAGACTGCGCGTCGGCGTCAGTCCGACCGTCGGCTGAAGCTGCGGGCTACGGGTGCAAAGCCCGCCTGCTTGGACTGGAACGGGGATGCGCTGCGCCGGAGGAGGGCGGGCTTCAGCCGGACGGCGGGGGGCGGAGCGAGGATGCGCTGCGTCGGAGGAGGGCGGGCTTCAGCCGGACGGCGGGGGGCGTTGCGCTGACAGCGAGCCTGGCGCTGGCGAGTATGATCGGATGAGCGCGCTGATCGAGTTCGATAACCTGCATTACACCTTTCCCGGCAGCAGGATGCCTGCATTGCGCGGCGCGACGCTGCGTATCGAAGCCGGGCAGCGTATCGTGCTGCTGGGGCGCAATGGCGCCGGAAAGAGTACGCTCCTTCTGCACGCCAACGGCATTCTGCGCCCGGCAGCAGGGCAGGTGCGCCTGAATGGCAAACCGTTGGAATACACCCGTCGCGGTCTGCTGATGGTGCGTCGTCAGGTGGGGGTAGTTTTCCAGAATCCTGATGATCAACTGTTCAGCGCCAGCGTTCGGCAAGACATCAGTTTTGGTCCGCTCAATCTGGGGTTGAGCATCGATGAGGTGCGCCATCGGGTGGCAGCGGCTGCGGACCTGTGTGGCGTTGGCGATCTGCTCGACCGTCCGACCCATGCGCTGAGCGGCGGGCAAAAAACGCGCGTGGCGCTCGCAGGTGTGCTGGCAATGGGACCAGATATTCTGCTGGTCGATGAGGCAACATCTGGACTGGACCCATGGATGCGTCGGCAGGTTTTTGCCATTTTCAATCGACTGGTCGAGCGCGGCGCGACGGTCGTGCTCGCCACACACGATCTGGACGCTGCGCAGCACTGGGCAGACACGGTTGTGGTCATGCACGAAGGGCGCGTTGCCGTTGCCGCGCCTGCGGCGAAGGTGTTCACCGATCCAGACTTGCGGGCGCAGGTTGGACCGGAGATTGAACGTTGAATGCGCAAGAGCGGAATTAGGGTACATATCACCACTCCTATGCTCGCACACAGAAGTCAGACGCTGCTGCTCGCCCTTGCCGTCGATCTCGTCCTCGGCGACCCGCCGAATGCATGGCATCCAGTGGCGCTCATGGGGCAATGGATGCGCCTTGGGGAGCGGCTGGCACCGCATGATGCCGCCCAACGCCTTGTATGGGGCGGCGCATGGCTGGCTGGCGGCATAGCGTTGACCGGTTTCGTGGCTGCCTTGCTGCCGCAACATCCGGCGGTTCAGAGTGGTGTCGCCTCAATGCTGCTGGCGTACCGGGGGCTTGATCGGGCGGTTGGCGAGGTGCAGGCGGCGCTGGAGCGCGGCGATCTGCCTGAAGCGCGGCGGGTGCTTGGCTGGCGCCTCGTCAGTCGCCCAACCGACGACCTGCGCGCCGATGAAGTAGCAGGTGCGGCAATCGAGTCGCTGGCAGAAAACCTGAGCGACAGCCTCGTGGCGCCATCCCTGGCGTTCCTGATTGGCGGTCTGCCAGGGATGGCGATCTACCGTCTATCGAACACGGCGGATGCCATGTGGGGGTATCGCAACGAGCGCTACGAGTATCTGGGCAAAGCAGCAGCGCGTCTCGATGATATGCTCAATTTCCTGCCAGCGCGCCTGACGGCTGCGCTGATCGTCGCTGCTGCACAGATCGTGTGTGGTCGAGGAAGCGGGGCAAGGCGGATTGTGCGTCGTGACGCAGGTCGCACTGCTTCGCCGAATGCGGGCTGGCCCATGGCGGCAATGGCGGGCGCACTCGATACAACATTGACGAAACGCGGGCACTATGTGCTGGGAGATGGCTCACGCCCGCCCGACGCCGCGATGATTGGCGAAGCGCGTCGTATTGCGCATGTCGTGCTGGCGTTGCTGGCGGGAGCAGTGGCGCTGGCGCGAAGAAGATGACAGTCATATTGGAGGACACGGATCTGCACGGATTGATACCAATGACCTGTGACCATCCGGCATGGTCACCCCGAGCAGCGCGAGGGGTTTTGCGCGACCCGCTCAGATTCCTCGCTGCGTTTACCCTGAGCGAAGCGAAGGGCTCGGAATGACACGCATGCGGCATCGTCAATCGTCATTGGTATGAGACGGATTGGGTGTGTGCCTATCGCACAGGCGCGATCCCGCTGTCTTTCGCACAATGTTTGACTCTCATCGTTGCCAGAGATGCAGTATTCGTTGACAGCATCGCCCAATCTTCCATCATACGCAGATCCGTGTGAATCCGTCGCATCGGTGAGAATCCGGGTCCTATTGATCGTGCGCGCACCTTATATTGCATCTGGAAAGGCACAGGCATGACACACCCATCAAACCAACCGGCACTGCTGCTGATAGGTCACGGCACCGACGATCCCGCCGGGCTGGAAGAGTATCATCGGATGGCGACACTGGTCGGTGAGCGATTGGGCATTGTTGTGCAACCCTGTTTTCTCGAACTGGCAGACCCGCCGATCAGTCAGGCGATTGACGACTGTGTGCGCGCCGGATTCCGGCAGATCGTCGCGCTGCCGCTGCTCCTTGGCGCCGCCGGTCATCAGAAGAATGATATTCCGGTGGCGCTTAATCAGGCGCGTATGCGTCATCCCAATCTCGACATTCGCTACGGATCGCCGCTCGGTGTACAATACGCTCTGGTGCGCGCTATGGCGGAACGCATCGAAACCACATATGCTGCCACGTCCGCGCGCATTCCCCGCAATAGAACCGCGCTCGCGCTCATCGGGCGCGGCAGCAGCGATCCCGACAGCAACGCCGATGTGGCGCGAATGGCGCGTCTGCTCTGGGAAGGGCGCGGGTTCGGGTGGGTGGAGTATGGCTTCTTCAGCATTACCCGTCCCGATGTTGCCGCTATCATTCGTCACTGTATCGCCCTTGGCGCGGAGCAGATCATCGTTGCGCCGTACCTGCTCTTTACCGGGCGCATTCTTCAGCGGATGACGTCGCAGGTGGAGAGCGCCCGAAAGGAACACCCTGCGCTACCCATCCTGATGGCGGAACATCTGGGCTTGCACGAAGGCGTGCTTGCCGCCATTCTTCAGCGGTACGACGAAGCATTGCACGGCGTTGCCGCCGTTAACTGCGACCTGTGCAAATATCGGCAAGTAATGCCGGGATTCGAGGATGACCATGGTCGTCTCCAGAAGAGTGACCACCATCATGGTTTGCGCGGCGTCCATCATCACGATGCTCCCGCGCTCGACACCATCCTGCCGCCGCGCTACCGCAACGGCAAACCGGTCAGCGTAGCGCCGATGAGTGCCGCGCCACTCGTCTACGACGATGAAGGACGGGTGGCGTGGGATCGGGTCTGGGGCGGGGACGATCCGAACAACCCGTTTTGTGAACTGGCGCTGGCAGGCGGACCGCCACACCGGGGGACGCTGCTCGAACCGGTGTCGCCGGAAGCCGTTGCCGCCGATCCAGAAGGATACGCGCGCGTGGTCGCCGAACTGGCGCGTGGTCTGCGCATGGTCACCGGCTTGCCGGTTGTAACCGGGAACACGCCCGGATGGGTCGGTCTTGTGTGCGAAAGTGAAGCCATGGCACTCTGGTTGCTGCGGGCGATTGTGGTCGAGAACGTCAGTGTGCGCCGTGAGGGATGCACCCTCTTCCTCCCTGCCGGACCCGACTTTCGCCTGGACGGGGAGATCAAAAATGTTGTGACAGCAGTCGCAAAGACGTATCACTACTGGAAGGAGCACGTGCAGGGGTAAGCGATCCATACTTAACTTACCGCCGGACCGTTATCACCCAACCCTCGGATGCTCTATCCATCATGCCAGACTCCTGCAAGATGATCTACAATACTGATCATCAGTCGCGTGTTTCACGCAATCGCTCATACGCTCAGGGAGGCTGACATGACTCCGCCCTGTCGCATATTTATTCTGCACGATACGGGAAACCAGGTCGCAGCGCTGGCACAGGCAATAGCCGAGGGCGCCGCCGGCATTCCAGGCGTGACGGTGAATATCAAGCAGCCTATCAAAGCCGAGAAGTCCGATCTGCTGGAGGCAGACGCGATTATCATCGGGACGCCGAACTGGACAGGGATCAAGGGAACATTGAAACGCTGGCTCGATACCACCGGCGATCTGTGGGAAGAGGGCAGCCTGGCGGGAAAAGTCGGCGCAGCGTTCACCAGCAGCGCCGGGCGTCACTCCGGCACCGAGTTTACACTGCTGACGGTGCTGCACTGGTTCCTGGGCGCAGGGATGATTGTCGTGGGACTGCCCTGGAGTTCTGTGATGGAACGCGCCGGTTCGTACTATGGCGCAACGGCTGTCGGTGTGTTGACCGATGAAGACCTGGCGCAGGCGCGCGCGCTTGGGCGTCGCGTTGCGGAGGTTGCGTCGCGTCTGAAACCAAAGGAGGGGTGATGGCTGAATTTCCTTCCGAAACGCTCACTGCTGCCAAGATCGCAGCGCGCTCGTTTGCGATCATCCGCGCGGAACTCGAACAGCGCGGCTTTCATCTCGAAGCGCCGCTCAACGCAGTGGTCGAACGGATTATTCACAGCACGGCGGATTTCGAGTTCGCCACAATTACCCGCGCCAGCTCTGGCGCTGTCGAGGCGGGCGTCGCTGCGCTGCGGTGCGGCTGCCACGTGCTCGCCGATGTGCAGATGGTGCGCGCAGGCATCAACGAGCGCCGGGTGCGCGAATTCGGGGGAGCGGTGCATTGCCTGAACGACTCGCGTGAGGCGCTGTCGATTGCCGATGATGATGGGCTGACCCGCAGCGCGGCCGGCATTCGCGTGGCGCATACAAGTGGTCTGCTCGATGGCGCAGTCGTGGCAATCGGCAACGCGCCGACCGCGTTGTATGAACTGCTGCGCCTGATCAATGGCGGTGCGCGTCCGGCGCTGGTCATTGGCGTGCCGGTCGGGTTCGTGCATGCAGTCGAGAGCAAAGAGGCGCTGATGGCGCGCTCCGATGTGCATTGGATTGTGACGGTCGGGCGCAAGGGCGGCTCGACGGTTGCGGTCGCAATTGTCAATGCGCTTTTGCGCCTGGCGGCTGGCGTCGATAATACGGCAGTCTACTGATTCTGATGAGCAATTCCGTTCCACCCCGCAACAAGCGCGGTCTCCGCACCGGCTACACAACGGGCAGCAATGCAGCGGCTGCCGCGAAAGCCGCAACCATCGCGCTTCTGACCGGGCAGTGGCTTCCACAGGTGACGATTACGCTGCCGATCAGTGAAACGGCGACGATGACGCCGGTAGAGATGCAGCGCGGCGAGGATTGGGCGTACTGTTGCATGGTCAAGGACGCCGGCGATGACCCGGATGTCACGCACGGTGCATTGATCTGTGCGCGGGTGCGCCACATCGATGGCGCCGGCATCACCATCGACGGCGGCATCGGCGTGGGACGGGTGACGTTGCCGGGGTTGGGGCTGCCGGTCGGCGGTCCGGCGATCAATCCTGTGCCGCGCCAGCAGATTGCCGATAATGTGCGCGATGCAGTGCGCGAGTGCGCGCCCGATGGCGAAGCCTTCCTCGACCATAACGGTCTGGAAGTTGTCATCAGTGTGCCCGACGGTGAACGCCTGGCGCAGAAGACCCTCAACCCGCGCCTGGGGATTGTCGGCGGCATCAGCATTCTTGGCACAACCGGCAAGGTTTTTCCGTACAGCACCGCTTCCTGGCGTGCCAGTGTCATTCAGGCGGTCGAAATGGCAGCGCGTAATCACGTCGCAAAAGTGGTGCTCTGCACCGGTGGGCGTTCAGAGAAGTTCGCTATGCGCCTCTTCCCCGAATTGCCGGAACTTGCGTTTGTCGAGCTGAGCGTCTTCACAGGCGATGCCCTGAAAACCTGCCTTGCGTGCGGCGTTGAGGAAGCCGTATTTGTTGGCATGATTGGCAAAATGATCAAGACCGCGCAGGGGCATATGCAGACCCATGTTGCCGGTAATCAGGTTGATTTTGCGTTTCTGGCGCAGGTTTGTCGAGATGTCGGCGCGCCGCAACCGCTGATCGATGCAGTCGCCCATGCGAACACCGGACGCCACTTTCTCGAACTCTGCCAGGAATACGGGCAAACGGCGCCGCTCCAGCGGATTGTCGATCTCGCGCTGATGCACTGCCTGCGCTTTATCGAGGCGCAGGGAGGCGCGATGGGATTCGAGACCATTCTGGTCGATTTCGATGGCAACGTGCTGGCGCGCGCCGGTGCGCCTAAACCAGGGCGCTCCGGTGCGCCGGTCGGCGACTCGCGCCCCCTGATCGAGCGCCTGGTGAGTGAACCGTTCGGCGCCGATGACGATGAGCCGCTGGAGGACATGCCATGACAATGCGGCGTCCCATCCTGGTTGTGGGATTGACCGATGCCGGCGCTGTGGGAGTGCCTGCTGCCCTGTACGACCGGATCATGCGCGCTGAGATTCTCGTTGGCGGGCAACGCCATCTTGCCGCGTTTCCTGAGTTCACCGGCGAGCGGTTGGTCATCGGCGCGTCGGTCGAACCGGCGCTGGAGCGGTTGAAACTGGCATGGGAACGCGGTGAGTTGGCAACTGTCCTCGCGTCGGGCGATCCGCTCTGGTACGGGATCGGCGTATCGCTCCGCCGGGCGCTGCCGCCGGAAGCCCTCGACATCATTCCGGCGCCAACCTCGGCGCAACTGGCGTTCGCGGCGCTGGCGGAACCCTGGCACGATGCCACACTGCTCAGCGCTCACGGTCGTCCACTCGAAACAGTGATTGCACATGTGCTGACATCACCAAAGACTGCCCTGCTGACCGATCAGCGGAACACGCCCGCACGCATTGCCGCTGCCTTGCTGGAATCTGGCTTGCCGCCAACCACGCGTTGCGCAGTTTGTGAACATCTGGGAGGCTCTGCACAGCATATTGTGCGCACAACGCTCGCCGAAGCGGCAGAGCGGTCATTTGCGCCGCTGAATGTGTTCGTCGTCTGGAACGATTATCTCATCCATCACACGCCTGTCCCCCCCGGTTTGCCCGATGAGGCGTTCAGCACCGTCGCCGGTCAGATCACCAAACGCGAAGTGCGTTTGCTGAGCCTGGCGGAACTGGCGCTTCGGTCGGGTGATGTCCTGTGGGACATTGGCGCAGGCAGCGGGTCGGTCGGCATCGAGGCGGCGCGCGCCTGCCCGACTGCCCGGGTGTACGCGATTGAACGGCGCGAGCCGTTTGTAAGACACATCCACGAAAACCTGCGGCGTTTCCCGGCGCCGAACCTGCACGTCATCCATGGCGAAGCGCCGGAAGCCTGCGCCGACTGTCCCGATCCGCACGCTGTGTTCATCGGCGGCAGCGGCGGTCGCCTGGTAGAGATCATCCGCACGGCGCAGCAGCGTCTCAGACCTCAGGGGCGTCTGGTGCTGAACCTGGTTGTGTTCGACCATGTGCAGCAGGCGCTGGCGCTCCTTCCTGAGGCGCGGATGACGCAGGCACAGATTAACCGCAGCATGCCCATCCAGTCGCTGCTGCGCCTCGAAGCGCTCAATCCCGTCTTTATCGTTGTCTGGCAAAAAGAGAACCAGCATGGATAAGACTGCCACACTGACCGCCGTCGGTCTCGGACCTGGCGATCCCGAATTGATCACGCTCAGGGGTTTGCGCGCCATTCAGTCGGCGGATATCTTGTTCGTTCCACAGAGTCGCAATGGCGACCAGAGCCTGGCGCTGCGCATCGCCGAACCCTGGATCGACCGCGCGCGGCAGGCGGTCGTCGCGCTGCCGCTGCCCATGACGCGCGATTCTGCTCAGTTGCATCCGGCGTGGCGTGCTGCTGCCGAAACCATCGTATCGGAATTGGGCGCCAATCGGCATGGCGCATATCTGCTCCTCGGCGATCCGTTGCTCTATGGCACCTTTGTCTACCTCTGGCGCGAACTGTCTGCTCTCTGTGCAGTGGTGACGGTACGCATCATCCCCGGTGTGACATCGTTTGCAGCAGCGGCGGCGGCAGGCGGCATGCCTTTGGCGATGAGCAATGAACGCATGATTGTTGTTCCTGCAAGTTATGAAACCGATGCAGCAACCCTGCGCCGATTGCTCTGCGATTTTGAAACCGTCGTACTGATGAAGGCAGGAGCGGCGCTGCCCGCGATTGTGGCGGCGCTCGATGAACTCAATCTGCTGGATCATGCGCTCTATGCCGAGCGCGTCGGGATGCCGGAAGAAGTCATTGCACGCGACCTGCGTTCGCTCGATCCGCAGCGACGCCCCTATCTGTCGCTGGTCATTGTTCGCCGTGGAGACATTGTATGACCTATCCTGTTGCCGCCGGAACGGTCTACTTTATTGGCGCGGGACCCGGCGCGCCCGATCTGATAACCGTGCGTGGGCGCGACATTCTGGCGCAGGCGGATCTAATCCTCTACGCCGATAGCCTGGTGGACGATGGGTTGCCCGCTTCGTGGGCGCGCGCCAATGCGCGGATCATTGGCACTGCGGATATGCACCTGGAACAGATTGTTGCCCTGATGCGCGACGCTGCGCGCGCCGGGCAGGTCGTCGCCCGGCTCCACAGCGGCGATCCATCGCTCTATGGCGCTGTTCACGAACAAATGGCGGCGCTCGATGCGCTTGACATCCCCTATGAGATCGTCCCCGGTGTGACAGCGGCATTTGCGGCGGCTGCCCGTCTCGGCATCGAGTTGACCGTTCCCGAAGTGGTGCAGACGGTCATTTTTACCCGCGCTTCCGGGCGCACACCGATGCCTCCCGGCGAGGAACTGCATCGCCTGGCGGCGCACGGCGCATCGCTGGCGATCTATCTGAGCGTTACCCGCATCCAGCGTGTGGTGGACGATCTGCTTGCAGGTGGCGCGTACACCCACAACACACCGGTTGCTGTGCTATATCGTGTGAGTTGGCCCGATGAGACAATCATCCACGGGACGCTGGGCGATATTGTGGCGAAGGTCAAAGCAGCCGGCTTCACACGCCAGGCGCTGATTCTGGTCAGCCCGGCGCTCGATCCGGCGCTGAAACAGACCGATAGGGCGACGAGTCGGCTGTATGATCGCACCTATACGCATCGTTTTCGTCATGGAAAGCAGAGCGGAGAGCAGGCGTGAGTATCACGATCATTGCCGTCACCCGCGCCGGTGCGCGCCTGGCGGAACGTCTGGCGCCGGAATTGAACGCCGTCGCGCGCGTGCCGGCAAAATTCGCCGGCGAAGCAATCATCGCAACACCGTATACGGCATCATTGTCTGATGAAGTGCGCTACTGGTGGGGACGCAGTCGCGCGCTGGCGTTGATCATGGCGAGTGGTATTGCCGTGCGCACGATTGTGCCGCTCATAAGCCATAAAACCACCGATCCGGCGGTCGTCTGCCTCGATGAAGCCGGCAGGTTCGTCATCCCGCTGATCGGCGGACATCAGGCAGGCGCCAACGACCTGGCGCGCCGGATCGCCGCGCTCACCGGCGGTCAGGCGGCGATCACCACTGCCAGCGATACGCAGGGGTTTCCTGCGCTCGACATGATCGGGCGCAACAAGGGTTGGCGGATCGCCGGCGACTCGGCACTCACGCATACGATGGCGTGCCTGGTCAATGGAGACCTGATCGGATGTTGGGTTGAACCCGATCTGCCTGATGCTCGCAGGTGGATGGAAAACCATCTGGCGCTATGCCCAAACATTGAGTTCGTCAACACCGCTGCCGATCTGATGGATGCCCGGTATGCCGCGGCGCTCCTGGTCACACATCATCAGATCAATGACCTCTGGAAGAAACTGCGGGCGAAGAGCGTGCGTTACCTGCCGCCGGTCCTGGTTGTCGGCATTGGGTGTCGGCGCGGTGTTTCGGTCGATGAGTTGTACGATGCGTTGCGCACAACCCTCGCCGATGCCGGTCTCGATGAACGGTGCGTGGGAGCGCTCGCTACGGCTGAGATCAAGGCGGATGAGCCGGGACTGATCGCCCTTGCCAACAGGCTTGCCATCCCTCTGCATGTGGTTTCGACCGCCGAACTCGCTGCGCTTGATGCCACGAAGTTCAGCCGCAGCGCCGCAACCGTGCATTTCGACCTGCCCGGCGTCGCCGAGCCATGTGCCGTGATCGTCAGCGGCGGCCCGCTGCTCGTGCCCAAGCGCGCATTCCCGCGCTGCACCATTGCCACTACCCTGGCAGAACATGGCACGCTCCGGGGGACAAGGCATATGGGGGCGCACGGCTCCACACGGATCGGGACCAATTCCCACGGATCGATTGTTTCCCATCCCGCACCAAACCGTGAACATCCGTCGCATCCGCGCAAATCCGTGGTCCCTTCGCGCCCGACCATCCCCAAACATGATCAACCGTCGGGTGTCCTTACGCTGGTCAGCATCGGTCCCGGTGATCCGCAGCACCTCACCTTTGCCGCGCGCGAAGCGCTGCGCCGCGCCGAGATCGTGGCAGGCTATCGGGTCTATATCGACCTGGCGCTTCCGCTGCTGCAACCCCATCAGGAGGTGCTGGTCACCCCGGCAATGGGGGACGAAGCCGGGCGGGCACGGCACGCCATCGAACTGGCGCGCGCCGGTCGGCGGGTGGCGCTGATCAGCAGCGGCGACATTGGCATCTACGCTATGGCTGCGCCGGTATTCGAGGCGCTGCGCGACGACGGTTGGACGGGAGATGATCCGGTAGTCGAAGTCATTCCGGGCATCAGCGCCTTCCAGGCGCTCGCGGCGCGTCTCGGCGCGCCGGTCAGCCACGATTTCTGTGTCATCAGCCTGAGCGACCTGCTGACGCCGTGGGAGGTGATCGAACGTCGGTTGCGAGCCGCAGCGCAGGCGGATTTTGTCGTTGCGTTGTACAATCCGCGGTCGCGCGGGCGTGACTGGCAACTCGACGCCGCGCTGCGCATCCTGCGCACCCACCGTCCGCCGACGACACCGGTCGCATTTGGGCGTAACGTTTCGCGCGACGATGAGCATGTGATCCTGACGACGCTTGCAGCGGCAGACCCGTTGGACGCCGATATGTTCACTGTGGTGCTGGTGGGGAACAGTCAGAGTTATATGCTGGGTGAAAGAATGGCGACGCCACGTGGCTACACTGCCAGAGCGCAGTCGGAAGCGAACCGTTCCGAAGCATTCCCGGCATCGAATCAGACCCCGCGCGAATATCCCATTGTGCTGACCGACACCAGCAGGCTGTCCGCTATTGTGATCGGCGGCGGCGCAGTCGGTGAGCGCAAGGTGCGTGGGTTGCTGGAGGTGGGCGCATCGGTGCGCCTGGTCAGCCCGACCGCTACGCCGCAACTGGCAGCGTGGGCAGAAGCGGGACGGATCACCTGGGATCAGCGCGCATATACGCAAGGCGATCTCGCGGGGGCATTGCTGGCATTCGCTGCCACCAGTGATCGCAGCGTCAACTCCCGGATTGCGCGCGACGCTGCGGTCGCAGGAATCCTCTGCAACGTCGCGGATGCACCGGAGGAGGGATGCTTTCACGTACCCGCCGTCTATCGATCCGGCGGTGTAACGATTGCTGTGAGTAGCGGCGGCGCAGCCCCCGCGCGCGCCGCCGCCCTGCGCGATGCGATTGCGCAGTGGCTGGGACAATCGCTGAACATCGAAGGTCACCGGTAGGGATGCCCCTATAGGGGCGCCCACCGCAACCGTCCAGGACGCCCATGGGGGTGCGCTGTGACACAAAAGAAAGACATGCTATGACCGGCAAAGCATACCTGGTCGGCGCCGGTCCTGGTCGCGCCGACCTGATCACGGTTCGCGGACTGACCGTGCTTCGTCAGGCTGATGCGGTGCTCTATGATCGCCTGATTGCGCCTGAACTCCTTGAGGAAGCGCCGCCGCGCGCCGAGCGCATCTTCGTCGGCAAGCGTCCGGGGCATCACGCGCTTCGTCAGGAAGGGATCAATGAATTGCTGGTGCGCCTGGTGCGCGATGGGTTGCAGGTCGTGCGGTTGAAGGGGGGCGATCCGTCCGTCTTTGGGCATGTCGCCGAAGAAGCGGAGGCGCTCGTCGCTGCCGGTCTGCCGTATGAAGTTGTGCCGGGTGTTTCTTCGGCAATTGGCGTGCCTGCATACGCGGGCATACCACTGACCAGGCGCCGTGTGGCATCGGCATTCGCGGTGGTCACTGCGCACGAAGCGTCGGAAACCGCCAGCGGCATCGACTGGCATGCACTTGCAGCCATGCCAACGCTCGTGGTGTTGATGGCGCTCACCCGCCTCGACGTGGTCTGCGCAAACCTCATCGCCGCCGGGCGCGACCCGCACACCCCGGCGGCGTTGATCAGCCGCGGAACGACGGCGCAGCAGCGCGTGCTTCGCGCAACGTTGGCAACTCTTTTTGATGCGCAGCTGCGCGCCGACTTGCCGCCCCCTGCCGTCCTGGTTGTCGGCGCCGTCGCGGCGCTGACCGATACCCTTGCCTGGTTCGACCCGGCGAGTGCGCCAGCGCACCATATGTTCTGGGAGGACGAATAATGTCCGCTCTGCCGCGTCTGTTGTTTGCCGCGCCGATGAGCGGCAGCGGCAAAACGACGATCACCGCCGGATTGATCGCTGCGCTGACGGCGCGCGGTTTGATTGTTGCGCCGTTCAAATGCGGACCGGACTACATCGATCCGGGGTACCATGCGCTTGCCGCCGGACGCGCCTGTTTCAACCTCGACGCCTGGTTAACGCCGCCGGATCAAATCGCCGGGGTCCTGGCGCGGCGCAGCGCCGACGCCGACATAGCGATCATCGAAGGGGTGATGGGGCTGTTCGACGGGTACTCCGGCGATGATGACACCGGCAGCAGTGCGCATATCGCGCGCCTGACCGCCACACCGGTTGTGATGGTGCTCGATGCGCGGGCAATGGCGCGCACCGCAGCCGCGATCGTCGCCGGGTTGCGCGATTTCGACACGCAGACGACGATTGTGGGCGTGATCCTCAACCGGGTTGGGAGTTCGCGCCATGCACGGATGGTGCAGGACGCTATCGAGGGAAGCGTCGGCATACCGGTGCTCGGCTTTCTTCAGCGCGACGAGACGCTCACATTGCCGGAGCGTCATCTGGGACTGATTCCGGTGGCAGAGCCGGGACGCTGGCAGGCGTGGCTGCGCGAGGTGCGCGCGCGTATCGAAGCAACCGTTGACCTGGAACGGGTCGTTGCGCTGGCGCGCACCGCGCCGTCGCTCGATGATCGCGCCGTCACACTGCCGCTCTTCGCGCGCAATGAGCGCGACAGTGAGCCGGTAATCGCCGTTGCGCGCGATGAGGCGTTCAGTTTTCTCTACGAAGAGAATCTCGATCTGCTGCGCGCGTCCGGCGCACGGATCGCCTTCTTTAGCCCGCTGCGCGACACAACGCTTCCCGAAGGAACAGCGGCGCTCTATCTGTGCGGCGGTTTCCCCGAACTCTATGCCGAAGCGCTCAGCGCCAACCGCGTTCTGCTGCGCGCCATTCGCAAAGCGGTTGACGCCGGAATGCCGGTGTACGCCGAATGTGGCGGGTTGATGTATTTGACCGACGCCATCATTGATGCCGAAGGGCGCGCCTTCCCGATGGTCGGCGCACTCGGCGGACGCTCGGTGATGACGCCACGTTTGACGCTCGGCTATCGAACGGTGCGCGCCGAGAGCGACACCTGGCTCTGGCAGAAGGGCGAAACCCTGCGCGGGCATGAGTTTCACTACTCCGCCTGGAACGATCGACCGGAGCGCCTGCCCCGGCTCTACACCTGCCTGCCCGACGCTATGCGTCCGGCAGCGTTTTCCGAAGGAGCAGTGCTCAACAACACCCTTGCGTCGTACATCCACATTCACTTCCTGGCGTGTCCACAGGCGGCGCAACGTTTCGTCGCTGCGGCGGCAGCCTGGCAGAAGGGAGCCCGGCTATGAGCCGCATTGTGCTCTTCACCGGCGGCGCGCGCAGCGGCAAGAGTGTGCGCGCGGAGCAGTACGCTGCACGCCTGAGCGACCACGTTGTCTACCTGGCGACTGCCTGGGCGGGCGATGACGAAATGCGCGAACGGATCACCCATCACCGCCGTCGCCGTCCGGTTGCCTGGAGGACCATCGAAGCGCCTCACAACGCGGCTGCGGCGCTGGCATCGCTCACGCCTGGTTCGGTCGTGCTGCTCGACTGCCTCTCGCTCCTGGTCAGCAACCTGCTTCTGGCGCATGAGGACAACCCCGTGCCGGTCATCGACCGGGAAGTGACGACAATCCTGGAAACCGCAGGCGCGCGGCAGTTGAACCTGATCGTCGTGACGAACGAAGTCGGCATGGGAATTGTGCCGGAATATCCGCTTGGACGGCAGTACCGCGATCTGTTGGGACGGGCGAACCAACGGATCGCCGCCGCAGCCGACGAGGTCTATCTGGTCGTGTGCGGTATTCCGGTCGAACTGCATGCATTGGAGGCAGCATGGACACGCTCGACCGGGTAGTGCACGGCGCGCTCGACAGTGCTGAGCTTGCAGCGCTTGGCATCGCGCCGGATCGAGTGATCGACTTCAGCAGCAACCTGAACCCGTTCGGTCCGCCGCCAGCGGTGCATACGGCGCTTGCGACGCTCGATCCGACGCCCTACCCCGACCGGCATTGTCTGCGCGTGCGGACGATTCTGGCGGAACGACACGGATGCGCGCTGGATCAGGTGCTTGCCGGTAATGGCACAAATGAGTTAATCTACCTGATTGCACAGGCGCTTGGCGAGCCAGGCGCGACAGCGCTGATCCTCGCTCCCACCTACGGCGAGTACGAGCATGCCAGTCGGTTAGCGCGGATGCAGGTGGTCGAGGTGCGCGCGCCGGCGAGTGATGGGTTCCGTTTCGATGAACAGGCGCTGATCGAGGCGGTACAGCACATCCGTCCGCGGTTGATCTGGCTGTGTGCGCCGAATAACCCCACCGGCACGTCGCTGCCTCCCTCCATTATCGGCGACCTGGCATCCGCGTGCGATGGTTTTCTGGTGGCTGACCGGGCATACTATGCCTTTCAGCGTGATCTGCACGATGGACGCGACCCGCTGGATGGAACTGCTGCTCCCAACCTGATCCGACTCTATTCGCTGACCAAGAGTTACGCGCTGGCGGGCTTGCGTTTCGGCTACCTGATTGCACACCCGGAGGTCGCTACGCACATTGGGCGTTTTCAGCCAGCGTGGAGCGTCAACAGCGCAGCGCAGGCGGCTGGTCTGGCTGCGCTTACCGACGCCGTCTTCCTTCCCGCCACACTGCCACGTCTATGGAGCGCCAGCGATGACCTTGTTGCCGGGTTGCATCGGTTGGGGTTGTACGTCTGGCGCGCGGCGCTGCCGTTTATGCTCGTGCGGTGCGGGAATGGCGCCACAGTACGGACGCGCCTGCTTCACCTCGGCTGTATTGTGCGCGATTGCGCTTCATTTGGGCTGCCGGAATGGGTGCGGGTCGCGCCGCGCCGACCGGAGGAGAACGCGCGACTGATCGCTGCCTGGAAGGAGATCGTATGACAGCGCCGGTGATCATGGTGCTTGGCACGGCTTCATCGGTTGGCAAGAGCGTCCTGGTGACAGCGCTCTGCCGCCTGGCAAGGCAGCGCGGTTTGCGCGTCGCGCCGTTTAAGGCGCAAAATATGAGCAACAATGCCGCGGTCACCGCTGATGGTCGCGAGATCGCGCGCAGCGTCGCTGTACAGGCGGCTGCGGCACAGATCGAGCCAACCGTCGAAATGAACCCGATCCTGATCAAACCGGAAGGGCAGCGGCGCAGCCAGATCGTGGTCGAAGGGCGCCCGTGGCGCACCCTGGATGCACTCGATTTTTGGCGACGCAAAGAGATGCTCTGGGAAATCGTCACCCGCAACCTCGACGCACTGCGCGCGCGCTGCGATCTGGTGATCGCCGAGGGAGCGGGAAGCCCGGTTGAACTGAACCTTAAGGCAGGCGACATCGTCAATATGCGAGTTGCCAGGTATGTTGGGGCGCGCTGCGTGCTCGTCGGCGATATCGACACTGGCGGCATTTTTGCTCAGTTGCTCGGCACCCTGATGCTGCTTGAACCGGAGGAGCGTGAGCTGGTGCAGGGGCTGCTTGTCAATCGTTTCCGTGGCGACCCGGCGCTCTTCGAGGATGGAGTGCGAATCCTGGAGCAGCGCAGTGGTCTTCCGGTACTGGGGGTCATTCCGTGGTTCGAAGATTTACATCTACCGGAGGAAGACGCGGTTGCGCTGGAGCGCGGTAACCGGTTGGCGCGTGATGGTCTGACCATTGCGGTCATTCATCTGCCAGCGATTGCTAATTTCGACGATTTCGATCCACTGGCGCGTGAGCCAGGCGTCACGTTGCGTTACATCACCCACCCCGACGATCTGAGCGACGCGGTTGCGGTCATTCTTCCCGGCACAAAGCACACCCTGGCGGCGCGGCGCTGGTTGCGCGAGCGGGGTTTCGATGTGGCGCTGCACCAGTTCCCCGGCTCAATCGTGGGCATCTGTGGCGGCTATCAGTTGCTCGGCGAACGGATCAGCGACCCGCTCGGCGTCGAAGGACAGGGAGGAGACGAACCGGGTCTGGGTTTGTTGCCGGTCGAGACGATCTTTAGCGCCGCGAAACTCACCGTTCAGGCGGATGCCGTCTCGCGCGCGCCGTGGGCTGTGGGGGCGCGTCTGCACGGGTACGAAATCCATATGGGTCGAACGCGCAGTATTGACGCGGATCGTCCGCTCATAACCGTTACGCAACGCGGCGCCGACGCTGTGGAAGAACATGACGGGCATATCAGCAAAGACGGGCGCGTATGGGGATGTTACCTGCATGGCATCTTCGCCAACGACGCCTTTCGACGCGGGTGGTTGCAGCACCTTGGCTGGCATCCAGGGGAAGAATTGAACCCGTCAACCGATCCATTCGACCATCTGGCGCAGCATGTCGCTGCGGCGATTGGAGAAAAGCAGGTACGATGGTTGTTCGACATTGGTTGAGCACGCGAATATGGAGACTCGTCGTCGGATCGGCACGAGTTGGGGCACACGGATTGCCACGGATACGACGGATCGACACGAGTTGGGGCACACGGATCGCCACGGATACGACGGATCGACACGAGTTGGGGCACACGGATCGCCACGGATACGACGGATCGACACGGATTAACAACTTAATCACCCGTGGCCATCCGTACCATCCGCGTCCATCCGTGTCCTATTCCATCCAGCACACGGATTGGCACGGATACGACGGATCGACACGGATTAACAACTTAATCACCCGTGGCCATCCGCGTCCATCCGCATCCTATTCCATCCAGCACACGGATCGGCACGGATACGACGGATCGACACGGATTAACAACTTAATCACCCGTGGCCATCCGTACCATCCGCGTCCTATTCTATTCAGTACACGGATCGGCACGGATACGACGGATCGACACGGATTAACAACTTAATCACCCGTGGCCATCCGTACCATCCGTGTCCTATTCCATCCAGCACACGGATTGGCACGGATACGACGGATCGACACGGATTAACAACTTAATCACCCGTAGCCATCCGTACCATCCGCGTCCATCCGCGTCCTATTCCATCCAGCACACGGATTGGCACGGATACGACGGATCGACACGGATTAACAACTTAATCACCCGTGGCCATCCGTACCATCCGCGTCCTATTCTATTCAGTACACGGATCGGCACGGATATGCGCGGATGAGACGCGCAGTTGTTCTTGGTTCTTGGTTCTTTTGGTTTTCATATGTGGCCACTCGTTCGTCAGGCACGCTATCTCGGTCGTTACCGCC
Organism: Roseiflexus castenholzii DSM 13941; assembly: GCF_000017805.1. Lineage (GTDB taxonomy): Bacteria > Chloroflexota > Chloroflexia > Chloroflexales > Roseiflexaceae > Roseiflexus > Roseiflexus castenholzii. Next base: position 831,843 of record NC_009767.1, on the reverse strand, counting down.
AGATTGCTCATGTCTTCTGGCAGTACGGCTTTGGCTACCTGCTGGACCAGTTGGGTCTGACCGCACTCCTGTCGCTGCCGCGCCGCATTGTTCGACAACCGGCGCCCGACCCGATCAGCGGACCAGAGCGCCTGCGTCTGGCACTAACCGCACTTGGTCCGACATTCGTCAAACTGGGACAGACGCTGAGCACCCGCCCCGATCTGCTGCCGCCTGCCTGGATCGAAGAACTGAACAAACTGCAAGACACCGTCCCCCCATTTCCTGCTGATGTTGCCATTGCGACCATCGAGGTGGAACTGAATCAATCGATCGATACGCTCTTTCGCTGCTTCGAGCGGGAGCCACTGGCGGCTGCGTCGCTCGGTCAGGTGCATGGCGCCGAACTGCCCGACGGCACACCGGTGGTCGTCAAGGTGCAACGTCCCGACATCCAGCAACTCGTGGCGATCGACCTGGCGATCCTGTCGGAACTGGCGGCGCTGGCGCAGCAGAATACGTCCTTCGGCGAGCAATACGATCTGGTGGAACTGGCATGGGAGTTTGGCATGACGTTGCGCGCCGAACTCGATTACCGTCGTGAAGGACGGAACGCGGATCGGTTCCGCGCCAACTTCGCCGGTAATCCACATGTTTGCATTCCGCGCGTGTTCTGGCGCCATACCAGCGCCCGCGTTCTGACCACTGAGCGTCTCTTCGGCATCAAAATCAGCGACATTGCGGGCATGGACGCCGCAGGTATGGACCGCAAGCGTCTGGCACGTCACAGCCTGGAACTTATCCTGCAAGAAATCTTTGTCGATGGCTTCTTTCAGGGCGATCCTCATCCTGGCAATCTGTTCGCGCTGCCGGGCGAGGTCATCGGCGCAGTTGATTTCGGTCAGGCGATCGCCCTTGATCGTGAAACGACCGGCAATCTGTTGCTGCTCCTGGTCGCGCTGCTGGAGCGCGACTCCGACGGTGCGTTGCGCGTGTTGCAGCAGTTAGGCATGTTGACACAGCGTGAACTCTCGCCGGCGCTACGACGTGATATGCGCCGCTTCGTCGATCACGTCGTCGACCGATCACTGGAAGAACTATCGGCGCGTGAGATGGGCGAAGAACTGCTGGCGCTCTTGCAGCGTCATCGCCTGCGCCTGCCTGCGCCGCTGGCGCTATTGCTGAAGTCAATCATTATGATGGAAGGCATTGGCGTTCAGATCGATCCACACCTCGATGTTTTCGGCATCGCGCGACCCTATGCAATGCGCGCGTTGGCGGAACTGAACAGTCCCGAAGCGCAAATGCGGCGTTTGATCCGTGAACTGAACGAACTGCGCGGTATCGTTGGCGTGCTGCCGGGACAGACGAGCGTCCTGCTCCAGCGATTGAACGATGGTGAACTACGCATTCAGACCCGCGATCTCGAAGCGCGACGAACAGCAGCGGCGATCTCGCAGGCAGGAACGCGCATTGCGCTCGGTCTGATCGTCCTGGCGGCGACGCTGGGGCTGGCCGGGCTGACGATTGCGGCAGCCATCGCCAGGTGGGACGGGCTGCCAGTGATCATTCCCGCAGCCATCGCACTGATCGCGCTCTTGAGCGCGGGAGCCGTGCTGTTCATCAGTATTGTGCGAGGGGGTGGAGGTTAGGGGTTAGAGATCAGGTTCTCGGTTCTCATACGAATACGCAGTCATGCGGACAATCATGGTTTTTGAGCACAGAATCCGGCATCGCCCGGTGCAGCCCGCGCCGGCGGGCCTGGCAGCCGTAGCCCGCAGCTTCCGCCGCCGGGCGGACGAGTGGCTGGCGGCATACGGATGCAATAACCACGATTGAGTCCACGGCACACCGGCTCAACCACCAAGGACCCGAAGCGCACGAAGGGGAATAAAAATGAAGTGCATGTCCTTCGTGTCCCTTGGTGACCTTCGTGGTTGCTTGGTGCGGTGACGTCATGATTGCCGGGGCGCGCAGCGGGAAGCCGGGGCGCTGCGGGCGAACGCCCTCGCTGAGGAAAGCCCCGCCGGGGCCGCTGACGCCACTGCGCAGTCATGCGTCCACGACACGGACTGCTGGTGTGCGTTGATTGTTACGCCTTGCGAACCGGGCGCTCGAACATCTCGTCTGACTGACCGCACGTTCGTATGAGACGACTGATCTACAGGTTGTTCTCACCTAACGGAGGTGAGGGTGTATAATGACTGCGGAAAAGGAGGAAATGCCGATGGAGAAGACCATCACAATGCAAATTCCTCGCCACTGGTTGGAAGGTGTGCCAGAGGAACCGATGACGTTGCAGCAAATCTTTCGGTTAGGGTTGTATCAGTACAAAGTAGAGCGCGCCCTGGCTCTCTACCGCGATGGTGTCGGGTCTCTAGGCTACATCGCTGAGCAAGTCGGACTCTCTAAGCGAGACCTTATTCGCGAAGCACGAATGCGTGGCATTGAACCGGATTTCTCCGAAGAAACCGTGCAAGAGGAACTGTCCTGATGTCCGAACCGGTCGTTTCCGATACCGGACCCTTGATAACTCTCGCCAAACTCAATCTGCTTCATCTCCTTAAGCAGCTTTATGGTGAAGTGCTGCTGCCTCAATCGGTCCACGAAGAAGCCGTCATTGAAGGAATACGACGGGGTTTCGAGGACGCTCATACGCTTCAGCGATTCTTGAGCCAGGAGCGTTGGGAGCCGATCGAGATCAGGCATATACCAGATGACATAGCCTCTTCGCATCTCGATCAAGGTGAGCAAGAGAGCATCGCCCTGGCGCTTGCTGTGGACGGCTTGCTCTTAATTGACGAGGAACGCGGTCGTGAAGCGGCTCGCCAGCACGGAGTGAAAGTGCGGGGAACGTTAGGCGTACTCGTCCACGCCTACCGTGTGGGTCTCATCACTGCCGATCAACTGCGCTTCTACTTCGGTCAGATCGAGGAAAGAACAGACATCTGGATCAGCCCGACTTTGTGCCGTCGCCTGCTGCACGAGGTGTTGGGATAAACGGCTCAAAGCGGATTTCGGGCGGGCGATTACCCTGAATCGTCGCCATGCGCGCTCTGGCGGAACTGAACCGCCCCGACGCGCAGATGCGGCGCGTCCTCAGCGAACTGGACGAGATGCGCGGCATCGTCGGCGCGCTGCCGGGCCGGATCAGCGCCCTACTCCAGCGCCTGAACGACGGGGAACTGCGCATCCAGACCTGCGACCTCGAAGTGCGGCGAACTGCAACGGCGCTATCACAGGCAGGCACGCGCATCGCGCTCGCTCTGATCGTCCTGGCAGCCACGCTGGGTCTGGCAGGGTTGACGATTGCGGCCGCCATCGCCGGGTGGGACGGGTTGCCGGTGATCCTTCCTGCGTCCATCGCCCTGGTTGCGCTGTTGAGCGCGGGAGCCGTGTTGTTCATCAGTATTGTGCGAGGGGGTGGGGGTTAGGGGTTAGGGACTAAGGGTTAGCCTTCCTAACCTTTCACGCCTCCCGTCTCCCGTCTCCCGCCTCCCGCTTCACGCCTCACACCTCTCGCCTCACGCCTCATGCCTCACTCACACCCCCGTGGCTGCGCAGTGTGGCGGGCGACATAGCAATGGTTGATCAGCAACCCAATGAACCCTCCAGCAACCAGCAGCAGACTGACGACCTGCGCGACGCGCAACGATCCCTCGCATGCGCCGCCGATTCCACTCAGGCAGAGGCTGTCGGTGCGGAAACCCTCGATCCAAAAACGTCCCAACCCGTACCAGACGGCATAGAGCAACGCCATATCGAGCGGACGCAACCGATCGCGCAGTCGTCGCTCAAGCCAGATCAGAATGCCAAACCCAATAAGGTTCCATACCGACTCGTACAGAAATGTGGCATGAAACAATGTATCGGGTGGAAACTGCTGCATATCGCGGTACGGACCGATGCGGTGCTCCTCATCGATCAATACCCCGAACCCAAGGCTGGTCGGGCTGCCATACGCCTCCTGGTTCATAAAATTGCCCCAGCGCCCGATTGCCTGCGCCAGGAGGAACGGCGGCATAGCGATGTCGAGGAAGGTCCGCAGCGGCAAATGATGCCAGCGTGTGTAGAGCGTAGCAGCGGTCAGCGCCCCGATCAGCGCGCCATGAATTGCCAGCCCGCCCGTCGCCGGGTTGATAATCTCCAGCCACGACGCGCCGGCAAAACGAGGCCATTCGAACAGCACATAATAGGCGCGCGCACCGATAATGCCGAATATCATGCCGACCAGCAACAGGTTCCAGATATGCTCCGGGTCGTAACCGCGCTGTTGCGCGCGCCTGGCTGCAATCCATCCTGCCAGCATTGCGCCGCTGACGATAATGACGCCATACCAGCGCACCACGACGGGAATGCCGAACAGCGACACGTTGATGAGAAATGGATCGTCAGGCGGATAGAGTCCCATAGACATTCTCCTCGATAGAATAGCGGATATTGTAGTCCGCCGTGAGGCAGGCGTCAATGACTGGAGTTATACGGTGAGCAGCGGTTGTCGGCAATCGACATCGCCTCCGATGGTCCCGCACCCGTCCCCGCCGCACCCGTCCCCGCCCGCACCCGTCCCCGCCGCACCCGTCCCCGCCCGACACCACCTGAGCGCGCGAGCACCTGGGAGCGCGGGCGTCCCCGCCGCACCCGTCCCCGCCCGACACCACCTGAGCGCGCGAGCACCTAGGAGCACACCCGTCCCCGCCCGCACCCGTCCCCGCCTGCACCCGTCCCCGCCCGCACCCGTCCCCGCCCGACACCACCTGAGCGTGCGAACACCTGGGAGCGCGAGCGTCCCCGCCCGACACCACCTGAGCGTGCGAACACCTGGGAGCGCGAGCGTCCCCGCCGTACCCGTCCCCGCCCGACACCACCTGAGCGCGCGAGCACCTGGGAGCACACCCGTCCCCGCCCGCACCCGTCCCCGCCTGCACCCGTCCCCGCCGCACCCGTCCCCGCCCGCACCCGTCCCCGCCCGACACCACCTGAGCGCGCGAGCACCTGGGAGCGCGGGCGTCCCCGCCCGCGCCCGTCCCGGCAGCGCACCCGTCCCCGCCGCACAAGCGCGAGCGACTTGGACTTCGGGCGAAACGTGGTACTATTGCAGAACATTCGACCAGACCGAGAGAGGTACGCCATGTCGATGACCCGACGTGAACGACTCGCTGCGGCGATCCGAGGCGAACCGGTTGATCGCCCACCTGTTGCGCTCTGGCGCCATTTTCCGGTAGATGATCAGGACCCCGAACAACTGGCGTTATCCGTGGCTGCGTTTCAGTCGCAGTACGACTGGGATTTCGTCAAGTTCACACCATCGAGCAGTTTTTGTGTCGAGAATTGGGGATGCCGCGTCGTGTACCGTGGGCACTCCGAAGGAACCAGCGACTACGTCGCGCGCCCGGTCAGCGTCCCTGCCGACTGGCGGCGCATTACGCCGCTCGACCCGCGCGCTGGCGCACTTGGCGCGCATCTGGTAGCCGTCCGTCGTGCGCGCGCATTGATCGATCCCGACGTTCCCCTGCTGGCGACAGTCTTCAGCCCGATCAGTCAGGCAAAGAATCTGATCGGCGGAGGGATGGACATTGTACATCTCCGGCGTCATCGCTCCGATCTGCTGGACGCGCTCGAAGCAATCACAGAAACAACGATACGCTTCGTCGAAGCCGTACTCGAAACCGGCGCCGACGGCATTTTCTACGCAATGCAACGATGTACAGCGGATGTCATCAGCGAAGCCGAATACCGCGAGGTCTGCCGTCCGCTTGACATGCGCATTCTCGAAGCGGCGCATGCAGCCAGCGCAGCACATGGAAAACCGCCTTTCATTCTGCTCCACCTGCATGGTATGCACTCCTACTTCGACATTGCAGCGGAATATCCCGCGCAGGCGCTCAACTGGCACGACCGCGACACCGGACCCGACCTCGCTGAAGGCGCGCGCCGCTTTCCAGGCATGGTTGTTGGAGGTTTAAGCCAACGCGATATTGTCGAAGGTTCACCCACGGCAGTGCAGTCGCTGGCGCGCCAGGCAATCGCAGCGATGGGCGGACGGCGCATGTGCCTTTCGACCGGCTGTGTGATGCCGACGACGGCGCCCTGGGGGAACATTCGCGCACTGCGAGATGTCGTGGGTCCATGATCCGGCGTGAATTCAGCATTGCGGAAGGAACACTCCTGTTCACTACCGCATACGTCATCTCAGCCGGATTGGGCATTGTGCGCCAGGCGCTGTTCAATGCCGGGTTTGGCGCAGGGATGGAAGCCAGCGCCTACTATGCCGCCTTCCGATTGCCCGACACCATCGCAAGCCTGATCGGCGGCGGCGCACTGTCGAATGCGATGATACCGGCGCTACTCGGCGCGCGCTACGAATCGGGCGATGTCGCCGAACAGCGACTGGTGAACCTGACGGCCACCACCCTGACCGTCGCGGTCTCGCTGGTCGTACTGGTCTGCATGATTTTCGCACCTTTCTTTGTGCGCTTTGTGCTTGCCCCCGGCTTCGATGCCGAAACCGCCGCGCTGACCATCGCGCTGACCCGCATTATGCTCGCGCAACTGGCGCTGGTCGTGCTGGCAAGCGTGGCGATTGCCGTGCTGAACGCGCGGAACCAGTTTTTATTAACGGCAATCTCGATAGTAACGCACAACGTCACGATGATCGGCGGAATCCTGGCGGCGCGTTTCATTCCCGGCGTCGGCATCTACGGTCCTGCGTTCGGCGTCGTTGGCGATGCGATCCTGCAACTGATCATTCTATGCCCCGGACTGCGCGCCAACCGTTTTCGTGTGCGTCCGGCGTGGGATCTGCGCGATGCACGACTGCGCCAACTGTTCCGGTTGCTGGCGCCAAACGGCTTATCATCCGGGGTGAACTATGCAGGCGGCATCGTCGATACGGCATTCGCCTCGCTGGCGCGGGAAGCGGGGGCGCTGCCAGCGCTCTTCAACGCCGGTTTGCTGATGGGTGTGCCGCTCCGGTTGATCGGCGTTGCGCTGGCGCAAGCGGCATTTCCGCGTATTGCCGCCTATGCCGCGCGCAACGACCGGAAGCGCCTGCGTCGCACCCTCCTTGCGGCGCTAGCAGGCAGCATGACCCTGGCAGTTGCGGCTGCGCTCACGCTGGCGCTCATCGGTCGCGCGCTCGTTCGCCTGCTGTTCGAACGTGGTCGTTTTGATGCCGCTGCCAGCGATCTGACGACGCTGCTGCTTGGGGTGTATATCGCGGGGTTGCCGATGTATGTGGCAACGGAAGTGCTGACGCGCGGACTGATCGCACTGCACGACACCCAAACGCCGCTGGTGACGAACTGTGCGCAACTCGCGGGACGCGGCGTGTTGATATGGGTGTGGATCGAGCCTTGGGGCGTGGTTGCAATTCCTGCGGCATTTGCGATCACCTCAGTGCTGGAAACGGTGGCGCTGGGAGCGGCGCTGGCGTGGCGGATGCGTCGGAGGCGAGAGGCAAGAGGCGAGAGGTAGAGACATCGCCGTGCAACGTTGCAAAACGGCGCGCGCTGCACATGGGAACGTTATACCAATGACCTGTGACCATCCGGCATGGTCACCCCGAGCAGCGCGCGGAGTCGTGCGCGACCCGCTTAGATTCCTCGCTGCGCTCGGAATGACAAGTCGCTGCGCTCGGAATGACAAGTCGCTGCGCTCGGAATGACCAGAAGGCGGCTTCTTCAATCGTCATTGGTATTACACGTTGCAGGTTTCATGAAGGACCCGCATCCGAACTTTGAGATCTTCAGCAATCGGTATGAAAAACGTCAAACTCACTATCGATCCAAAGCGACTACAGCGCGCGTATGACATCTTGCAGCGCTGGCTCGATGAACGGATCGTCACGGCGATTGCCTCAGTCTTGCTTCATCGCGGGCGATTGGCGGGTGAATTCTACGGCGGGAGCGCTGCACCGGCGCCCAATGCCCCACCGATCAACGGCAACAGCCTGTTCCATATTGCCTCAATCGGGAAGCCTATGACCGCCTTTGCCGTCATGCTTCTCGTGGAAGCCGGGCGCCTCACGCTCGACGATCCGGTCGCCGACATTCTGACAGAGTTTCGTGGCGCAGGGCGCGACGTGATCACTGTGCGCCAGTTGTTGACCCATACCTCCGGTCTGCCGCAGGACCCGGATCGCAGCCGGTTGCCGCCCAACGCCACCACATCCGAAGAATTGCGCACTTATCTTGCTGCCGGTCCCATTGTGCCTCCCGGCAGCAAAGTCGAGTACAGCAACGTCGGATATGGGTTGCTGGGGCTGATCATCGAAGAAGTTGGCAGGCAATCGTTTGCGTCATTTATGCACGAGCGCGTCTTCGCTCCGGCTGGTCTGCGCGACACATGGCTGGCGCCGCCGGAAGACCTTTTCCCACGCATCGTCCACGTTGGCGGAACGCTCGATCCCGGCAGCCCGACCGAACGGTTCAACTCGGCTCACGCGCGGCGACAGACACATCCGGCCGGCAGCGTGCTCGCCACAGCGCGAGACGTTGCGCGCTTCTTTCAGGTTGTGCTGAATGGTGGCGCCATTGACGGACGACAGGTGATCTCCCCAGTTGCGGCGCGCCTCATGATCACCAACCAGACACCGGGACTGCGTGGAGGCATTGAAGGGTTTATGACCTGGGACGACTGCGCCTGGGGTTTAGGGTTCGATCTGCGCGGCAACAAACACCCGCACTTCTCCGGCGAATTTACCTCACCAGCCACCTTCGGGCACACCGGCATCTCCGGCGTTTTCGCCTGGGCGGACCCGGCGCTTGATCTGGTGTGCGTGATGCTGGCAAATCGCACCCTCTTCGATCAGTGGAACACCTCGCGCTGGTCGCGCTTTTCGACAGCGGTTGTCGCCTCATTGACAGGGTAAGGATGCGCCGCACCTCAGCAGGTTCCCACTGCCTGCCATTTCCTGCTTTGGAGTGCAGAATATCCCGATGAAACTCCAGCGTTTTGGCGTCTTCCCAACAACACATACCCGATGCGCGAAGAGCGTCGGAGGCAATGTTTGCAATCTTAATACCATTTTGACAATAGACTGCACAGTGCACATTCCTCAGTCGCTGATACACTGACATCCAAGGAGGCACATCAATGACAGCCCATGAGTCGGTCCATCCTACTCCTGACGAAGTCGGCGCCTACTATGATCTGATGGGACCATTCTATGCCACCCTGTGGGGAGACAACATTCACGTCGGATATTGGACCGGTCCAGACGATATGAGTTCTCATGTCGAAGCACAGGATCGGCTGACCGATCTGCTTATCGAAAAAGTCAATCTGACCACAGGGCAAACGCTCATCGATGTCGGATGCGGCGTAGGTCGTCCGGCGATCCGTCTGAGTCGCCATAGTGGTGCATCTGTGGTCGGCATAACCGTCAGCGCCGATCAGGTAGCACGCGCCACAATGCTCGCCGAACAGAACGGCGTGACGGATCGTGTGCGCTTTGAGCGCGCTGACGCGATGGCGCTTCCTTTCGACGACGAAACGTTCGATGCCGCATGGGCGTTCGAGTCATTGCTGCACATGCCAGATCGTCAGCACGTGCTGCAAGAAATATGGCGGGTTCTGCGCCCAGGCGGAAAGTTCGCGCTGACCGATGTCACCGAGGAGCGACCGCTTTCTGACGAGCACCGTGCACTACTCTACGGGAGTTTTATGCTTCGCTCGCTGGAAACGATCGAGCGCTATCCGGCGCTGGTCACAGCGGCGGGATTTGTCGTCGATGAGGTGATCGATATCAGTGCTCACACCAAACGAACCCTTCAGTTTGTCAGTGATGCATTGATCCAGAAACGCGACGACATTCGAGCGCTCTACGGGGATGATCTGCTGGCGACGCTCGAACAGGTATGGCCGCAACTCGCTGCCATTCAGCGTGACCACCTGGGATACGTCGTACTGGTTGCGCAGAAGCCTCGATAGGATCGTATGCGATGAAGGAGGAGGCCCGTGGATCAGGACTATCGCGCACGACTTGTCTACCCATTTTCCGGAGCGATAAGCCCGCATGCCGATATAGTCGATCAGGCAACGCTCGCCTGGGCGGCGATGTTTGGCTTGTTGACGGACTCATTGCGCCACAAAAGTCGTCGCCTCCAGTATGGCTTGCTGGCTGCACGCGCCTATCCACGAGCGGACCGTGAGATGTTGCAGATTGCCGCCGATTGGATTGCATGGCTGTTCTTCATGGATGACCAATGCGACGAAACTGGCATTGGGCGTGATCTCCAACGCATGATTGCGCTGCACGAACGATTTCTTGCAATTCTTGACGGCGCAACGCCGGAGGCGCATGATTGCGCGCTGACCTATGCGCTCGCCGATCTTCGTCGTCGACTGGCACTGCGCGCTCCTGATAACTGGCTGCGCCGATTCAGCGAGCATGTGCGTCTCTACTTTACTGCCAATCGCTGGGAAACGGTCAACCGGCAGCGCGGTGCAACGCCGAATGTGGCGACATATTGCGCCGCGCGCCTGTTTTCGGGCGCCGTCTATGCATGCTTCGATCTGATAGAACTGGCAGAGCAGATCGAACTGCCGTTCTATGCCCGTCACCACAGCATTGTGCAGCAACTGGAGCAGGCTGCGAACAATATCATTTGCTGGTGCAATGATGTGCTGTCGTATCCCAAGGAAATGCAGCACGGCGACCGGCACAATCTGGTGCTGGTCATTCAGGGCGAGCATCAATGCTCATTGCCCGAAGCCATTGACCGCGCGCTCGACCTTCATGCGCGTGAAGTCGCTACGTTTGTGCGGAAACGCACCTGTGTCCCATATTTCGATGCAGCGGTCAATACAGCGCTTGAAAAATATGTCACCGGATTGCAGTTCTGGATCTGCGCCAATCGCGATTGGTCGCTGACGGCAACGCGCTACGCGCCGACGCACAAATCGCAGGAAATGGTGATGGCAGTCGCGCAACAGTAAATGGAGGGATTGGCACAATGACCACCGATATTATGCCCGAGTCGACAATGCAGGCGCAGATGACCCGCCTGCGTCAGTTTCTCTCCGCCTACATGCCGGTCGCATTCCTGTTCGGGGTTGTGTTTCTCGCGCTGGCGTTGATCTTCCGCGACCTCGCAACCGGTATCAGCGGCGTGGCGATCATCGTGAACGGCGGTATTCTGCTCTATGCGTTGCGCAGCGTGCGTCAGGGAAAGGTCCAGTCCGCTATTGTGGCGACAAGCGTCGGTTTGCTGGCAGGCGGGTTGGTCATTCTCCTGGCGCAACCATTTCTCTTTGCGACATTGACGCTCTCGCCACTACTGGTCGTGATTCTGGGGTTGCAGTATTTGACCATCCAGCCGCTCAAGCGCCTGATCGCCGCCAGCGGACTGTGCAGCGTGATCGCTGTCAGTGTCGGGCATCTGTTGCCGCAAGGCTTCATTGCCTCCACCCTGCCGGAATGGTTTCGCGATGTGCTGCAAATCGGCGCAGCAAGCGCGGCGGTTGTGTTCGTGATGATGCTGATCTGGCACTTCAGCGTACTCTTGAACGAGATGCTCTCCTCGCTGCGCGTTGCCAACCGCGAACTCGAAACGCAGCAGACGAAACTGGTTCGCACCAATGAACAGTTGCAGCAACAACTCGCCTCGGAGCGCGAGTTGCTGAACCTGGTCAGCGCACTGGAAACGCCGGTCGTTTCGCTGGCTGAGGGCATTCTGCTTGCGCCGATTGTTGGGCATATCGACTCGCGCCGCGCCGACATCCTGCGGTCGCATTTGCTGGAAGTCGTCCACGCCAACCGCACCAGACTGATGATCCTGGACATCACCGGCGTCACCACCATCGACACATCGGTGGCGCAGGCGTTGATGATGACAATTCAGGCATTGCGTCTCCTTGGCTGCAAGGTGGTCGTCAGCGGCATTTCCGCTACGGTTGCAATGACCCTGACACACCTGGGAGTCGATCTGCACAATGTCGAGACGGTGCGCAGTCCCGAAGAAGCCCTGGAGCGACTGGAGCGCGGTGAGCCGATGTCCCATCTGCGGCAACCGTTGATGAATGGCGCCGAGATGCGCGCCTTCCTGCCGGGGCTGATGAATGGCAATGGGGCGCATCATAAGGCATGATGTGAGAGGAGCACGGCGGCAGGGAGAAGCCGAAGGTGATAGCGAACCTCGCATTCACCTCCCCTGCCGCCACAGGTAGCCGGTAATCGTCGTCAGCACGATCAGCGCTCCCAGAACCTGCCGCCACGAATCGAGGCGTTCACCGAGGAGCAACGCCGCCAGCGCCAGAGTTGCGATCAGGCGCCACGCCATGACACTGCTGACCAGCGGCGCCCCTAACCGCCGCAACGAGACGATCTGCCCCAGGTTCGACCCCAGCAGCACGCCAAACACGAACGCCGCAAAGACCGACCAATCCATCGGTGTAAGTGCGGCGAAGCGCACCCACTCCTCGCCGATCAACAGGCTGATGCCGGTGCTCACGATGGTCAGCGTCACCAACTGCATAAGGAGCACTGCCTCTCCCGGCACAGCATGTTGGACCGTGCGCGGCACCAGGATCATGTAGATCGCCAGGCACAGCGCCGACGCCGTCGCCAGCGTGATGCCGATCCAATCGGAAGGCGTAAGCGCAAGTGTCACGCCTGGGGCGCCAACATCATCGCTCATCATCAACGCCGCACCCAACAGCGAGAGCGTGATAGCGCTCCAGGTCAGCGGCGGCAGTGGTTCACGGAACAACCCGGCGCTCAACAACGCCACAAAGAGCGGTGTCATCAGCGTGATCGGCTGGATGTAGATCGCCAGAGTGAAGCGCGCCGCCAGAAGATTGGTGATGGCGCGCAACACCACGACCAGCGCGAACCCCCAGATGAGCGTCGAGCGCAAAATGCGCTTATCGACGTGACGCCAGACAAATGGCAGATAGACGGCGAGTGCAATCAGATTACCAAGACCAAGCAATGCCATCGACGGCATATCACTGACCGTCTGGAGATAGCGCGCTAACACCGGGTAGGCGCCCCAGCCGGTATGCGCCAGCAGCGCGATGCCCATGCCGCTCCACGAGAATGCAGCGCGTTGCGTCGGAGCGGTCGAGGTCGATGAAGTCTGCATACATGCCCGCTTGAAGAAACGAAACGTCGCAGATCATACCACCGGTTGAGCACAATGCGCAATGCCCACAACTGGACGGGAAGCAGCCATACATTGACAAGCGGTTGAGCCGTCCGAACGGCATGGCGCCAGGGAAAACACGAAATGGCGCCGATCGAGACGAACGGACACGAATCCGGTTCCCTTCCATCACAAACAGATCTGTGGGAGTCCGTTGCACCGGTGTACATCCGTATCCTAGAGCCTGTTATGTCCGTTCGACCATACCGGGAATGAACCGCGCTTCGACCCGCTCAGCGCATCGCTTCAGCATGAGCCGCGCCAAAGCCAGCCCATGCCCTCCCGCCACGGTCTCCGGCAACTGCGCATCATCGCGCGCCGGTCCGCGAACGCGCGCCATCCAGGCGACGCCGCGCGCAACGACCCGGCGGCGCGGCAGCGGCACGACGCCGCGTGTGGCGTCCGCCCGGTGAACGACCTCCCGCCGGATGCTGTGAGCGTGGGCGTCGACCGCCGACGGTTCCCCTGGATCGCCCTGGGCGACGAACGTTATGTCGCCCGACTCGCCCGTGACGGCGTGGAGCGGTTCCGACCACGCGGCGACGCTTCGACCGACGCTTCGACCGGGTCAGCGCACCGCCTGCGCGCGTTCCTGGTCGTTGCCGGGCGTGACGACGCTTCAACCGGCTCAGCGCACCGCGCTTCGACCGGCTCAGCGCACCGCCACGGCCAGCGACTGGACCAGCGGATCAACCGCCACGTGGCCCGTACTGACCGTGCGGCGGTGATGCCCGTCATCGCTGGCGCGCGCGCCGCTGTCCGGGGTCGCTGGCATGGCGCGCGCGTCAACGGTCGCCGCGCGCGGCGCAGGCGCCCGCCCTTCGATGGCGCGCAACTGCGCGCGCCGAGCATGGACGAGCGGCGCAACGCCCCCGGCCTGCCGCCAGCGCTGGGTTGGCGGCGAGACGGTGGGCCACGGCGGCGGATCGTTGGGCCGCATGCGCCAGAGCGCCCCCGTGCGGACGATCCCATCTCGCGCAGCGCGTGGGCGCGCTGCGGGGCGTCTTCGGTCATGCAGGTCAGGGAGGGAGCGACGAAGGCCCGCTCCGCGTCGCTCACCTCGCGTGGATCGGGTGTGCGCGTTGTGCGGAACGCCGACCGCGTATATCTCCGAAGGGCATACCAGGCTCTCGAGCCGCTATGGTCGCGCGCATCCGCTGTTCGTGCGAAGGAGGCTAGGGGCTCCTGGTACAGGACAATCGTGCAGCCGTACCTATCATCACGATTGCACGTGCGTTCATCTTCTCCATCGCTGTCTCCTTCGGCGGTCATTGCCGCCCAACGGCGCGGCGGTTGAGCTGCGCGCAGTGGAGGCGCGCCAGCGCCGACGCAAGCGTCAGCTCTAACCGCCCGCGAGCGAGGGAGCGCAGCGGGTCAGATTGATGCGCAGGTTAGGCACGCCGTTTCATTTCTGCTTCGATGGCAGCCGCAAGCCATCGTCTGCCCGCAGGGGTGATTTCCCATACTCCACGAGGAGAGTCTGATGCAAGCAAACCCTCTCTCACCATTACGTTCCGAGCCCACTGAGCGGTATTGCGCCAACGGATCAGGGTGGAATCCGAGGGCAAGGGCAAACGGTCATAAGCATTCAGCCGGTCCTTCATCACCCTTTCTACCCTGTCGAGAACCTCAGTCATAGGGGCAGAGCCACCCAAATCCACAAGGCATTGCAGTATAGGCGCCCGAAACTCATCCTCTGGCGTTCTAAGACCACGTTTTAATCTTGCATCTACCTTTATGCTTCGTTTTTGAACTTTCGAAGGCATGAGAGCGGCAAAAATGTTAATCCATTCCTTTTGAAGATCAACGACTTTCGTGCGAAATGCTGTCACCTGCGATCCTTTTTCCATCAATTCCCTGGCCACATCGTATTTACCAACTTGGAGAGCCTGAGATCCTTCTCGGTTCAACGCTGCAATAGCATTCTCTATTTCCTCAAGAACTATGTCAAAGGCAATGGCAACTTCGTTTTGATCCATCGGGCTTTCCTCCATAGTTGCAGTAAACTCGCAGTGTGCACCCAACGGCGCATCACCTGCGGCGAGCCAACCTTGAGCATAGCGAAGGGGAGGCGAAGCCGTCAGATGGATGTGCTTGTTAGCCGCCGCTTTATTTTTCAGACAACCAGTTCGACAAGTTTCGCTTCACACGATATAGACGCTCTTGAGAAATTTCGCCAATTGCGCCGAGAAGAATTTCTCCAGCAACAACCGCTAAACGCCCAACTCGAATTACACTCGCAACTTTCAACCCACTCTGCTCAAAATCTTCATCATCTTCTTTGACAATCTCGTCAAACCCCGCAATATACTGGCGTGTCTGCGAAGAAACCATGCAAATCAGCCAGTCATCATATTCCCCTGGAAGTTTTCCCAACAAAAGAGCAGGGCGCAATTTGCCTTTTTCAAGGTCGGTCTGCGGAAACTGAAACAGAACTATTTGCCCTGCTTTTTTCATGCAAACGCCACCTTTATGTCTGACATGCTATACAACTCAGGCTCATCTTCCATCTCTCGCATTGCCGCTGATAATGACAGAAAAGCCCAGTCTTGCTTTTCCTGCTGTTCAGCCTTCGTAAGCAGGTACTGCACAAAATCGAATAACTCTTCCTGAAACGAATAGGGAAGTTTGCGGACATATTGGTAGATTTTCTCATCAAGTGTCATGGCTTTACTCCGTCATCTGCTCAATGCTCCACTACCTACCTTGATTTTACACCAAATAGCAGAAAGATTTTGAGCACGCTCTGCAAGGCGGCGGCTAACAGCGCGGCGGTTGAGCTGCGCGCAGCGGAGGCGCGTTAGCGCCGCCGCGCCGTTATACGGAACGCTTCGCTGCGCTCGCGTTCCGTATAACTTGTGATTATCTCGAGTCCCGGTCTTATCTTGCGTGACTCTCCATTTTGCTATACTGAGCGCCATCCTCGACCGCCGACGTGCTGTCCAAAGCCATTATATTCCATGGCAAGAACCATTGCCAGGGGAGAGCCATCCTGTCAGCAAAGAAACGCGCCGACCGCCGCCGCTCGGACATCCGCCTGCGCGGCTCCTCCATCCGCACCGAGCAGTCCTACCTCCACCGGTACAAGCATGGACACGCCCGCCGCGCTCGGCACAGCACCGACGCCCAGCCCCACCTCAGGCACGATGCGGGAGGGCGCATCCTCGCACACCTGGACGGCGCCCCCTACCTGGCAGCCTGCGTCCTGTACGGCAGCGGCCTGCGCCTCTTGGCAGCCCTGCGCCGACGCAGCCTCCACACCCGCCTCGCGCAGGTGCGCCGTCGCTCCGAGGCCCACCCCGCGCTCCCCGTCTCTATGCTTCCAGCCCTGGCCCACACCTATCCCGCTGCAGTCACATCCTGGGAGCGGCACGACGTGTTCCCCGCTCGTGACCTGTCTGTGGACCCCCGCACGCTCGCAGTCAGTGGCAGCCAACGGGCTATCACCGGCGCCGTCCGTGCCGCTGGCATCACCACACGCGCCACTGCCCACACCCTCCGGGCCGCCTTCGCCCACCAGCGCAACGACGCCGGTTACCGGCTCGATGATCTCCAACAACGCATGGACCACGCCGACATCCGCACCACCCGCCACTCCCTGAAAGGACAGCCACCCGCCGCTTAGCGCCTGCGCGGTCTGCCACCAGCCATGACGCCAGTCCCGTCCCAGCCGGCGCCGTGACCACCACCCCGTGCGAACTTCGCCCCCACGCAGCACAACGTCAAACGCCTGTACGAGGACGACCGGTGCAGCGCACCTACCCCCGAGCGCCTGTTATGTCCGTTCGACCATACCGGGAATGAACCGCGCTTCGACCCGCTCAGCGCATCGCTTCAGCATGAGCCGCGCCAAAGCCAGCCCATGCCCTCCCGCCACGGTCTCCGGCAACTGCGCATCATCGCGCGCCGGTCCGCGAACGCGCGCCATCCAGGCGACGCCGCGCGCAACGACCCGGCGGCGCGGCAGCGGCACGACGCCGCGTGTGGCGTCCGCCCGGTGAACGACCTCCCGCCGGATGCTGTGAGCGTGGGCGTCGACCGCCGACGGTTCCCCTGGATCGCCCTGGGCGACGAACGTTATGTCGCCCGACTCGCCCGTGACGGCGTGGAGCGGTTCCGACCACGCGGCGACGCTTCGACCGACGCTTCGACCGGGTCAGCGCACCGCCTGCGCGCGTTCCTGGTCGTTGCCGGGCGTGACGACGCTTCAACCGGCTCAGCGCACCGCGCTTCGACCGGCTCAGCGCACCGCCACGGCCAGCGACTGGACCAGCGGATCAACCGCCACGTGGCCCGTACTGACCGTGCGGCGGTGATGCCCGTCATCGCTGGCGCGCGCGCCGCTGTCCGGGGTCGCTGGCATGGCGCGCGCGTCAACGGTCGCCGCGCGCGGCGCAGGCGCCCGCCCTTCGATGGCGCGCAACTGCGCGCGCCGAGCATGGACGAGCGGCGCAACGCCCCCGGCCTGCCGCCAGCGCTGGGTTGGCGGCGAGACGGTGGGCCACGGCGGCGGATCGTTGGGCCGCATGCGCCAGAGCGCCCCCGTGCGGACGATCCCATCTCGCGCAGCGCGTGGGCGCGCTGCGGGGCGTCTTCGGTCATGCAGGTCAGGGAGGGAGCGACGAAGGCCCGCTCCGCGTCGCTCACCTCGCGTGGATCGGGTGTGCGCGTCGTGCGGAACGCCGACCGCGTGTATCTCCGAAGGGCATGCCAGGCTCCAGGCACACCATGCTTACACCCGCTCGCGCGCCCGAACTCTCTGGTATACTGAAGTCATGACGACAACAACCGCCAGACCGACTCCTGCTGCCGACGCGCCTGCTGACGATCCGTTCCGCTACGGCTGGCGCTTCGTGCCGCGTCCCACTCCTGACGATCCCCGTCACCTCGAACAGGTTCCACTCACGCTGGAAGACGTGCTGCACCCCGAAGTGGGAGACTTCATCGTGCATAGCGATCGCCACGAAACCGACCGGATGTATCTCACCGAAGTGCTCCGCGCGCGCCTGGAGTCCTCCGGTGCGGCGATTGTCCTGAGCGATGTGCGCATCGCCTGGGACATCCCCGATCTGCGCCCGCACGGACCGGATGTGATGGTCATTCCCGGCATTCGCGAACGCCAGAACTGGAGCACGTTCGAGGTGGCGGTCGAGGGTGCGCGTCCGGCGCTGATCATCGAGATCACCTCGCCGGAGACGCGCGAGAACGACCTGGAACGCAAAGTGGCGCACTATGCCCGGGCAGGAGTGGCGCAGTATGTAATCGTCGACGATATGGGTCGCGGCAGAACACGGCGGTTGCGCCTGCTCGACTATCGGTTGGAGCATGGTCACTATGTGGCGCACCCAGCGGATGCCAACGGGAGAGTGTACCTTGCGATGGCCAACCTGTGGCTAGGCATCGAAGGCGACCACGTCGTCTGCTACGATGAGCATGGAATAGCGTTTGGCAACTACGCAACGGTCGTGCAGCAGGCGGCAGAGGATCGGGCGCGGGCGCGCGCCGAAGCCGAAGCGCGCGAAGCCGAAGCGCGGGCGCGTGCCGAAGCCGAAACGCGGGCGCGCGCCGAAGCCGAAGCGCGCGAAGCCGAAGCGCGGGCGCGTGCCGAAGCCGAAACGCGGGCGCGCGCCGAAGCCGAAGCGCGCGAAGCCGAAGCGCGGGCGCGTGCCGAAGCCGAAGCGCGGGCGCGCGCCGAAGCCGAAACGCGGGCGCGCGCCGAAGCCGAAGCGCGCAAAGCCGAAGCGCGGGCGCGCGCCGAAGCCGAAATGCGCGAAGCCGAAGCGCGGGCGCGCGCCGAAGCCGAAGCGCGGGCGCGCGCCGAAGCCGAAGCGCGCGAAGCCGAAGCGCGGGCGCGTGCCGAAGCCGAAACGCGGGCGCGCGCCGAAGCCGAAGCGCGCGAAGCCGAAGCGCGGGCGCGCGCCGAAGCCGAAGCGCGATTACATGCGCTGGAGGAAGAACTACGCCGTTTACGCGGCGGGGGATAGGTGCGATACGACTCTCTGTTGTCTCGCCCTGCGGTGGTCGTGAAGCGTATCGTGTGCATATGTTTTGTTGCCGAGAGCGAGACGCAGAGCGCCTGATTAATTCCCCGTCTGGAATTGCCAGGTGAACGAGAACGGTTGCCCCTTATAACTGCCGGTGACCGTCACCTCAATCGTCGCATTCGGTGGGAATGCCTGGTTTGGGATGATAGCAACACCCTTATGGTTGACCGGCAGATCGGTCGTTGTCGTATGCCCCAGCACGGTTCCCGGCAGAGCGCGCAGACTCGTTCCGGTCACGACCGGCTTCTGATCGAAATAGGGCCACTGCAATGTGATGGGGTATCGCGTTGCCGGCACACCCTGCTGTCCCGGCGCGGGATAGCGCACGGGCCAGCCAGCATACGCAGCATCGTCGTCAAAGCGAGCGCGCGAGAGCACGTCGAGACCGGCGGCGCTGCGCTGACCATTGCTATAGAATCCGAACCCGAATGTCGGCGTTGTTGGGTAGAGGAGCCAGAGCCGGTGCCCAACCGACTCCATCCATCCATCGATCGCGTCGCGCTGGCGCCAGGCGCCCCCCCATCCCATCCACGCATTCCCCTTCTGCGCACAGATCTGTCCGGCAGGCGACGCATACGGCAGCGACGGGTTCTGATTGTGGGTCAAGTCGTTATTCTCCGCCATGTAGCGCGCGTGCTCAAAGCAATTATTGTTCAGCGTCACATCGGCGGATACGAGCGGCACGCCTGCGCGCGCGCGGTACCCGTTGACCCGTCCCAACCAATCATCGGGGAGCGGCGGCAGCGGGCGCGCAATCAGCGGTAAAAACACCGTTACTGCCGATTGCACGGCTTCGGTTGGCGTGGCATTGGTTCCGGCTCCCGCATTCGTGGCAGCATCTACCGGTGGTGTGTCAGGTTGAGGCGGATCGCCCAGGGCAGACGTTCCCCGACCGGGTTGATTGCCGGGTTGCGCGAATACGGCGCTATCGGCGCCCCTCGCAAGCGGCGCGCGGGCAAAAGATGACAGCAACAGGATGAACCCGGTAAGCAAGATGATCGTAATAGCGTGCAGGCATCGAATCATGGCGTATCTCCGGTGTGCTCATCTCGTCTCGTCATACATGTGCAGCGCCTCTCTCTACCACCTTTCTGTGATCAGCGCATGCCGCAGAACAAGAACTACTGCTTGCGTGTCGGTGGCAAGACAGGTTGCCCCAAAGCCTCCCTCGCCCGGTTTCTGCCGATCCGGAGCGACCGGCAAGCGCATCTCGGGTTGCATCCGGTGACACTGCACGGGCAGCCTCATCCGTCCATAAAAGCGCCGAAACGCCGTCTATGACACGTAGAATTATAACAGTATCAGTATCTGGTTACAACCATATGGCAGCGCATAAGAGACGTGCGACGCGCGATGTGCTACAATGAAGCATATCGCGCGTCGCCAGATCTCCGCTCTATGACCGGCAGGCAGGGAAGAGGAGGAGCGCCATGACGCAGACGGTGATCAACCCTCCACGAGTTGAAGCAACCTCAAATGTGGAGCGGTCCGATCTGACAGGTGCGCCCTTGTACGTGATTGTGGACGCCTTCAAGCGGCGCGGACAATCCCTGCTGCGTGTGCCCGGCTATGAACGCACCGGCGCGGCATATCGACCAATAGCGCCGACTGAACGCCGAAGCGCGAGTGCGCGCGCTGGAAGAAGAACTACGCCGTTTACGCGGCACGGGGTGATGTGAACGCAAACCTGTGAATCAAGGGACCATATGCCAATGACACACAGCGACACGCCGGAGTATCGCTTCTACCTGGCGGGTGAATGGCGCACCGGCGCGCCTTACACAGTCGCCTGCCCCTACGATGGCGCACCGGTCGCCGTCGTTCATCGCGCAACGTTAGACGACCTGGAACAAGCGATTCAGGCTGCGGTCGCGGCGTTCCGAACAACGCGCAGCACGCCGCTGCACCGCCGTGCTGCCGCACTGCGCGCCATTGCCGCCAGCATCGAGACGCGCGCCGAGGAACTGGCGCGCACAATTGCGCTAGAAGCAGGAAAACCCATCAAGCAGGCGCGGATCGAGGTCGCGCGAAGCATTGTGACGTTCTCGACCGCTGCGGACGAAGCGACGCGCTCGAATGATGAAGCGCTGCGTCTCGATGCTGCTCCCGGCGGCGAAGGGCGACACGCAATCGTGCGCCGTTTTCCGGTGGGACCGGTCGCCGCCATTACGCCGTTCAATTTCCCGCTCAATCTGGTGGCACACAAGGTCGCCCCGGCAATCGCCGCCGGTTGTTCCGTCGTGCTCAAACCTGCCTCGCAGACGCCGGTTACGGCGCTCAAACTGGCTGAGATGATTGCATCGTCTGGATGGATCCCTGAGGCGTTGAGCGTCCTACCTCTCGCAAGCCGCGACGCTGCACCGCTGATCGAGGATGAACGCTTCGGGCTGCTGACCTTCACCGGTTCGCCTGCGGTCGGGTGGGAGATGAAACGGCGCGCCGGGCGCAAACGGGTGACCCTGGAACTCGGCGGCAACGCAGGCGTGATTATCCACTCCGACGCCGATCTTGCGTTCGCAGCAGAGCGGTGTGTGGTCGGCGGGTTTTCCTACGCCGGGCAGAGTTGCATCAGCGTTCAGCGCATCTTTGTGCATGCTCCGGTGTACGACGCATTCATGAACCTGTTTGTGCCGCAGGTGCGCGCATTGAAGGTTGGGCATCCGCTTGATGAGACGAGCGATCTGAGTTCGCTGATCAACCCGGCGGAGGCAGAGCGCGTGGCTGCCTGGCTCGACGAGGCGCGCGGCGCCGGCGCAGAGTTCCTGACCGGCGGCGTGGTGCAGAGCGGCGTTGTCGCGCCGACAATTGTGGCGCGCGCGGCGCCAGAACTGCGGGTGAATTGCCAGGAAATCTTCGCGCCGGTCGTGACGGTGCAACCTTACGAGACGTTCGAGGCAGCACTGGAGGCGGTCAACAACAGCGATTTCGGATTGCAGGCAGGTGTGTTTACCCGCGATGTCGGGCGTATTTTCCAGGCGTTCGATACATTAGAGGTCGGCGGCGTCATTATCAATGATGTTCCGACCTGGCGCCTCGATCCCATGCCGTATGGCGGCGTCAAGCAATCCGGCTTCGGGCGCGAGGGGCTGCGCTATGCGATTGAAGAGATGACCGAACGCAAGTTGCTCGTGATGAGGGGTTAGGGGGGTAAGGGTTCCGATTTAACTCCTGACCCATACCCGCCACTCATTGGCAAGTTCGTTGAGCGAGGCGCCGTAGATTCCCTGGTAGTCCGCCGAGCCGGGTTCACGCCCGCGCCCGCTCACGTACAGCGCATGCATCTTCTCCATCCCATCACGCTCGATCAGGAAATCAACGAATGATGCCCACAACTCGTAGGCGATATTGTCGCCGTAGCGTTGGGCGTTCAACAGACGCAGCGGCACGCCGGAGTCGCCAATCTGGCGCGCCCGTTCTTTCCAGCGTGCCACACCATACTTTGCCAGCCATGGCGGACCGGTGATCCAGGTTGCCAGCCCTTCCAGCAGTATGATGTCAGCGCGTTTTTGCGCGTCGTCACCGTATCGCTGCGCCTGGAGGTGATGCGCCAGTTCGTGCGACGCCACCACCAGTGCGCGCTCAATGTCCTCATTCGGGCGATAGTACACCTCGGCGCGCCCTTCTTCGGTGTACGCAATGCCGCGCGTGTCTTTCGACGGCGCCAGCGAAGGACGATAGAATGCAATCGAGACTCGTTGCTGCAATTGAAAGCCAAACCGTTCCTCGTTGCCGCGCAGGAGTTCTTCCAACCGCGGGGCAATCGCTGCGATCTGCTCCGGCGTGAACGTGCGCAGTCCGACATACACATCCAGGCGTCCAGTCTGCGCAATGCGCGTTCCCCGCATTGGCGGACCATCGCCGGCAATGAAGGGCAGCGGCGCAACCACTTCGGCTGAAGGCGGCGTTTGCTCGGCGATGCCGATCTCAGGAAGTGCCACTGTTCGGCGTGTCGCTACCGGGAATCGGATCCGCTCTGGTGGCGCTTTTACAGGCGGAGGCATCGCCCGCTCGACACGAAACACCGGTTGGAGAGCACTATTCGGTTCGACAAAACGCTCGTCCGAAGGCAGGGGAGTTATGGCGGCAAGAGTGACGACAGCGAAAACAAGCGCCACGATGCGAGTAATCAAACGCGACATGGCGATCCTCTTCCAGGACGGCAAGCCGGGTCGCCCTGGAGTACGCGCAATCTGTGCGCTGTACCCTGGTGAGCAGTTGGTGTTCTGCGCCCTTTCAGGTACCACATGGTTGATTTTTTGTCAAACGTCGTCCTTCTTTTTGATCGATTGCGTTTGTCGTTGTCGTCTGCTACGATGATCACATCCGGCATGGCGCCAGCATGAACCGCCGACCATCCGCCGTTGCGCCCGATGGACAACAGAGGATTGATTGATGCACAACAGTGACCTTTCTCCCATCCATCAACGTCCACGTATCTGGACTGACATTCGCCTGTTGCCGGAAGCAGCAGCGTTGCTGGAAGCGCACGCTGAGGTTGCGGCAGGTGGCGATCCTGCAACTTTACCCGGCAGCGCAGCAGCAATCATCAGCGCGATGATCAACGCCGATGGCGCATGGATGGACCGGGCCGGACCCACACTGATGGCCATTGCTCGCCCTGGCATCGGTGTGGACAACATCGACCTTGCAGCCGCAACCGAACGCGGCATTCTAGTAATCAACACCCCCGACGGTCCAACCGAGAGCACGGCGGAGCATGCCGTCGCACTGGTACTGGCGCTGGCAAAGCAGGTCGTTGCTGCCGACCATCGTTTCCGCACCGCAGGATGGAGCGCCGCGCGATTGCGTGGCGTCGAGGTGCGCGGCAAAACGCTGGGAGTCGTCGGTCTGGGGCGCATTGGGCGGCGCGTGGCGCAGATCTGCCGCCAGGGTCTGGGGATGCGCGTGGCGGCATACGACCCGCTCGCGCCTGCTGAAGCGTTTGCAGCGCTGGATGTTGTGCATGTAGAAACGCTCGACAATCTTCTGCCGCAATCAGAGTTTCTGACGCTGCATTGTGCGCTCACCCCGTCAACGCGCGGTCTGATCGGCGCGCGTGAACTGGCGCTACTGCCAAAGGGCGCATTTCTGATCAACGTCAGTCGTGGTGCGGTCATCGATCAGGCGGCGCTGATCGACGCGCTCACCACCGGACACCTGGCAGGCGCCGGTCTTGATGTCTTCGACCCGGAGCCGCTTCCCAATGACCACCCACTCCTACAATTTCCACACGTTATCCTCACGCCGCACATCGCATCGTTTACGGACGATGGCGTGCGGGTGATGCACCATGGCGCAGTAGCGCAAATCGTTCGTCTCCTGCGCGGCGAACATCCGCCGCACATTGTCAATCCCGAAGCCCTGCCCGGGCGTAGAGCGAAGATGAACCATGGAACGCAACCCGATGCCCTTCCAACTGATCGCCCTTGATCTCGATGGCACGGTCATCGACCATGATCTGACCATTCATCCCGACGTGCGCGAAACAATTGCCGCCGTGCAGGCGCGCGGTATTGACGTAACGCTGGCGACCGGGCGCATGTTTGGCGCAGCACTGCCGTTTGCGCGCGAACTCGATATTCGCGCGCCGATTATCTGTTACCAGGGGGCGCTGGTGCGTCACCCGCTGACCGGCGATACGCTCTACCATGCGGCAATGCCTGCCGAACTGGCAGCGGCGGCAGTGCGCGAACTCCTCGATGCCGACATGTGTGTGGTTGCCTATATCGATGATATTCACCATATCACGGCGTATCGACCGGAACTCGAACGCTACCTTGCCTTCCATCCCGAAGGGACAGAGATGGTCGTTACTCCCGATCTGGATCGTCTGGTTGAACGTGTGCCACCCACCAAATTGCTGTTCGTCGCCGAGCCGCCGGTGGTCGAGCGTGAACTGATGCGCCTGACCGCCAGATTCGGCGGCGCACTGGCAGTCGTTCGTTCGCACGCCATCTTTGGCGAACTGACAGCACCGCACGTCAGCAAGGGAAATGCACTATCCGCCCTGGCGCAGTCGCTGGGAGCGCCGCGTGAAGCAGTCCTGGCCATTGGCGATCAGGAGAACGACATCTCGATGATTACCTGGGCAGGGCTTGGGCTGGCGATGGGGAATGCGACACCGGCAGTGCGCGCACGAGCGCATGCCGTGCTGCCGCCGGTCAGCGAGGCTGGCGTTGCCCACGCGCTGCGACGCTACGTCTTGAATTGCGCGTCCTGACTCTATCCGCTATAATGTCGGGCGTTTTCGTTCAATGAGAAAGGCTGGCATCGCCATGCGACGCCAGCCTGAGCGATCGGTCTCAGCACATTCAGCGCGCTCGATACATCGTGCGCAGGCATTGGGTGCACACCTTGATCTGCACTTTCTCGCCATCGACCATGATCGTCGTCTTCTGCACATTCGGCTTGAAGGTGCGATTGGTCTTCGGCGCGCGCCGCGCCCAGCCGCCCGACGCTTTATGCCGGATGTTGCGCCCAAAACTGACGCTCTTGTTGCATACCATACACTTTGCCATATCAGCCTGCTCCCCCGGACCTGCCGGGAATCCCACAACGTCTTTGACACACTAAGGGGAGACTATACCACATTCTGATGCACCATGCAACTGGAGAGACTATGAACACCGTGAACAACCACACCGCCATCGGCAAACCCGCAGGTCGCGTTCTGATCGCGCCGCGCGCCATCGCGTCCATTGCCGCTGCCGCAGCGCTGCAAACCGATGGCGTCGCCGGACTGACCGATCCACAGGGTCCGCCGTTTGTTCTTCCGCCGGGCGAAGCGCGCCGCGGCGTTGACGTGCATGTGCATCAGAACGATCTCGCCGTCGATGTCCACCTGATCGTCCAGACCGGCAGATCCATCGCCGATGTGGCGCGCGCCGCACAATCTGCCGTGCGCGCCGCGCTGTCGTTTACGCTCGACCTTCCTGAACCGACGGTCAATATTCGTGTGCAAGGGGTGGGAGGTCGATGATGACGGGCGCGTGGAATGGCGAGCATCTGCTGGAAGCGTTACGCGCGGCGTCGCGCGATCTGGAGCGTCACGCCGCCTCGCTCAATGCATTGAATGTGTTCCCTGTTCCCGACGGCGATACCGGGACGAACATGGCGCTGACATTGAGCAGCGCATTGCGCGACATTACGCCGCATCCTTCGTGCGGCACAGTGGCGGAGCAGGTTGGCTACTGGGCGACGATGCGCGGGCGCGGCAACTCAGGCATCATTCTGTCGCAAATCCTGCGTGGTGTTGCCGCGGCGCTTGCCGGACATCACCTGATGAGCGGGCGCGAAATGGCGGTGGCCCTGACGCATGGCAGCACGCGCGCCTACGAAGCCGTGTTGCGTCCGGTCGAAGGAACGATGTTGACGGTCATCCGCTGCGCCGGTGAGGCGGCGCAGCGCGCCATCGCCGCAGGTGAAGCATCGTTGAGCGCCGTGCTCGAGGCAGCCGTGCGCGAAGCGCGCGCCGCCGTGGCGCGCACGCCGCAGTTGCTGGCGACCCTGCGCGACGCAGGCGTGGTCGATGCGGGCGGGCAGGGTTTGCTGGTCCTGCTCGAAGCGCTGCTGCGCTATGCCCGCGGCGAAGCCAGTGATTCGCATGCCCCAACCGTGACACCCACCGCAACCGTTGATGATCATGCCGAGAGCGCAGGGTACTGCACCAGTTTTGTCATCCATCACGCAACCGCACCACCGGAAACGCTCCGACGAGTCTTTGCGGCGCTCGGCGAATCGCTGGTGATCGCCGGAGATCGCGCGCTAGTCAAAATACATCTTCACACTCCACGACCGGGCGACGCGCTCAATCAGGCGTTAGCGTATGGCATTCTCGATCAGATCGAAGTCGTGAACATGGATCTGCAACGCATGGCGCACCATTCGGGTGCGGCGCTTTCCGACACTCAACCGGATACACCGGCGAACCCTGCGCCGGGAATCATTGCACTGGCGCCAGGCGCCGGATACGCAGCCATCCTGCGCGACCTGCGCGCCGATCTGGTGTGGGAGACGAATACGCCGCCGACCATCGACGAGTGGCGCGCAGCCTTTGAGCGCCTGCCGCAGCAGGAGATCATTGTGCTGCCCAATGATCCGCAGGCGGCGGAAACTGCGCAGGCAACCGCACCGTTGTTCGCCAGGCGCATTGCTATCGTGCCGGCAACCTCGCCGCCACAGGGCATTGCCGCGCTGCTGGCGCTGAACTTCCAGGCAGACGTCGATCAGAACATTCGGGCAATGACAGCAGCAGCAGAACGGGTGCGGGTTATCACCTTCGATGGACAGCGTCGCAACGAGATGGAGACGCCTGCAGAAGCGGTGCAAGATGCGTATAATGTGTGCCATACACTTCAGCAGATGGGCGCGAACGCTGCCGAGGTCGTCACGCTCTACTATGGACAGGCTGTTGACCAGACGCATGCGGAGCGACTGGCGCAGGAGATTCGGGTTGCTTTCCCGATGCTGCACGTCGAAGTTCATGCTGGCGGTCAACCGGGCAGTGGCGTCGCCATTGCCCTCGAATAACCGGCGCTGCTGATGGAGAAGGTGAAACGAGAAACGTATGGCAAGCATCAAAATTGTCACGGATAGTTCCAGCGACATTCCTTTGAGTGTGGCGCACGAATTAGGGATCGAGATCGTCCCGCTCCAGATTGTCGTCGGCAATCAGAGTTACCGCGCCGGTCTCGACATTACTGCGGAGCAGTTTTACCAGGCAATGCAGGAGAATCGTGCGCAGATCGCGGCGCAACCGCCGCCAATGATGACCTTCGAGCAACTCTACCGTCGCCTGACGCTGGAGTATGAATACATTTTTTCGATTCATCTCTCCAACCGTATCGTGCCGAATTATCGCGTGGCGCAACAGGCGCGCAATCGCCTGCCGGCGTCATCCAGTCGGGTGGAAATCATCGACAGTAAGTTGATCTCGATGGCGCTCGGCATGATTGTGATCCACGCGGCGCGTGCGGTGCGCGATGGTGCAACGCCCGATGAAGTGACACACTTGATCAATCTGCTGATCCAGCACTGCCATCTGGTCTTCTTTGTCGATACCATCGAATATCTCGAACACAGCGGTCGGCTTGCGCTGGCAACGACGGTGCTCGGTTCGATGCAGCGCATCAAGCCGCTGCTCCTGATCGATGACGGCGAAATCGTCCCCTATGAGCGCACCCGCACCCGCGCCAAAGCCATCGAAGGGTTGTATACCTTCATCGAAGATTTTCCGCGCGTTCGTGAGGTGACGGCGCTGTACGCAACGACGCCGGAAGATGTCGAGAAGTTGCTGGAAAAGGTCGATCCGATCTTTCCTCGTGATCGGGTGCAGATTGCACAGTTCGGTCCGAGTGTCGGCGCGTTCCTCGGACCCGGCGCCATGGGAGTGGCGGTGTTCGAAGGGATCGATTGATTGATGCCATCAGTCAAGATCGTTGTTGACTCAACTGCGGATATTCCTGCCGATGTCCGCGCTGCGTATCATATCCATGTCGTTCCGGTGCTGTTACACCGCCGGGGCGCAACGTTGCGCGACGACATCGACATCAGCCGCGATGAGTACTATCGCTGGATCGCGGAACATGACGACCTTCCAACCACGTCCGCGCCGTCGGTTGGAATGTTCGAGGAGGTGTTTCGGGAATTGACCCGTGATGGCAGCGCGGTGCTGTCGCTCAGCGTCGCCGCCGGCTTGAGCGCCACCTACGGCGCTGCCGTCCAGGCAGCGCGCCTGGTTGCCGATGCCCGCATTGTCTGTGTGGACAGCCACTCGATTGCGATGCCCATTGCCTACCTGGCGCTCGCCGCCGCGCGCCGCCTGTCGCAGGGGGCAACACTCGATGAGGCAGTTGCATTGGTGGAACGTCTGCGCGATCGGACGGTCGCGTATGTGGCGCTCCAGACATTGCGCTACCTGGAACGCGGCGGGCGTATCAGTCGCACGCGCGCGTTGTTGGGTACATTGCTCGATGTGAAGCCAATCCTGGAAGTGCGCGACTCGCAGGTGCTGCCGGTTGAACGGGTGCGCACCTGGCGAAGGGTTCCGGCGCGCTTGCTGGAACTGGCGCAGTCGCGCGGCGTGTATCAGGAATTGAGCGTTGTCTACACGACCGACCGCGCCGATGCCGAATCGCTGGCGGATGCCTGCGCCAATGCGGGATTACTCGTTCGTGATCGTATTCGCACCGTGCAGATTGGTGCGGTGCTTGGTACGCATATGGGACCCGGAGCGCTCGGCATCACCGGTCTGCTGGCTTCATAAGACGATCCTATGGACGGCAAAGACCAGATCATTCGCCTGGGCAAACTGCTGGCGGAGGAACAACGTCGCGGCTGTGATGATCGCGCCGTGAATGGCGGTCTGGAGCGCTTTCTGACCGCCTGGAGGATGGACGCCGGCATGGCGTTGCGCTACGAAGCCGTGCAACAGGCGCTCGAATTGCTCGCCGGATACGCTGTGCTCGATCAAGCGACTCGCCGCGCGCGCGTCGGCATTGCGCTCGAAAGTCTGCGCTCGCTGTTCCGCGCCCAACCGAACCCGCAGCCTGCACCGGTTGCGTCGTCAGCGATGCCGACGCGCGCGCCAACCCGGCGCGCCTCCCGCCCTGATGCTCCGGCGCGTCCACTGACTCCGGACTCGCCGCTCGACGACGTGCCGGGCATCACACGCCAGATGGTGCAGTCGTTCCGGCGCCTCGGCGTTCGTACCGTGCGCGATCTGCTCTACCACTTCCCCCATCGCTACGATGATTTCACCTCACGCAAAACAATCGCCGAATTGCAACCAGGCGCCGTCGAGACGGTCATCGCCGAAGTGCTCGATGCGCGCACACTGCCAATGAAAAGCGGAGGTTCACGGCTCGATGTGCTGGTCGGTGACGAAACCGGCACGCTTAAGGTGGTCTTTTTTCGGCAACCCTGGCTGGCGCAGCGCTTTCTGGTCGGCACGAAGGTCGTGTTGAGCGGGAAGATCGGAGTCTACGATGGCTTGCGCCAGATGGCGTCGCCCGAATGGCAACCCTTCACCGATGACGACCTGATCCACGTCGGGCGTCTGGTGCCGGTGCATCCCCTGACCCGCGGGCTGGTCGAGCGCAGTGCGCGCGCGCTGATCAAACAGGTAGTGGATCGTTGCGCGCCGATGCTGGAAGATCATCTGCCCCCCGCAGTGCGCGAACGCACGGGGTTGATGCCGCTGCCGCAGGCGATTGCTCAGATCCACTTCCCTGACAGCCGCGATATGCTTGAACAAGCGCGCCGGCGCCTTGGCTTCGACGAGTTTTTGTTCATTCAACTTGGCGTGCTGCAACGCAAGATGATCTGGCAGGCGCAGCGCGGTTATGCTATCACCCGCCGCGACGATGTGCACGAAGCATTTCTCAGACGGTTGCCGTTTGAACTGACCGGCGCTCAGGTGCGCGCCATCGAGGAAATCTTCGCCGATATGGCGCGCCCTGTGCCGATGGCGCGGCTTCTCCAGGGCGATGTCGGCAGCGGTAAAACGGTCGTTGCGGCGGCAGCGGCGCTTCAGGCGATAGCATCCGGCTATCAGGCGGCGCTCATGGCGCCGACCGAAATCCTGGCAGAACAGCATTATCGCGGCTTGCGCGCGCTCCTCGGCAACGTACCGGTTCCGCGTGATCAACGCCAGGTTTCAGCAGAAGACGATCTCGACCCCGAACAACGTGAGCGCCTGGAAGAGATCAAACGTATTCTCGGCATGAGCGGCGATGATGACCTCGACGGGCGCGGCGTGCGGGTAGCGCTGCTCACCGGCAGCCTCGGCGCGAAAGAGCGGCGTCGCGTGCTCGAAGGGATCGCGCGCGGCGACATCGATCTGATCGTCGGCACCCACGCGCTGATTACCGAAAGTGTGCAGTACGCTGCGCTTGGTCTCGCAATCGTCGATGAACAGCATCGCTTCGGCGTCGAACAACGGCAACGCCTGAAAGATAAAGGATACAACCCGCATATGCTGGTGATGACGGCGACCCCGATCCCGCGCACGCTGACGCTGACGATCTACGGAGACCTGGATGTGTCGGTGCTCGACGAGTTGCCGCCGGGGCGCCAGGAGATCAAGACGCGCTGGATTACGACGGTCGAGCGCGACAAAGCCTATCGCCATATCCGGCGCGAAGTCGCCAAGGGGCGGCAGGCATTCGTCATCTGCCCACTGGTCGAAGAGAGCGAAAAGGTCGATCTCCCTTCCGCCGAAGAAATGCACGCTACGCTGTCACGTGATGTCTTTCCCGATCTGCGGGTGGCGCTGATCCACGGCAAAATGCTGCCGCGCGAGAAGGACGCCGTTATGATCGCCTTCCGCAATCACGAATACGATATTCTGGTCGCCACTGCCGTCATCGAGGTCGGCATCGATGTTCCCAACGCAACGACGATCCTGATCGAAGGAGCGGAGCGGTTCGGTCTGGCGCAGTTGCATCAGTTTCGTGGGCGAGTCGGGCGCGGGGTGCATCAGAGTTATTGCATCCTCGTCTGTGACAAAGAGCAGAATGAAGTGACGCGCCAGCGCATGGAGGCAATGGAGACGATCAGCGATGGCTTCCGCCTGGCGGAGATTGATCTGCACCTGCGCGGACCCGGCGAGTTCTTCGGCACCCGGCAGAGTGGCACCCCCGACCTCAAAGTGGCGCAGTTGACCGATGTGCGCCTGCTCCAGACGGCATACCGCGAGGCGCAGAAGATTCTGGCGGACGACCCACAACTCGAACGACCTGACCACGCTCTGTTGCGCGCAAAGATGGACGCCTTCTGGGTCGAGACCTTGCAGGCGGGCTAGGCGGAGGCTGGCAATTGAGATTTGGTTGAAACTGGTGTAATATGGACGATGGAAAGTATTGCTCTGTTCAGCCGGCAGTGAATAGGCGGCGCCACGTTCTTCTCCGCTCTGCAAGGCGTCCTGATGAGTGCAACGACCGACATTCCGGGCATGGATCGCCCAATTGAAGAGTATGTCGAACGCTGGCGACATCGCCACGCGACCGAACGTGAGCGGCATCGACGATGGGCGCAACAGGCGCGGCACGACGCGGAGCGTATTGCGATGATGTTGCGTCAGGAGTCTGGCGCGACCCGCGTCATCCTGTTTGGCTCGCCGATCACCGGTCGCTTCGCTGCCGACTTCGACATCAATCTGGCGGTGGACGGACTCGCACCTGCCGACTATTTTGCTGCGCCAGCAAAAGCCGGAAAACTGACCGAAGCTATGCACGTGATCTCACTAGAACGGCTACGCGGTGTAGCAACCGATATTTCCGCAGAACTCGAGCAATTACGGCGGGGGGCGGAAGATATTGCGTTCGCGCGCAATCCGGGGCACGCCAGGCTGTTCTACGAAAACCTCGCGTTCAAGTTGCACAACTTCTACACCGGTTGTAAGCGCATGGTTCAAACCGTCGCCTCAGAACTCAACGGCGCTCCTCCGGGCGGGGTTCGACCGGCATCGGCGCTTGCACGAACGCATGGGAGCAGCCTGGGGCGACCGTCCTGCCGTGCTTTCTGGCAACAGTGTTGAAGGTCTGCGTGAATTTCTGGCATTTCGCTACGTTGTGAAGAATCTCTACGGTCGCGAACTCGACGCAGAAACGGATCGAACGCCTGAACACCTGTTACCCGGTGGTCTGCGACCTGAGCATCGCTGATCCGCACCATTCGTCTGTCGGTTTCCATCACCATCCTGCATCGTTGTCTGCGCTTGTGGGTGAATATCGTATGCTGGGGTGCGTTGGGTTATAAAGAATCACAGGAGGAAATGATGCCGCGAGTGATCGTGTTCGATGTGAACGAGACGTTGCTGGACATGCGCGCGCTCGATCCGCTTTTCACGCGGATTTTCGGGGTAGTGAGCGCGCGCCAGGCATGGTTCAACCAGGCGCTTCAGTCGGCGTTTGTGACCACCATTACCGGCGAATATGTGAACTTCACGAGAATCTGGGCAACGGCGCTGGAGATGACTGCTGCGCGCTATGGAACGCCGCTTTCGGCGGACGATTGCGCCGCCGTTCTCGATGGAATGCGTGCCTTGACGCCCCATGCCGATGTTCCCGCCGCCCTTGAACGCCTGCGCGCCGCCGGTTTGCGACTGGCGGCGTTGACGAACTCCACTGAGGAAGTGGCGATAGCACAGTTGACGAATGCCGGCATCGCACATTTTTTCGAGAATATTTTCTCTGCCGACATCGTGCGGCGTCTGAAGCCGGCGCCGGAACCCTATGAATACGCTGCAACCCGCCTCCACGTTCCGATTGGACGCATCCGCATGGTTGCTGCGCATGCCTGGGACATTGCCGGAGCATTGCATGCCGGTTGCGCTGCTGCCTTCGTTGCACGCCCAGGCATGGTGCTCGATCCACTCGTGCCACGCCCCGATGTGATTGGCACCGACATGGCGGAAGTGGTCGATCACATCCTTGCGATTGATTGTTCGGGATGAGGGGTCAAGGATTCGATTGCCTGTCGCTTCCCTCCCTGCGCATACGTGTCGTTTTTCTGTCAAGCCGGAATCGTGCACCGCTCCGCCCGCCCTTACCGTCGGGCTGAATGCACGAAGGGCGCTGCCGCGCCCTGGGAAGCCTCACGCCAGCGGGGCTTCGCGCCCCAGCGCGGACGTCCGCCCGTCCGCTGCGTTCGATCCCCGCCCGTCGCTTGACCATCCGGCGGAACGAACCCGCAGCGCCGCTCACCCCGCTTCAGAGCGCGCACAACCAGACCATTGCCGGGATCGTGTAGAATACCAATTCCCTGTGAACATCCGGAATTGTCACCCCGAGCAGCGCGAGGGGTCGTGCGCAACCCGCTCAGATTCCTCGCTGAGTTTACCCTGAGCGAAGCGAAGGGCTCGGAATGACAAGTATGCGGCATCTTCAATATTGGCAGAATAGCGTCGCTGCTCGTCTTTCATTCAGGGAGAACGTTATGACTACCAGACCACCTGCACGCATCTCCATCGATGAAGAGCGCGTCATTGGTCGCATTTCGCCGCTCCTGTTCGGCGGATTCATCGAACATATGGGGCGCTGCGTCTATCAGGGCGTGTTCGATCCCGGATCGCCGCTGGCTGATGACCAGGGGTTCCGCACTGATGTGCTGGCAGCGCTGCGCGAACTGAACCTGCGGATCATTCGCTACCCTGGCGGCAATTTTCTGTCTGGCTATCACTGGCGTGATGGTGTGGGACCGGTCGCACAGCGTCCGCGTCGCCGCGAACTGGCGTGGCAGTCGATTGAAACGAACCGCTTCGGCACACACGAGTTCATTGCGTTGTGTCGTATGCTTGGCGCTGAACCAATGCTCGGCGTCAACCTGGGGACCGGTACGATCGAAGAGGCTGGCGCATATGTCGAGTACTGCAACGCTCCAACCGGCACAATCGAAGCCGATCGGCGAGTTGCGAACGGCGCACCGGAGCCGTTTGGCGTGCGCTACTGGTGTCTTGGCAATGAGATGGACGGACCCTGGCAGATCGGTCATATGGACGCGCACGCTTACGCTGTCAAAGCCCGCGAAGCCGCAAAACTGATGAAGTGGCACGATCCGTCGATCCGCCTGACGCTCTGCGGTTCATCGAGCAGCGGTATGCCGACCTATCCCGAATGGGACCGAATTGCGCTCGAAGTGTGCTGGGAGTATGTCGATTATCTGTCGCTCCACTTCTACGCGGGCAACCGCGATGACGATACTGACAGTTATCTGGCGCTGGCGCGCCAGTTCGAGGAGCATCTCGACGCTCTCGCCGGGACATTGCGCTATGTGAAGGCAAAGATGCGATCACGTCATAGTGTCTATCTGAGCTGGGATGAGTGGAATGTGTGGTACAAAGACCAGACAACGCAAGGGGGATGGCGCGAAGCGCCACACCTGATCGAGGAGGTGTACAACCTGGAAGACGCACTGGTCGTAGCGCAGTGGCTGAATGTGTTCCTGCGCCGCTGCGATGTGCTGAAGATCGCCTGCCTGGCGCAACTGGTCAATGTTATCGCGCCCATTCTGACCCGTTCTGATGGGTTGATCCGTCAGTCGATCTTCTATCCGTTCGCGCTTTTCAGCCGGTATGCAACCGGCGACTCGCTCGACCTGCTCGTCCGGTCGCCGCTA
Organism: Roseiflexus castenholzii DSM 13941; assembly: GCF_000017805.1. Classification (GTDB taxonomy): domain Bacteria; phylum Chloroflexota; class Chloroflexia; order Chloroflexales; family Roseiflexaceae; genus Roseiflexus; species Roseiflexus castenholzii. The sequence continues at coordinate 796,556 of NC_009767.1, read as the reverse complement.
TATGCCACTCGCGCCTTCGGCGATCAGCCCCTGATCGACGCAGCAGCCAGCTACGATGCTGAACATGGCAAGGGCGCCATTTTTGTGGTTCATCGCGGACAACATGCGCCGCTAACGGTGAATCTGGAGTGGCAGGGGCGTTCGCCACGCCAGATCACGGAGATCTATCAGGTTGCCGGTGATGATCCAAAAGCCGTCAATTCCTTCGAGCGACCCGATGTTATTGGCGTGCGCGCCCTGCCCGGCGCTCCGATCACCGACAGGCGGTTCAGCCTGAATCTCCCTCCACTCTCATTGACGGTAGCGCTGGTCGAATGGCCGACCTGACACTTCAGACGATGCCGAACACTCATGACCATCACCAATGGTCATCGGGCGCGATAAGCGGGGCGCTAGCCGCCCTGCTGTTTGCTCGCCTGGGTCCGGTGATCGCGTTTCATGGAGCAACCTGACGTCAAACCGTCGGGTTGCGCGAACGAGGGGCGCGCGGGCGCCTGTGTATGTATCAATCCCAGCCCCGCCGGTGCGGGGCTTTGTACGCTCAGCGCGGGTATGTTATGTCCGCGCTGAGCAACCGGCAAGAAACCCCGTTGATGATGACGGTTCTAGCGCGGACATCCACGGCGTATTGGGCGCTGGCAGCGCCGATAAACGCCCGCATGTCGCGCTGCAACGACGCCTGATGGGAGCATTCTGGGAACATCCTCCCCCTAACGCCCTCTCTGGATAGTGAACCGTCCGACTTATGATGGACGCGCGCATTGACAGGACACGATGCCCATCGCGCGCCGCTCGCCGACGCCCCCTCGCAGACCGGTTGCCGCTCACCATTATCGAGAGGTCTCGTCATGATCTGCGCCTGCGCGCGCCCTGCTTCCTGCGCGCCGGTCGGCAGGCTGGGGTGGACAGGCAGGTTGCACCACCCGCGCCTGATGTTGCCGCGCGCGCGGGCAGCGTGCGGAGCACCGCTCCACGCGAACCGCAGCACGTCCACCGGGGGACGGACCCGCGCGTGAGAGAGGGGCAGAGGGTGAGGGGAAAATGGCGCACCCCAACGCCAGGCATGCCCGCAATGCTCATACGCGCATTCCACCCTTGAAACCGGATAGGTGAAGGGCGCATCGACCCGCCACCCCCTCACTCTGCTCCGCTGCCTCCCCGTTGGTCAGAGGGCGCGGATTCCCCGAGCACCCAGCGATCCTCTACCACCTCAATCTGCTCCGGCGTCGTCACCATGATCGCCGGGTCCCCCTGATACCACGTTATCACCCCGCTGATCCGCACCGCCTGCCCCACCCGGTACCGCGTCTCCGGCCGTCCGCCGAAGCGCTCCCACGCTGCCTGCCGAATCAGCGCCTTGAAACTCCCCCGGTGTGGGTTGCTGAAACCCAGCAGTACCTGTTTCCCGTTGTTGAAGACGTACTGTAATGTCCCGATCACCGTGACATGCCGCCCCTCCCACACCCGCGCCGCAGTGTGCGGAATCACCGCCACTGGCGCCGCATCCGGCGCGGGCAGTGCCGCTGCTGCCACTGCCGGAACGCCCCCGCCTCCCGACTGCGGAGCGCCGCTCGTCAACGCCACAATTGCCCCGTCCGCGGTGCGGAAGTAGATGTTCTCGTTGCTCACCACCCACACTGCGTATTCGCTCCAGTAGCGGTCGTACACCGCCCCCTGCCGATAGTACAGGTAGAACCCGAAGTCGTAGAAGCGCGTGTTCTCCAGCCCCCCAGCGCAATAGTGCGTCGCGCTGAAGGCGCACGCCCCCGCGTTATCCTGCGAGGTCACAACCGTCGCCAGGCGCTGCGTCGTTATCGGGACGCCGAAACTGCCGCGCGCCGCCGAGCGGTCGAGGATGCGCGCCGCGAACCCCGCCTCCCAGTGCGCGCCGAACAGATAGTCCCCCGCCACCGTTACATTCGGCTGCTCGTCGGTCAGCAGATACGGCGCCGCACTTCCCGGCGGATAGTCGTAGGCAATGAAGCGCACCTCGCCCCCCTGCAACCCGCTCACCGTCGCGCTGTCGAGCAACATCTCGCCGAAGTGCGAGTCCCAGCGCGCATCGTGCGCATGTCGGGCGCGGATGATGGTGTAGACCACTTCCCGACCATCCGGGAAGCGCTTAACCACCGGTTGCGGTCCCATCGGCAGATAGTCGTTGTCACCGTAGCCGCCGTGCCCCACATGCGCGATGAACGGCACGCTCCCGTCATCGAGGTCGAGCGCGAACAGCGCCTGGTCGCCGGGGTACTGGGTGAGCAACTGACGCATCCCGCTGTTGGTCTGCGGCCAGTCGCGCCACAGCGTCTGCCACGGCAGGCGCGCCTTGATGAGCGCATACCCGGCGCCGTCGGCAATGACGGGCCAACCGAAGCGGAACTCGGTCGGATCCTCGAACCGGCGACCGGCATGCACCGGACGCACGCGCCAGCGCCGCATGCCGTCGACGTTGTTGATGGCGTGGACGAAGAGGTCCGGCTCGGTAGCGACGATCACCAGATTACGCGAGGGAGAATAGGCGGGCGGCACGGCAACAGTCGCACCCGCGTCGTAGCGCCAGCGAAGCTGCATTGTCCGCTTGTCAACCGCATAGACCGCCGTGCCCATCGCAAAGAGCACGCGGTCGCTCAGGACGGCGGGAGGCAGCGGCAGCGTGCTGCTCTGCCCGGTGGCGAACGCGGCGAGGACGGCGCCGTCCTGAGCGCGCAGTTGGTAGAGCCGACCAGTGGCGGAGACGGCGAAGACCGTGTCGGTGTCGCGGTCGTAGGCGACGGTCGAGCGCACATCGCCGATGCCGGAGCGCCGCCAGAGCTGCTGCCCGGTGGCTTCGCTGAGGGCGAAAACGCCATCGACGCCAGCAGCGATATAGACCCGCCCGCCGCCGGTGACGGGCTGCACGTTGCGCGGCAGCGTGCCGCCGGTAGTGACCTTGGCGATGCCGCCGGAGGCATTGGGACCGTTCCAGGACCAGCGCCAGCGCCAGGGGTAGGGGACGGTCTGCGGCGTATAGCCGGTGCGCTGCGCGTCGTGCCCGTGCTGGCTCCATTCGTTCACATTCGGGTCAGGGCGCATGATCAGCGGCAGATAGAGCGATGACGGTGTCACCTGCGGACGTTGCGTCGCCTGCGGTGAAACGGTGGCGACATTCCCGGCAACGCGCAACGGGGTTGCAACAAGAATCGGCAGAGCAAGAAGCAGGAACAGGAGAAGTGCCGGGAAGGGATGTCTGGAGATGCGCATATCCACATTCTCTCATGAACGGAATAGGGTGGAAGGTCAGGTCGGAGATCGGACTCTCCATCCTATCATACCAATGACGATTGAAGATGCCGCATGCGTGTCATTCCGAGCCCTTCGCTTCGCTCAGGGTAAACTCAGCGCGGAGTCCGAGCGGGTCGCGCAAGACCCCTCGCTGTCATTCCGAGCCCTTCGCTTCGCTCAGGGTAAACGCAGCGAGGAATCTGAGCGGGTTGCGCAAGACCCCTCGCGCTGCTCGGGATGACAATGCCGGATGGTCACAGGTAATTGGTATCACCTCGCCTCACCCCAGCGCACGTCAAGGCGCGGACGACCTTCGATATTCCAGTCGCCCGTGTCGGAGGAGACAAAATACTTGCCACTATGATAGTCCGAGTCGGCGCTGTACAGTACCAGGCGCAACGGCTCACCGCGCGCATACGCCCGTGCCACGGCATACGACACATCCCAGGTGCGCGGGACGCCGGGCCAGTTAATCGAGCTGGTGACGGGATCTACCCGACTTATGGCAACATTCTCATAGGCGATTGGGGCGTTGTTCCAGGTGATGGTCTGTTCATTCCAGTCACCGGCTGCCACCGACACCTGAATCCACGACGGTTTTGCCTGGCCCGCGCTGCCGGAATTGCCAAACTGGTGCAGGGTCAGTATTGCAGACACGATCACCTTGCCTGGCGGGATGCCATCGAGCGGGAAAGTGACATAGTACTTCGCAAAACAGGGCCAGTCGGACACATCGGACTGATTCTGAATATTGAAGTCAGGTGCGCGTCCATAGTTGCGGTTCCCCCATTCGTTCCAGATATGATTCTCGTCACCAGGACATTGGTTGGCAATCGCAGCCCCGACATCAGCATCCGGCACGAGCGGACTGCGCTCCGTGGGGCGGCGGACGATCAGCGAACCGGTCGGCGTTGCACTAGTCTGATAGACGGGCACACCGAAATTCAGAACACCCCAGCAGGCCGGCGTCTCCAGCGGCGTCTGTGGCGGCCACGCCTGATCGCCGATTGGCGGACCGGCGCGTGTGTCCCGGTCGTGAACGATCACCGCCATGCGCCAGGAGGTTCCATCCGGCGGAGCGGAGGCGATCCCCAGGCTGCTGAAGGGAATGGTAAAACCCATTGCCCACCCGCGATCACTATCGCTGTTGTCATTCAGTGCGTTCCCGCGCCAGCCAGGAAGCGCATCAAAAGCCACACTGGTCTGTTGCCATCCGGTGGCGCTTCCACGGTAGACCACCCGTCGCTGTGAACTCCGTTCGCCATACAACTGCGCGACAAACTTCCACGACGATGGCGACACGGCTGCGCCGCCGGAAGTGTCCAGCAGCAGCGTCACTGCATCCCACTGAGTCAGGGTTTGCGGCGTTGGACTCTCGTCGTACCACAGGTGGCGGTCGAAGATGGCGAGGTACACAAACAGTTCGGTTGCGTTGTACCCAACCCGGATGTCGGTATAGTTCTGCGTTGGAGAGACCCTGCCAAACCAGGCGATTGCGGTTCGCTCGAACGGAATGGCACCGGTGAACTTTGGTGCGTTGATGCGCGGCAGTTCCGCCGTACAGCCGGACCTGGTCACCAGGGGAAGATACACGGTATGTTCTGCGCTGATGCCGTTTTGTTCGGCATATCCTGCCGACGGACGCAGTACTGCGGCGACAACCAGAGCCATAATGCCCATTAGAAGAGCCGTCAACCCTCCCCCTCCGCGCATGCAGCATACCATGGTCTTCTTCAACGATGTGCGCTTGGGCATTCCCCTCTCCTTGTGCGAATGTCTCATGCGCATAGAGTAATACCTGGAAAAGGCGAAGAGTCTTACGATTTGATCTCAATTCGATCACACACAACAAAAAAGGAGAACGAGGACAGGTTGACAGGCACGGCATTGTTCAAATCTGAAGCGCGACGCTCCACCTCGCACAATGCCTCGATCATACGGGATCAGGATGGAAGAGCCACAAAAGCAGCGTCCGTTTCGATGAAGAGTGTGTCATACCACACACTCACCGGCGTGGACTGCCGTCGGGGGGCAAATGCTTGCAGATACCGGCCTTCATCGTCTGCCCCGGCACGGTGCGCCCCAGCATGCCTTCGAGCATGCGCGCAACATCGAGGAGTGTCGGGAGGTGAATACCGGTCGATATACCCATTTCGTGGAGCATATGCGCCAGGTCTTCGGTGCAGATATTGCCGGGGGCGCCAGGCGCGAAGGGGCATCCGCCAATCCCACCGACGCTGGCATCAAAACAATCGACGCCGAGTTGAAGCGCCATCAGCACATTGGCAAGCCCCGCACCGCGCGCGCTATGCAAGTGCAAACGTGGACGCGCCTGCGGGAAACGTGCATAGAACGCTTGCAGCAAAGCGCGCACCAGCCCCGGATGACCCATTCCGGTGGTGTCGCCAAACGTAATCTGCCCGGCGCCCAGATCAAACAGCCGGGCAGTCAGGTCCATTACCCGTTCGAGCGGCACATCTCCCTCGAACGGGCACCCGAAGGCGACCGACACCACCGCCTCGAAATGCACCCCTGCTTCACGAGCGACGGCTGCGATGTCGGCGGCCTGCATTAGCGACTGCTCAATCGACATATTGACATTGCTACGGTTGTGGCTCTCGCTGGCGCTGAGAAACACCTGGAGCGCATCCGCGCGCGCAGCAATGGCGCGCCGGGCGCCGATGACATTCGGGACAATTGCGCTATAGGTCACGCCAGGACGCCGGGGGAGAGCAGCGAAGACCTCCGCAGTGTCCGCCATTTGCGGCACATTCGCAGGGCGCACGAACGCACCGACTTCGATCAGAGTCAGGCCAGCATCAGCGAGGCGATCGATCAACTGCACTTTCTGGGCAGTCGCAAGAATAACCTCTTCATTCTGCAAACCGTCGCGCGGACCGACTTCACGAATAGACACAGAGCGGGGTAACCGGGGATCGGCTATCATCGTCACCTCCTTGTGCGCCAGGCATCGTCACCGAATGCCTTTTCCCCGTGCAGAATGTCGATCATGGCACAGGCGCATTTTCGGTTTGCAGCATATATCCCATGCTCCGAATGCTGATCAGCGCGATGCCCGGCGTTTTGGTCGCGTCGAGTTTCTGACGCAACCGCGCGATATGCGGGCGAAGCAGCGAGCGCGCCTCATCTTCAGGCTGCGCCCGACCATACACTGCTTCGGAGAGCGCCGTATAGCTCAGGGCGGTATCGGGATTCTGCGCCAGCGCCGTGAGCAGCGCAAACTCGGTGCGCGTCAGCGTCAGCACATGTTCGCCAAGATAGGCGGCATGGCGCCTCAGATCGAGCATGAGCGGACCAACGGTCAGATGATCGCTCGATGTGGACGGCGCCGAGATAGGGTGGCTGCCACTCTCGATCAAACCGAGCGCACGAGCGCTTTCGCTGATGCGCTGGAGCAATTCCGTGCGTTGGAGATTGATCCGGCGGTTGTTCAGGGCGCGCTCAACCCGCTCACGAATCTCCGCTACCTGAGCAGGCTTGAGCAGATAATCAAAGGCGCCATAGCGCAGCGCGGCAATCGCGCTGTTGATCGATCCGTGGGCGGTCAGAAGAATAACTTCGGTAGCCGGCGATCGTTCCTTGACTTCGCGCAAAATATCAATACCATCGATATCGCCTAGTTGCAGATCGAGCAGCAGAAGATCAAACTCCTCATGCTCGATGCGCATGCGAGCATCAGCACCGTTGGCTGCCGTTTCGACGCGGTATCCGTGCGCGCGCAGCGCTGTTTCGAGCATGATCCGCACTGCGCGTTCATCATCAACGACCAGGATTTTCGCCGGTTGTCTCATGACGGATCTCCTCATGCCTGACCGGTAACACGATCTCAAAGGTCGTACCCTCGCCCGGAATGCTTTGGGCGCTGATTCGCCCCAGATGTCGCTCGATAATTGCCCGGCTGGTATACAACCCCAGTCCCATGCCTCGCTCTTTCGTGGTATGCAATCCGTCGAAGATGCGCGTCAATTGATCGGGCGAAATACCGATGCCGGTATCGGTAATGGCAATCGCAACGGCGCCTTTCCCTTCCGTGGGATGGTAACGATACGTTTGCACGTGCAGCGTGCCGCCGTTCGGCATCGCCTCAGCCGCATTCAGCACCAGGTTGAGCAGCACCTGTTTCAGTTGGTCGGCAACTCCCTGAATAGCCGGCAGATCGGGCGCCAGTTCGCGCAGGACTTGAATGCGCGAACGCTCAAGTTGTTTGCCGGTCAACAGCAGGACGCTCTCGATCAACTCATTGACATTCACATGGGTGAAAACATCGGCGCGCGGGCGATAGAGATCGCGCAATCGTTCCAGCACGCGCACAATCCGATCGATTTCTTCTTCGGCGAGTTGCAGAAAGTGCTGATTCGGCGTTTCAGGCGGGCACTGTTCCAGGAACAATGCCAGAAAACCCTGGATCGCCTGAAGCGGGTTGCCGACCTCGTGAGCGATGCTGGCTGCCAGGTGTCCGATTGCAGCGAGTTTCTCGGCACGCACAAGCTGTGTTTGCAGCGCGACCCGCTCAGTGATGTCTTCCCATACCTCGACAGCCTGATGCGCAGCGCCAGAGGCGTCAAACAACGGAATGCTGGCGATCTCGATCAGGGACTCACTGCCGCCGGGACGTTGCAGCGTGCGGCGCAAGCGCTGCGGCTGGCGCGTAGCGAAGGTGCGGGCCGCTGCAGCCTCACTCCATTCGCCAAGCACGTCGCCGTAGAACCGTCCTACCAGCATTGCCGGCTCGAGACCGAAGCGCTCGGCGAGCGCGCGATTGGCTGCCAGCACGTACCCGACCGGATCGATCAGCACCAGTCCCATAGGGACACTGTCAATCACTCCGCGAATGAGATTGCGGCTCACCTGAATCTCACGCAGACGGGTGCGCTCTGCCAGTTGCTCCGCCTGATCGTGCAGGGCGGCAAGCTGCCAGACCGATTCCAGCGCAAGACCGGCCAATTGCGCTGCTGCAACGAAGGCATCCGAGACGGGAGGCGGTTCGCTGTCGAAGAGCAACACTGCCACACCAATATCGCGACCGCTTGCGGGGAGCGCCAGCAACAGCGCGTGCATCGAACGTTCCGCGACAACAAGTTCACGTTTATGCCCTATTCGACGCACCAGATGATCGCCATCGATCTCATTCCAGTCGGGAGGATCGCCCTGCACACCGACGGCGCCGATGAATCGAGGCGGCGCTGTCGGACGTTCACGCATCGCCAGATAGCATGCCTTCGCATCCGTCGCCACACAGAGACGACGCGCAATTTCGCAAATACTCGTTTTCAATCCGTCCTGGATGTCCGACTGTACAGAAGCGCTCATACCGCCTGCCACTGCGCACTGCGCCAGGGAACCGGGTTAGAAATGCCGAAAGAAGTCAACCAGGCACAGCCGCACATCGAGGCGACTGTGCCGTACATCTCAGTATTCTTACATTGAGAAGAGGGGTTGTCAAGCGCGAATCTGCGCAGGTGTGTCGTGATGCCGGCTTTTTGCTCGTTCACGATGGTAGGTGCGCCATGCCGTCCAGATCAGCAGTGGCAGTACGACGGGCCACCAGAAGCGCACTTCTCGCAGATTGTGCCAGAAAAGGCGCGCCAGAAGCAACGGCAAGCCACCGATTGTCAGCACGCGTTCGAGGGTAGCGGAGAGCGGCGGCGGTGGGGGCGTCAGGCGTTTCACCCGCTCGGTGCGGCCGCGCAACGCCTGCTCCGCCACACCCACCGAGCCACGCAGCCGCCCGATGGCGCCGCGTGGCGGAGAAGATTGACGTGATTTTTTCTCCGGCATGATCGCCACTCCGGGACGGTGCTGATATGCACTCCTGCGATCAAGAACATCCCGCAATCGCGATTATAATCGACAACCAATCCGATGTCCAGGCACACCGCACCAGGGGCGCGGGCGACGCGCCCGCATGGCACAGGCAAAACAGGCAGTACGCCGGGAGCGCGGGCGACGCGCCCGCATGGCACAGGCAAAACAGGCAGTACGCCGGGAGCGCGGGCGACGCGCCCGCATGGCACAGGAAGATCGGAACAAAAGACGATCAACAGCGCTCGTATGCGCCATACACCGGAAGAGCAGCGAGACGACACCTTCACGCGGGCAAAGATCCTCGTCCGTTCCTGCGCTCGATTGCCTCACCATTGCGTGCAACGCGATCACGGCGCTGCGCCGCGAAGTCGCGCAGAACCGTTTGCAGGTCAGCCGCAGTGCGCAGCGAAGAGAGATTCAATCCCAACCCGACAATCGTCTGCGCCACCTCCGGACGAATGCCGATCAGCACCATCTCAGCGCCGAGCAACCGACACATACTGGCGATGGCGATCAGCCCCTGCGCCACCTGACTGTCAACCACCGGCACCCCGGTAATATCGACGAGCAGGTAGCACGCGCGCGAACGCTGCAAGGCGTGCAGCGCCCGATCCTGAATATCCGCCAGCCGCTCGGTGTCAATGGCCCCGATCAACGGCATCACCAGGGCGTCCTCTGTTACCGGCAGCACCGGTACGCTCAACTCGCGGATCACCTCGCGTTGATGGGCGATTTCTTCAAGCAGGCGCGCCTGTTCGCGCGCCCGCGCCTCCACCTCGGCGAGCGCCGCCCGGAGATCGGCAGTGCGTTGCGCAACGCGCTGCTCCAGCGTTTCCAGATTTGCTTCCAGTTGCGCTGTCATAGCGGTGAACGCCCGCGCCAGTATCTGAATCTCTCGCGGACCGCGCGCATCAACCGGCACATCGCGTTCTCCTGATGCGATCCGATTGGCAACGCGCGTCAGATCGATCAACGGCGCCGTCAGCCAGCGCGCCAGGTAGAGACCAATCCCGCCGGAGACGACAACGGCGCCCAAGAGAATTATACCGGAGACGACGAGATCATTCAAAACCGAGCGATACGCGACCGCGCGCGGCGTTTCGATCACCACTGCCCAGGGAGGATCGTCGAGCGCCTCGTAACTGCCGACGACCTCAGCGCCAGAAAGGCCAGTGTAGTGCATGGTCTGGATCGATGCCGACCGCTCCCGAATAAACCGCTGCACGATAGCAACCCCTGAAGCGTTGTCGCCGCGCATCACACGCGCCGTGTCGGAACACGCCAGCAGGTTTCCCTGACGGTCGACAACGTATGCCAGGCTGTCAGGATCAGGCGTCTGCCGCTGGACCGTCGTCCAGAGCAGGCGAGCATTGACCGTCGCAATAAGGGCGCCGTGGTAATTCTCGAACGAATCGACGAGCGGGAGTGCCATCACAATGCCGGGTTCACCGCTTGCGGCATCGATGCGCAACGAACTGATCAGCCGATCGCGCAGTGCCGTCCGACGCATAATTTCGTCGATGAGCGCCGGGTCGAGAAAATTGACAGTTTTGTGAGGGTTCTGACTCGCGCTGGCGACGACGAAGCGTTGATCGTCGAGGATTATTAATTGCTCGAATAATGGGTCGAGAACCAGAAGTCGCTCGAGCGCCTCGGTGCGTTGCTCCGCTGGCGCGGTTGCCAGGCTCGACATTTTGATCGATGTGGCCAGCATATTCCAGCGCGCATCGAAAAACGCGCGTACCTCAACAGCGGCGCCATGCGCGCGCGACTCCTGCTCACGGGCGAGGCCGCGCTGGTGCACCTGCCAGTTCGATGCCATTTGCAATGCATTGCTGACCAACAAAGCGACCACGCTGAGACTGATCAGCGCCAGAGCGAGCGTTGTAGAAAGGCTACGCCCTGCGGGTGTGGAGAGAGACGCAGTGTTCATCTACATATGTGACGTCATGATCAGGCGCTGGCGCCGCAACGCGGCGACGCCGGCTTGTACCGGATGTGCGCCTCAAGCATACCACTTCTGTGTTCCGACAAGGGTATCGATTTGTGATCGGGATTTATACAGAACAGTAACGGTTAACTCAGGCTTAACAGTATGACTCTTTGTATTTAACTTCAATCAGGTATACTCAACGGCGTTCAAGGCTCGGAAGCGTTCAGACCCGGTTGCAACGGCGTTGTGCCGCATTCGGTCGTTCACGCTTCCAACCGCACAGTTGTAGATGGTCAAAGGAGGAAAGAAGGTATGCAGGTCTTCAGAACGCGAATGTTCGCAATGGCGTTGATGTTGGCCCTCATCGCGCCGCTGATCGCCGCATGTGGCGGCGGTGGAGCGACTCAACCGACGGTTGCGCCCACGACAGCGCCAGCAGAAGCAACGCCAGCGCCAGTCGCGCCAACGGCAGCCCCCACTGCGCCACCGGCAACAGGCGCAACTCCGGCGCCAGCGCAGCCAACTCCTGCTCCCGCCGCAGAGATCGACTACGACGGTCTTCCCGATGTTGATCCGGGCGCCGTGACCGGCAACATCGTCACAGCCGGCTCTTCGACGGTCTTCCCGCTGACGCAGCGCATGGCGGAGCGCTTCAAAGACGAGGGATACGCCGGCAATATCACGATTGACTCGATCGGCACCGGCGCGGGCTTCGAGCGCTTCTGCAAGGCGGGCGAGACCGACATCTCCAACGCCAGCCGCCCCATCCGCCCCGCCGAGGTCGAAAACTGCCGCGCCATCGGGCGTGAGCCGGTCGAGTTCCGCGTCGGCACCGACGCCCTCGCCGTGGTCGTCAATCCGGCCAACACCTTTGTGGATACGCTCACCAAGGCGCAACTGGCGGACATCTTCTCCGGCAAAGCGAAAACCTGGAAGGACGTCAACCCCGACTGGCCCGCCAATCCGATCAAACTCTTCAGCCCCGGCTCGGACTCCGGCACCTTCGACTTCTTCGTCGAAGTGGTGATGGACCCGGCGTTCGAGAAGAAGGGCAAGGAGGCGATCCTGAACGCTCCCGGCATCCAGTTGAGCGAGAACGACAACGTGCTGGTGCAAGGCGTCGAAGGCGACCCGAACGCCATTGGCTACTTCGGCTATGCCTACTTCATCGCCGAGAAGGACCGCCTGAAGGCGGTGAAGATCGAAGGCGTCGAACCGAACGACCAGACGGCGGAGAGCGGCACGTATCCGCTGGCGCGCCCGCTGTTCATCTACTCCGACGCCAAGATTATGAAGGAGAAGCCGCAGGTCGCCGACTTCATCAACTTCTATCTCACCTACGTCAACGACGAAGTCCTCGACGTCGGCTACTTCCCCGCCTCCCAACAGGCGATTAATGTCGCAAAAGCCAACTGGCTCGCGGCAATGGGCATGGAACTCGCTCTGCCGGAGGTAGATCCGGGCGCCGTGACCGGCAACATCGTCACAGCCGGCTCTTCGACAGTCTTCCCGCTGACGCAGCGCATGGCGGAGCGCTTCAAAGACGAGGGATACGCCGGCAATATCACGATTGACTCGATCGGCACCGGCGCGGGCTTCGAGCGCTTCTGCAAGGCGGGCGAGACCGACATCTCCAACGCCAGCCGCCCCATCCGCCCCGCCGAGGTCGAAAACTGCCGCGCCATCGGGCGTGAGCCGGTCGAGTTCCGCGTCGGCACCGACGCCCTCGCCGTGGTCGTCAATCCGGCCAACACCTTTGTGGATACGCTCACCAAGGCGCAACTGGCGGACATCTTCTCCGGCAAAGCGAAAACCTGGAAGGACGTCAACCCCGACTGGCCCGCCAATCCGATCAAACTCTTCAGCCCCGGCTCGGACTCCGGCACCTTCGACTTCTTCGTCGAAGTGGTGATGGACCCGGCGTTCGAGAAGAAGGGCAAGGAGGCGATCCTGAACGCCCCCGGCATCCAGTTGAGCGAGAACGACAACGTGCTGGTGCAAGGCGTCGAAGGCGACCCGAACGCCATTGGCTACTTCGGCTATGCCTACTTCATCGCCGAGAAGGACCGCCTGAAGGCGGTGAAGATCGAAGGCGTCGAACCGAACGACCAGACGGCGGAGAGCGGCACGTATCCGCTGGCGCGCCCGCTGTTCATCTACTCCGACGCCAAGATTATGAAGGAGAAGCCGCAGGTCGCCGACTTCATCAACTTCTATCTCACCTACGTCAACGACGAAGTCCTCGACGTCGGCTACTTCCCCGCCTCCCAACAGGCGATCACTGTTGCAAAACTGAACTGGTTGGGCGCAATGAAGCCGTAGTCCGGCAACCGACACAAGCAGCGGACACAAACGGGAACTATCGACCGGCGACAGGGCTGCCCTGTCGCCGGTCGGAAAGCGTTATCGGCTCACCATATGCTGACACCGCAGGAGCAACCGTTTTATCCGCACATCGAATGAATGGAGTACCGGAATGGAGTCGTGCTATACTCCATTCAGGCACACAAAAGACTCGACTCACCGCTAAGGAGATATGAACCCAATGGAACAGGAAGTGCGTGTCGGTATCGAACGCGCGGCCGCCGTAGGCGGCAGTGCGATCAACCTGCGTGGCAAACGGCGATTCGGAGAGCATATCATCGAAACCATTGTCTTTATCTGCGGCGCGCTTTCGATTTTTACCACCACTGCAATTGTTATTGTGCTGTTTCAGGAAGCATGGATGTTCTTTGGCTCACCCGAAGTGAACTTGACTGAGTTCTTTGGCACCACAACATGGCAACCGGAAACCGGACGCTTCGGCATCTGGCCACTGATGACATCAACGCTGCTGACGAGTTTTATCGCATTGCTTGTCGCGGTGCCGTTGGGGTTGGGAGCGGCGATCTATCTGAGCGAATACGCTTCGCCGACCGCGCGTGGATACCTCAAACCGATCCTCGAAGTGCTGGCAGGCGTGCCGACCGTGGTCTACGGCTATTTTGCGCTGACCTTCGTAACGCCGGTTATTCTTCAAGGGTTGCTTGGCAAAGAACGTGTCGAGATTTACAATATGCTCTCCGCCGGCTTAACGATGGGGATCATGATTCTGCCATTGGTCGCCTCGATGAGCGAGGACGCATTGAGCGCCGTGCCTCGTTCACTCCGCGAGGGATCGTATGGGCTTGGCGCCACGCGGCTCGAAACATCGGTGCGTGTGGTGGTTCCGGCGGCATTGTCCGGCATTCTGGCGGCGGTCATCGTGGCTATGTCGCGCGCTGTCGGCGAGACGATGATCGTCGCATTGGCAGCCGGCGCCGGTCCGCGCTTCACCTTCAATCCGTTACAAGCGGCTGAAACAATGACCGGCCATATTGCCCGCATCAGCGGCGGCGACATCAGTTATGCCAGCATTCAGTACACCAGCATCTTCGCCATTGCGCTGGTGCTCTTCTTTATGACGCTGCTGCTCAACCTGTTGAGCGGTTGGGTTGTGCGGCGTTTCCGGGAGGTCTACGAATGAGCACGACTGTTAATCCCGGCAACCGTCCGACGGGCTATCTGCCGGAAGGCGCCGATATTAATCGGAACATCGCAGCGCGCCGTCTGCGCGGCAAGGTGTGGCAGGCGTTCTTTCTCTCATCGCTGATCATCGGTCTGCTGGCGCTTGCGACGCTGCTCTATACGATTGTTGATGACTCGTTTGGCTATATCGCGGTGCAGACAAAGATCGACCCGGAAAAACTGTCGGATCGTCCGCTTGAGGAGTTGTCGAAGGAAGAACTGATCGAAATCCTGCGCGCCAATATCTCTCCCGGTCTCTTCCGTCGCTTTGACCGCGATGAACCGTTCAGTGAACGCTCAAAAGAGAGTGTCCTCCAATTGATTGAGGAGCGCGTGATCGGGCGCGAAGTGGTCGCTGCCTACAAACTGACCGAGTCGCTGCTCGAACGCGACCGGATTGAGGCGACGGTGCGGGAGCGGTTCCCGCGGGCGGAACTTGAGTTTCATTCGTGGATCAATCGCGAGTTTCTTACGCGACCAATGAGCAGTTCCCCCATTCTGGCGGGTGTCGGGAATGCCATTCTCGGTTCGCTATGGGTTATTGCGATCACGATGCTTCTTGCCATTCCAATCGGCATCCTGGGTGGCGTGTATCTGGAAGAGTATGCCAGCGACACGTGGTACTATCGCCTGATCGAGACGAATATCAACAATCTGGCAGGCGTGCCCTCCATCATTTACGGCATCCTTGGCCTGGCGGTGTTTGTGCGCGCACTCGAAGCGTTGACCAGCGGCGCAACATTCGGGGTAACCGACTCGAACGGGCGCACGATTCTTTCCGCCGGGTTGACGATGGCGCTGCTCGTGCTGCCGCTTATGATTATCAATGCGCGCGAGGCGATCCGTGCTGTGCCGCAATCGATCCGTCAGGCGTCGTATGGGCTTGGCGCAACGAAGTGGCAGACGGTCTGGCACCATGTGTTGCCGAACGCGCTCCCCGGCATTCTGACCGGCACGATTTTGAGCATGTCGCGCGCTATGGGTGAAACGGCGCCGTTGATCGTTGTTGGCGCTTCAACATTCGTCGTCTTTTTCCCGGATAGTGTCTTCGACAAGTTTACCGTCATTCCGATCCAGATTTACAACTGGACGCAGCAGCCGGGCGCGCAGTTCCGCAGTATTGCCGCCGCCGCGATCATTGTGCTGCTCGTCACGTTGCTTTTGCTCAACGCAACCGCGATCTTGCTGCGCAACCGCTTCAAGAGGAGTTACTGATGGCAGTCGCAGAACGTTCGTCTATCAACACGGCGCAGTCGAATGGCAAATATGCCGTTGAACTGCACGATACGCATATCTATTATGGCTCGTTCCGCGCGGTAAAGAACGTCACCTTGCAGATTGAGCGCCAACGAATTACGGCGTTTATCGGACCGTCGGGGTGCGGCAAGAGCACGGTGCTGCGCGCCATTAACCGGATGAATGACCTGATCCCTGGTTCGCGCCTTGAGGGTCGCATCCTGTTCCACGGCAAAAATATTTACGACCCCGATGTGGACCCGGTTGAGGTGCGGCGGCGGGTTGGCATGGTGTTTCAGAAACCCAATCCCTTCCCCAAGAGCATCTACGACAACATCATGTTCGGTCCGCGTATCAATGGCTGGCGCGGCACCAAAGCGCAGGCGGACGAATTGGTGGAGCGCGCGTTGCGCGGCGCCGCGATCTGGGATGAAGTCAAAGACAAGCTGCAGCAGCCCGGCACGGCGCTCTCCGGCGGGCAGCAGCAGCGCTTGTGCATCGCGCGCGCGCTGGCAGTGCAGCCCGAAGTCATCCTGATGGACGAACCCTGCTCGGCGCTCGATCCGATTTCGACCCTGAAGATCGAAGAGTTGATGCTCGAACTCCGGCGCAACTATACGATTATTATTGTGACCCACAACATGCAGCAGGCAAGTCGGGTGTCGGACTACACCGCCTTCTTCCTGATGGACGCGGATCGCGCCGGGCAACTCGTCGAGTACGGTTCAACCGAACAGATTTTCACCTCACCCAACGATAAACGCACCGAAGATTATATCAGCGGGCGCTTCGGGTAAGGCATGGGGGCGTAGGACAACTGGTGATGGTGCACGATTACGACTATCTGCGGCACACGCTCGATGCGATGGGGCGTCGGGTGAAAGATGCGTTGCACGAGAGCCTTCAGGCGCTCCGACGTTCCGACGCTATCGGCGCGCAGCGCGTTGTTCACGACGACCCCGATATTAATGCGCTGCAACAGGCGGTCGAAGACCGCATCGCCCGTTTCATCACACAGCGGCAACCGCTCCTGCGCGACCTGCGTCGCGTGTTGGCAATGCTCACGGTTGCCGGAGAACTTGAGCGCATCGGCGATTACGCCAAACAGGTCGCGGAACGGGTGCGCCGTTCCAGAGACGAGCAGCATCCTCTGCTGCTGACGGCGGAACTGCTGGAGTTGGGGGCAATGACCGAAGACATGCTCTCCGCCAGCATAGACGCCTTCCTCGCGGAAGATGTTGTGGCCGCGCGATCGGTCGCCGCACTCGATGACCAGATCGATGCACGGCGGCGTGCAATCATCGCTGCGCTCCGTCAGGCGGCGCTCAACGACGCCTCATTGTTCGATGCCGCCATCGCCGCCATCGACATCACCCGTGCCCTCGAACGGGTCGCCGACCGCGCGACGAACATCGCCGAGCGCACTGTCTACCTTGCCACTGCAACACACGAAACACTCAACGAGTAACACCAATGACGATTGAAGATGCCGCATGCTTGTCATTCCGAGCGCAGCGACTTGTCATTCCGAGCGCAGCGAGGAATCGCGCGGGTCGCGCAAGACCCCTCGCGCTGCTCGGGGTGACTATGCCGGATGGTCACAGGTGATTGGTATAACACAACATCGGTGTGTCCTGCGACGCTGCGCGACTGGTTGTCTCAATTGCCAAGAAATACACGTCGCAATAACACAACATCGGTGTGTCCTGCGACGCCGCACAGCCCGACGTTGAACCGTCGAACTGCTCGCGCGAAGGGCTTTGCTGCGCTCTCGCTGCGGTGCGGAGATGTGCGCCGAACCGGCGCTCCACGTCAGCGGAGCTTTATCCGCTCAGTGCGGACGTGCACGTCCTGTGGATGGCGCCCGGTCGGTCGGCGGCAAGGAGCAGTGGGCATAGCGCCGTCGTTCCTGATCCATCGTGACGACGCTTTACTGCACCTTTTCAATCGCCGATGTCTGCGTTGAGTCTTCAGGCGCGAGCGGCGTCAGCGACAACACCTGCACCGTGAAACGACGCCGCGCCGGTTGACACGTTGGCAACTGTTGGTTCTGCCAGAGATACTCCCAGAAATCGCGCGCCGCAGGATGGAATTGCACCTCAGAACGCGCAAGAATAGTGACTGGAAAGCCATACGCTGCATCGTATTCAATGCGGCGCAGGGTAAAGACGCGGTGGCACGGGCAGTCGTGCGGCGATGGCGAACAGCGTGAGGCGGGGATACTCTCAATGTCGCTGGCAAGCGCAAATAATTCATCAACCGTGAGCGGATCGACCCAGAACGCATCGCAAGTGTTCTCGATGACGCGGCGCACCCACGCACCACGCACCTCGAGACGCTGGACGCACACATTTCCTAGCGCCTCGATCCGCACAGCAATGTGATACGAACCCGGCGCCTGCGCATTCCAACGCGCGCGCGCCTCCGCCCACTGCGAGCCGCGCGGTTGATCGACCGCCGCCAGCCCCATCAACTGAAGGCTCAGCACGCACGCCATGACGACGCACAACACCATGCCAATTCGGGTCAGGCGGGCAAAAGAACGCATACGCTGCACTACCGTGCAATCTCGCGGGCAATGACCAGGCGCTGGATTTCGCTCGTGCCTTCGTAAATCTCGGTGATTTTGGCGTCGCGGAAGTAGCGTTCGACCGGATACTCCTTCGAGTAGCCGTTCGAGCCAAACACTTGCACCGCCTTGGTCGCCGTCCACATCGCGGTTTCGGAAGCGTACAGTTTCGCCATCGACGCGGCGCTGACGAAGTCGAGATGCTGATCCTTGCGCCAGGCGGCTTCATACGTCAGCAGGCGCGCCGCCTTGATGCGCGTCGCCATATCCGCCAGCGTAAATCCGATTGCCTGATTTTCGATGATCGGCTTGCCAAACTGTTCACGGATTTTGGCGTATTCGAGCGCCGCTTCGTAAGCGCCCTGCGCAATGCCGACCGCCTGCGCCGCAATTCCGATCCGCCCGGCATTCAAGATGGTCATAGCGATTTTGAACCCCTGCCCCTCCTCGCCAAGCCGTCGCCACGCCGGCAGACGATAATTATCATACGCCATCTGGCAGGAGTGTGCGCTGCGGATGCCCAGTTTGTGTTCGACCTTCACGATGCTGCACCCCGGCTCGCGCGGATCGACCAGGAAGGCTGTGATTCCCCGATGACCTTTGCCAGGATCGGTCATGGCCATCAGAATGATCGTGTCGGCGTAATCGCCATTCGTCACCCAGTTTTTGATGCCATTAATCACATAGTAGTCGCCATCGCGCGCTGCCGTCGTTTTCTGCGCAGCGGCATCCGAACCGGCGCCGGGTTCAGAGAGCGAGAAGGCGCCAAGCATCCGTCCTTCGGCGAGCGGTGTCAGCAATTCGCGTTTCTGGTCTTCCGTCCCGAAGGTTTCAATGCCATAACACACAAGAGAGTTGTTGACCGATGCAATGACGCCGAGTGAGGCATCCACCCGCGACAATTCTTCGATCACAATCGCATACGATACATAATCAAGCCCGGCGCCGCCATACTGCTCGCTCACTGCCACACCCATCAAGCCAAGCTGCCCCATTTTCTTCACCAGATCAACCGGAAACTCCATCGCCTCATCACGCGCCGCTGCGGTGGGGCGCGCCTCCTGCTCGGCGAATGCGCGCACCGTCTGGCGTAACATCTCATGCTGCTCACTGAGAGCGAAATCCATACCCGTGCCTCCTTTGTGTGACGTGCCGCGTCGTGTATTCATCATACCACATCGCGCACACCAGTTTGAATTTGTGCAAAATATACGATAAAGATGGGGGTTTTCTTGTTGAAAATAACCATACCGTATGCTATACTCAAAACAACGAAACCGCAGGGATGCGGACATCTCTCAGGAGCGGCGACGCAGGTGACGCCCTCCCCGCAAGTGGAGTACAGCGAACAAGGAGGATTCCATGCAGCACAAGAACTACGACGAGCAGACGGTCAACGAGGTTGCCGAGCGCGTGCCCGAGGCGCGCCGCGTGCTACGCTCGTACCACATCAGCGCATCGAACGCAATGCCACTGGATATTGCTGCGGCTGAGGCGTCCGTCACACCGGACGAACTGCTGGCGGTCGTCGAATATAAGGCGCGCCGGCGCGCGCGGCAGGCGCCGGCCATCCGTGAGTACGCGCTCGAAGAGGAACTGGTTGCCTGATTATCCGGGTGTTGGTCGATGACCACCGCTACAGGTAGAGCGCCTGTGCGGTGGTCTTTTTTATCCCGCGCCGCACTCCCGGACCTCCGCACGCCAAGGGTTTCAGGGCGAACCGCTCCCCCGCGCGCACCCCGGCACGGGGGATGGACCCGCGCGCGATGCCGGTCTCCCCGCTCCCGTGTGCGGGAGCGGGGCAGGGGGTGAGGGCACAACGACGCATCCCAACACCACGCATGCCCCCTCTGCGCATGCGCGCGGTCTGCCCGTGAACTCGTTGGGATAAGGGACGAAGGCGATTGCTTCGACCGGCTGCGCCGGTCTCGCAATGACCAGGTGAACGCCCTTCCTCATTGGGACTTCAGGGCGGACCGCTCCCCCGTGCGCACCCCGGCACGGGGGATGGACCCGCGCGCGATGCCGGTCTCCCCGCTCCCGTGTGCGGGAACGGAGCAGGGGGTGAGGGTACAACGACGCATCCCAACACCACGCATGCCCGCTCTGCGCATGCGCGCGGTCTGCCCGTGAACGGGCGCTCGCCAGGGGCTTCCCTCCATCCCGCGCCCCTTTTCCCGATCACGGTCAGTATTACCAGATCGAGCCAGGATGTATGGAAGGCATCGGAATGGAACCCGGGATCAGATTCCAGCAGCGCCGGACCATCTCGATACAGCGCCGATAGACTGTTCAGTCAGGCGGACTCTGTGCCAGATGTAACAACTTTTGGTACAATACAGCCGATCACAAAACGCACAACTCCACCTCAGCGGCGAGGCGCCAGGGAGTTGTCGGCGAGCATGATTTCTCGCCGTTTGGCTCACGACCGGCCCCGGCTCGAAGAATGAGAGCGCCGGTCGAATCAATGAGGAAAGAGCACCGCCATGACAAAAAACACCCTGACCATTACCGACAACCGGACGGGGAAGACCTACGAGATTCCTATCGAGCACGACGCCATCCGCGCCACCGATCTGCGTCAAATCAAGGTGAATCCGGACGATTTCGGGCTGATGTCCTACGACCCGGCGTTCATGAATACCGCCGCGTGCGTCAGCCGGATCACGTACATCGATGGCGACAAGGGCATTTTGGAGTATCGTGGCTATCCTATCGAGCAGCTGGCTGAGCAGAGCTCCTACCTGGAAGTCGCGTATCTGTTGCTGTACGGCGAGTTGCCGTCGAAAGAGCGGTTGGCATGGTGGGAGTATCGCATCAGTCGCCACCTGTTCCTCCATAACAGCCTGGTCGAACTGATCCAGGCGTTCCGTTACGATGCGCACCCTATGGGTATTCTGATCAGCTCGGTCGCCGCGATGTCCACGCTCTATCCTGAGGCGAAAAATATCCACGACCCGGCTGTGCGTGAGAAGCAGATCTGGCGCATTATTGGGCAGATTCCGACCATCGCCGCTTTTGCCTACCGCCACCGCATCGGGCGGCCCTTCAACCTGCCCGACAGCTCGCTCAGCTACACTGCCAATCTGCTCTACATGATGGACTACATGAATCAGCGGGATTATGAGGTCAATCCGGTGCTGGCGAAGGCGCTCGATGTGCTCTTCATTCTGCACGCCGACCATGAGCAGAACTGTTCCACCTCGGTGATGCGCAGCGTTGGTTCGAGCCACGCCGACCCTTACAGCGCGTTGTCGGCGGCGGCGGCGGCGCTGTACGGTCCGCTTCACGGCGGTGCGAACGAGGCGGTGTTGCGCATGCTGCAACAGATCGGGCATCCCAAGAATGTGCCGGCGTTTATCGAGCGAGTGAAGAAGGGTGAGACGCGCCTGATGGGGTTCGGGCATCGGGTGTACAAGAACTACGATCCGCGCGCCAAGATCATCCGCCAGATCGCCCACGAGGTGTTTGCGGCAACGGCGGCGAATCCGCTTCTCGATATTGCCATGGAACTCGAGCGCGTGGCGCTGGAGGACGAGTATTTTATCTCACGGAAACTGTACCCGAATGTGGATTTCTACAGCGGGCTGATCTATCAGGCGTTGCGTTTCCCGATCGAGTACTTCCCGTTCCTGTTCGCTATTCCACGCGCGTCGGGATGGCTGGCGCAGTGGCTCGAAATGCTCGACGATCCGGAGCAGAAGATTACGCGCCCACGCCAGATTTATTTGGGGCATGCGCGGCGCGATTATGTGCCGGTCGATCAGCGATAGGAGCAATTGTCCGCCACCGTTGTCGTGATGCGAGGCGCGCTCCTGGTCGCTTATAAAGATCGATACTGCGGCGTCAATCCTCTTGTGAATCTGGAGGAGGCAGTCCTGGACATTCGCCCCGGTTTGCCTCCTCATTCGTGGAATGCCTGTGCAGGGGCGTCCCTATACTGCCGTCATTCCTTTGATCTGAAAAACCGGATTAAGGCGCATTGATGCGAATGCGCAGCGCCTCGCGCGCCGGCTGGAGCGCCGGATCGAGTTGTAGTTCGTCGAGACGCTTAAGGTCCGCTCGCGCAGCAGTGATGTTTCCCTGCTCCGCGTAGGTCGCCGCGCGGGCGATCAGCGCTTCGGGGTAGTCTGGCCGAAGCAGCAGCGCCTGCCCGAAATCGGCGATGGCGCTGCGGGGATCACCCTGCGTATGGCGGATCAAGCCACGCGCGTAATAGGCGTTGGCGGCGCGCGGACTCAGGCGCAGCGCGGTATCGAGGTCGGCGAGGGCTGCGTTGAGATCACCGACAGCGTAGTGCAGCAGCGCGCGTTCGTAGAGCGCATCGACATGCTGCGGTCGGGCGCGAATAGCAGCGTCGAACGCCTCGCGCGCCGCAGTGCGGTCGTTCAGCCGCACCAGGATCAGCCCTTGCCGATACCGATAGGGCGCCTCGGCTTCCGGGATCAGTCGCGCCAGGCTGCCGTAATCGTCGGCGAGTTGCTGGAGTAATGTTTCGTCCGGCGTACTCGCAGTGAGTTCCTCCAGCAACCGCACCCGATTCTCGTAGGCGCGACGGTAGGCTGGGTCGAGATGGATCGCCTGGGCATAATCGCGCAGTGCGGCATCATATTCTTTCAACAGCGCATATGCCAGCCCCCGGTTGTGAAAGGCGCGCGACATCGAGGGGTCGAGCGCAAGCGCCCGGTCGTAGTCGGCGATGGCTTCGATGTAGTTCTGCTGCTCAAACCAGATATTTCCTCGGTCGTAGTAGGCTCTGGCGCGCATCAGCAGATCATCGCCCGCCTCGGCGGTCGCCACGATTGCGTTGTAGCGGTCGATCACCGCCGTCGGCGTGCGCGGCGCGCGCGGTTCGACCAGTGGTTCGGAACACGCTGCGAGGACTATCACCAACGCGATGCATGCCACACAGCGTCCTGTCCGCTGTTTCATGGCGTCACCCCCAACGCCGCCGCCAACACCTGACGCGCCACCGGCAGTGCTGAACGGCTGCCTTCGCCGCCATATTCCACAATGACGGCAATCGCATACTGCGGTTGTTCCACCGGCGCCACCGCGACGATCCAGGAGTGCGGCACACCGCGCGGCGTCTCGGCAGTGCCAGTCTTCGCGCCGATGCTGACCCCCGGCAGCGCAATCGGCTGCGCATACCCGATTTCGACGGAGATGCGCATCATGTCGAGCATGCGCCGCGAGGTCTCCGGCGACACTACCTGCCGCACCATTTCAGGTTGCGCCTGATAGATGACACGCTCGCCGGCGCGCGCTTCGGCAACCAGATACGGTCGCATCAGGCGTCCGTCGTTGGCAATCGACGCCGCCATCTGCGCCATATCGAGCGGTGTGACCAGCGCCTGCCCCTGCCCGAATGCCGTGTCCGCCAACGCCGCAGGACGTTGCAGAAATGATGCGTCATTCGCAATCGTGCCGATTTCTGCCGGAATGTCGCGCAGATCGGCAGGTCCTGAGCGGGTATCAGCCGTCTGCAATCCGAAACGGCGCGCATACTCGAGGAAGCGGTCTGCGCCAAGCGACAATCCCACCTGCGCAAAGGCGGTGTTACATGAGAAAGCATAGACGCGCACCAGATCGGAGGGGTCGCCGGTGCGACGGAACAGGTTATCAACCGCGTTGCGCACCGGCGGTGCGCCGGCTTCGGTCGGCAACAGATTCGGGCAGGTGACGGGCGCCGATGGATCTGCCAAGACCCCGCTATCGAGCGCGGCGGCGGCAGTCAGCGTTTTGATCACCGATCCGGGAGGGTAGCGCCCCTGCGTGGCACGGTTGAGCAGCGGCGCATCGGCACGCGCGTTCAGTTCTGCCCATGCCGCCTGCACCCGGTCCACATCCGCCTGCGTCACCGGTTCGGGCAGCACGAGTTGATTGGGATCGAAGCGCGGGTACGTCACCATCGCCAGGATCGCGCCGGTCGGCACATCGAGGAGCACCACGGCTCCCGCTCGCTCGCCGAGCGCCTGTTGCGCCGCCGCCTGCAAGCGACTGTCTAGCGTGAGGGTCAGGTCGGCAGGAACCTGTTCGACCGGCGATCCCAGCAGGCGCGCTTCGAGAATGGCGGTTGGCGACAGAGTTGCCACGCCGGAGAGTTGGGCATCGAAGCGCGCTTCCAGCCCGGTGGTTCCGTAGAGGCGGCTCTGAAAGCCGATCAGATGCCCAAGCGCAGGGTTCGGATAGGTGCGCCGACCATCGACGGTTTCTGCCAGCACGACGCCGTTGCGGTCCACGATGCGTCCGCGCATGCCAGCGTTGATGACAACAGGAAAGGCGCGTCCGCTCCCCAACGACGTGCGTTCGGCAGGGTCAGTTTCGGGGAAGATCGGCTGCGATGGTTCGGAAGCAACCGGTTGCGCCAGCGATGCCACGGCGCGCAGCGTCGCCTCCGATTGCGTCGCCTGGTTGCGCGCCAGTTGCAGCCCAATGGCCGCAAACCCCAACACTGCCATCACCATCAAGCCGCGCAGGCTCCGATCCGCTGTGGCTCTGTAGCGCCCGATGAGACGCCGCGCCGGGAGCGAGAGCAGCCACAGACCGGCGAGCAGGTGCAATCGCCACTGCATGACGCTGGCAATGAACAATCCGCTGCCCAGGATAAGAACCCCAAGCGCGCCGGCAAACCAGTCGATCCGTGCTCGAAGCCGATCAGTCATGTGGGTTTCCTGTCAACGATGCATGGTCAGGAGAACCGAGAACTGAGAACAACGGCGCGCCCCATCCGCGCGCTGGATGGAATAGGACACGGATAGACGCGGATGGGACGGATGTCCACCGGTCGTTGCGAATAGGACGCGGATAGACGCGGATGGTACGGATGTCCACGGATGATTTCTTAATCCGTGCCGATCCGTCGTATCCGTGCCGATCCGTGTGCCCCAACCCGTGCCGATCCGTCGTATCCGTGCCGATCCGTGTGCCCCAACCCGTGCCAATCCGTGTGCTGGATGGAATAGGACGCGGATGGCGACTTGTGTGAAAACGTTCAACACCCATCACAACGTCTGTGGCGGTTTCCGCGACGCCGAAACTCGCAGCAGCAGCCCGACCATCGCAAAGTTGATCAACGTCGACGAGCCGCCGTAACTGATGAACGGCAGGGTGATGCCGGTGAGCGGAATGAGATGCGTCGTCCCTGCCATGATGATGAACGCCTGCGCCGCAATCGCGGTCGTCAAACCGGTAGCAAGCAACTGCTGAAACCCGTCACGGGCGTGTATGGCGATCAGATACCCCCTGAGCGCAAAGAGCGCGTAGCACACCGTCAGCGCCAGCGTGCCCGCCAGCCCCAACTCCTCGCCGATTGCCACAAAGACGAAGTCGGTATGGCTTTCGGGAACGGTCGTGGGATCGCCGGCGCCGATGCCTGTGCCCACCCAACCGCCGGCTGCCAGCGCGTGCAACGCCCGCACCATCTGAAACCCGATGCCGAACGGATCGGACCATGGATCGAGCCAGGCATTCAGGCGCACCCGCACGTGACCGAAAAGGGGGTAAAGCGCTGCGGCGCCCAGCGCGAATGCGAACAATCCGACGGCGGCATAGCGCGCCCGCCCGCTGACGACATACAGCATCGCCAGGAAGATGACAAAGAAGAGCAATGCAGCGCCAAGGTCTTTCTGCACAATGATCAACCCAATCGTCGCCCCCCACATCATCACGATCGGCGCCAGGTACGGCAGCGGCGGCAATTTCAGCGGACCCAGCCAATAGACGCCGCGCCCGATCAATTCGCGGTGGTCATCGAGGTAGGTAGCCAGGTAGATCACCAGCAGCACCTTCAGCATCTCTACCGGTTGCAGTTGAAAGAACCCCAGGCTAAGCCAGAGGCGCGCACCGTTGCGCTCGACGCCGAAGACTGCCGTTGCACCGACGAGTACAAGCCCCAGCAGGAGCCAGGTATAGCGGTAGTGCTTGAGCCACTGCAAGCGCCAGGGGACGAAACTCACCAGCGCGAGGAGGAGGGCGCCGCCAAAGATCCAGATTACCTGTTTAAGCGCAATGCCGCTGTACACCTCGCCGTAGCGTTGCACGAGATCCGGTTCGAGACGACGCGCCATGAGCATGCCGACGCCTGCCAGCAACGCCGCAATCGGCAACACCATCTGATCCTCACCCCAATCGCGCAGCGCGAGCGCCAGGCTGATCGTGAGGAACAAACCGGCAAAGGCGCCGATGATCGTCAGATCGACCCAGCGCACGCGCCCACCGGCGCCGGCGATCAACGCTGCCAGGCAGATAGCAATAAAGAGAAAAGCGGTGATCAGAAGTTCGAATTCGAGTGTGCGACCGCCAAGGCGCACACGCAGACGGGCTATCGTCGCCATAGTGATCGTCTATCGTCCAAGGTCGATTCCATAGGCATTTGCAATCGTCTGTATGTATTGCAACGCCTGACCGGAAGCCTCCGCCGATAGTTTGCCAGCCTTTTCCGCTTGCGTCAACTCACGCTGGAGTTCGCGCAATTTATCTTGCGCCTTGCGAGCCTCGCCTCTACCGATCTCGCGCTCGAACTCCTCCAGGGTTCGGAGCCATTTCTGCGCATCTCGTCTGGAGCGCCCCTCAGATGCTACTGATGTCAGCAGCGAGCGCAAGTCGGCGAGCGCACTCCCGGTGGCAACCGGCGGAGCAGGAGGCGACACGGGCGTGGCAGGCGGGATAGGAGTCGGCGGTGGAGCGGTAGTCGGCGCAACAGGTGTATCAGGCGGCGGAATGGCGACTTCGGGCGCCGGCGTAGCGGCGCTTGCAGCGGTCGGCGCAACTGTCGCAAGCGGAGCCGTCGGCGCGGCGTCACCGATCTGACCTGCCGTTGACCCGCTGCCGCGCATCGCCAGAAATGCCCCGACCAATAGCAACAGCGCAAAAGCGCCGCCAAGCAACGGCAACAAGGAGAAACGTCGCTCTTGCTTCGGCGACGCGCGCGTTTCCACGACAGGTGGTGCAGACGCGGCAGCGGGGATGGACGGAGACGCAGGTTTCACCGCTGCTCCTCCTGATTGCCAGATAGCCGTCGCCTGCTGATGAATGGCGGTTGCCGCGACGCCTGGCGTACTGGTCAGACACGCGCGCTCCAGCGCTGCGGCAAACTGCTCCGCCCGCTCGAACCGCGCTGCCGGGTCCTTAGCGAGCGCGCGCAGCACCACAGCCTCGATAGCCGGAGGAATATCGGAGCGC
Organism: Roseiflexus castenholzii DSM 13941; assembly: GCF_000017805.1. GTDB lineage: Bacteria > Chloroflexota > Chloroflexia > Chloroflexales > Roseiflexaceae > Roseiflexus > Roseiflexus castenholzii. Next base: position 769,002 of record NC_009767.1, on the reverse strand, counting down.
AGCGTGCGCAACGGCGGCGGCGGCGTCTGAATATGCTGAATGGCGATGCTCATAGGCGTATCGCCATTGAACGGAAGACGACCGGCGAGCATCTCGAAAACAACTACTCCCAGGCTATAGATGTCGCTGGCAGGCGTCACCGGCAGCCCCTGCGCCTGTTCGGGCGAAAGATACCCCGGCGTTCCCACCACCATCCCCACCTGCGTCTGGTTGCCCGACGCCAGCATATTGCGCGCAATGCCGAAGTCGGTCAACACCAGCGACCCAAGCGCATTCCACATCGCATTAGCGGGCTTTACGTCGCGGTGGATGACCCCTGCGGCATGGGCGGCATCGAGCGCAGCGGCAAGCTGGCGAGTGATCGCAACGATTTCGTCGAGCGACAGTGGACGACCATTGCACACGGCATCCGTGATTCGCTGTTCGAGCGTCGGTCCGGGCAACAATTCCTGGACCATGTACGGCATCCCGTTGTGGACGCCAAAATCGTAGACCTGGACAATATTGGGGTGGCGCAGATTGGCAATGATGCGCGCTTCCTGGCGGAAACGGTCAACAAAGCCGGGATGAGCGCGCGCCTCTTCCGAGAGGATTTTGATCGCCACGGCACGCCCCAGGTTGTGATCGAAGCCGCGGTAGACGGTTGCCATCCCGCCGCTGCCGATCAGCGCCTGAATTTCGTAGTTGCCAATGGTTGCGCCGATCAACGGTGTGGTTGCACTCATACGTCACACGGTTCATAGATTGCTCGATCTGAGTGTACCATTGAAAAGAACGAAATATATACTCTTTTCTGTTACAATTTCGATGCTCTCTTGTTCTCAGGGAAAGCGCCAATGAGTGCAACACTCTCACTCCCCGCCAACGTTGCCCCGCGCGGTCTGCCGCCAGTGGCGGAGACGCTTCCCGCTGCCATCGAGCGGCTCGTCCGCGAAGTGAACCCGGAGAAGATCATCCTCTTCGGCTCGTATGCCTATGGCAACCCGACGCCCGACAGCGATGTCGATCTGCTGGTGGTTGTGCAGACGAACGAGCCATATCGTCAGCGGTATCTGCGTGTGGCAAGGGCGCTCCAACCGCGCCTGTTCCCACTCGATCTGATTGTCAAGACGCCTGAAGAGATCGAAGAGGCGCTCAGCGCCTTCTCACCCTTCCTGCACGAGATTTATACGAAGGGGATCTGTCTCTATGAAAGAAAGTAATCCCCTGGATTGGGTCGCCAAGGCTGAAGGCGACCTCGACATGGCGCGGCGCGCCCTGCGCGGTAAAATGCGGCATACCGATGCTGCCGTTTTTCACGCGCAACAATGCGCCGAAAAATATCTCAAGGCGCTGCTCATCGCCGGAACAATCACATTTCCTAAGACACACGATCTGACGATCCTGCGCCACCTCTGTATCAGCAATGGCATTCCGGTCAATGTGGACGAGCCTGCGCTCGATTTCCTCTCTGGATATGCGGTCAATGCGCGCTACCCTGGCGCTGAACCATCGCTGGAGGAAGCCCGCGAAGCCATCGCCATCGCCCGAAGCGTTCGCGCATTCGCGCGCCGATGGTTGGGGATGAAAGGAGGGCGCCCATGAACAGCGCCTTTTCACTCCCCGCCAACGTTGCCCCGCGCGGTCTGCCGCCAGTGGCGGAGACGCTTCCCGCCGCCATCGAGCGGCTCGTCCGCGAAGTGAACCCGGAGAAGATCATCCTCTTCGGCTCGTATGCCTATGGCAACCCGACGCCCGACAGTGATGTCGATCTGCTGATTATCTGGGATACCGACAAACCGCGTCGCGAGCGTGTGGTGACTATCTCCCTGTTGTTATACCCGCGTTTGTTTCCGGTGGATATCATGGTTAAAACGCCGCGCGAACTGGCAGAGGAAGCGCCGCACAACTTCTTTTTGCAAGAAATCCTGAGCAGAGGCATTGTTGTGTATGAGCGCCAATGACCCGCTGGAATGGGCAAGATACGCCGAGCAGGACTGGCAGGTGGCGACATCGCTCATACGACATAAACATCCGCCAGTGGTCGCTATCTGCTTCCGTGCGCAACAGAGCGCTGAGAAATATTTGAAATCTCTGCTTTTGCAGAAATCTGTCGCCTTTCCCAGGACGCACGACCTGCCCACCCTGAACACTCTTTGTGAACAGGCAGGCATACAGACCGGCGTATCACCTGGACAGCTGACCATCCTTTCCGACTACGCGGTTACCACCCGCTACCCTGGCGCTGAACCATCACTGGAAGAAGCCCGCGAAGCCATCGCCATCGCCCGAAGCGTTCGCGCATTCGCGCGCCGATGGTTGGGAGTGAAATAACATTCAACGTTCAACGAGTATGCGCGCCAGACACTGACCGGTGTGCGATCCTGGCGTTCGCGCCACCTGTTCGGGAGTTCCGGCGGCGACGACGCGCCCGCCAGCATCGCCGCCTTCGGGACCAAGGTCGATGACCCAGTCGGCGCACTTGATAACGTCGAGGTTATGTTCAATGACCAGCACAGTGTTGCCCGCATCGACCAACCGCTGCAACACACGCAGCAGCCGGTCGACGTCGGCGACGTGTAATCCGGTGGTTGGCTCGTCCAGGATGTAGAGGGTGCGTCCGGTGGCGCGGCGGCTCAGTTCAGTCGCCAGTTTGATGCGCTGCGCTTCGCCGCCGGACAGCGTGGTTGCCGGTTGACCGAGGCGAATGTAGCCCAACCCCACGTCGATCAACGTCTGCAATTTTTCGGCAATGGCAGGCACGCGCTCGAAGAACGCCGCCGCTTCCTCAGCGGTCATATCGAGCACCTGAGCAATATTTTTGCCGCGATAGCGGATGTCAAGCGTCTCACGGTTGTAGCGCGCGCCATGGCACACATCGCAGGTCACGTAGAGGTCCGGCAGGAACTGCATCTCGATCTGCATCAACCCTTCGCCGTTGCAATGTTCGCAGCGCCCGCCGGGAATGTTGAACGAAAAACGACCGGCGTCATAGCCGCGCGCGCGCGCTTCGGGGGTTTGCGCAAACAACTTGCGGATCGGGTCAAAGGCTTTGGTGTAGGTGACCGGATTGGAACGCGGCGTGCGACCGATCGGCGACTGGTCGATGTCGATCACCTTATCGATATGTTCAATGCCGTAGATCGCGTCGTGGGCGCCGGGGCGCGCGCGCGCGCCATGGAGCGCCTGCGCCAGTCGCGGGTAGAGGGTGTCGTTGACCAGGGTGGATTTACCGGAGCCGCTGACACCGGTGATGGCAACCAGGCATCCTAGTGGAATGGCGACATCGATATGCTTCAGATTGTGCTCACGCGCCCCTTTGATCATCAAAAACCTGCCGCTGCCGGAGCGCCGTCGGCGCGGCACAGGAATCGCGCGTTTGCCGGAGAGATACTGCCCGGTTAGCGAGCGCGGCTCTGCCAGCACTGCCTCGAACGGTCCGCTGACGATCACCTCGCCGCCGCGCTCCCCTGCGCCAGGACCAATATCGACGATCCAGTCGGCGGCGCGGATGATTTCCTCGTCGTGTTCGACGATCAGCACACTATTCCCCAGGTCGCGCAGCCGTCGCAGCGTATTGAGCAGGCGCGCCGTATCACGCGGGTGGAGCCCAATGCTCGGCTCGTCCAGCACGTAGAGCGCGCCGCTCAACCCGGACCCGATCTGTGTCGCAAGGCGGATACGCTGCGCTTCTCCGCCGGAGAGGGTCGCGGCGGCGCGATCCAGCGCGAGATACTCCAGCCCAACCTCGTTCAGGAATCGGAGCCGCGCGCAGATGTCGTTCAGGATGGGCGCTGCAATCTGACATTCGCGCACATTCAGCGCATAGATTGACGAGCGCAGATTGCTTTCGCGCGTCTCGCGCCAGCAGGAGACGGCCGCTGCGACGTCGGCAGCCAGCGTTTTCGCCCACGACCATGCTTCAGCGACGGGCAGCGCCGACACCTGCGCAATCGTGTATCCGGCGACGGTGACGGCGAGCAATTCGGGGCGCAGGCGCGCGCCGTTGCATGCCGGACACACGCACGGCGTCATGAACTGCTCGATCTGCGCGCGTTCCGTTTCATCGGAGCACTCCCCCAGCCGTCGGCGCAACGCCGGAATTACGCCCTCGAATGGCGCCTCGACGAGACGCTCCTCGCCGCGCAGCCGGTAGCGCAACGGCATCACATCACCGTTAGAGCCGTAGAGGATTGTCGCAATCACTTCGGGAGGAAGATCGCGCAGCGGCGTGTGCGGCGAAAAACCCAGGTGATCGGCGAGCGATGCCAGCAGATCGTCGAAGTAGCGGCGCTGTGCGCGACTGACATTCGCCCATGGCGCGATGGCGCCGTCCGCCAGCGAACGTGAGCGGTCTGGAATGACCAGATCGGGATCGAACTCCAGCACACTGCCGAGACCGTCGCACGTCGCGCAGGCGCCGGACGGATTATTGAACGAAAAATCGCGCGGTTCGAGCGCCCCAATCGTTGCAGGACCATGCACCGGGCAGGCATACCGTTGCGAGAGGGGCAGTTCATCGCCGCCAACGATCTGCACGATCACCACCCCATCACCAACCCGCAGCGCCATTTCGACCGAATCGGCGACGCGCACCCGCAACTGGGATTGATGCGGCGCTGTATCGGATTGCGGTATGACCAGACGATCAACGACCACCTCGATGGTATGGGGGCGGTAGCGATCCAGGCGCAGATCGTCCGCCAGGTCGCGCACCTCGCCATCGACGCGCACGCGCACAAACCCCTGTTTGCGCACCTGATCGAGGAGCGGCTGATGGTCGCCCTTCTGATCGCGCACGAGCGGCGCCAGCAGCAGAATGCGACTGCCGGGAGGCAGATCGAGGATCGTATCGATCATCTGCTGCGCCGACTGGCGGATCAACGGACGACCGCAGTGAACGCAGTGCGGTCGTCCAATCCGGGCGAAGAGCAAGCGAAGGTAATCGTAAATTTCGGTGACCGTGCCGACCGTCGAGCGCGGATTGCGCACCAAACCCTTCTGGTCGATGGCAATCGCAGGCGACAACCCTTCAATCGCATCGACATCCGGCTTATCGATCTGACCGAGGAACTGGCGCGCATAGACGGAGAGCGACTCGACATAGCGACGCTGCCCCTCGGCAAAAATGGTGTCGAATGCCAGCGACGACTTACCGGAGCCGGAGAGGCCCGTGATCACCACCAGCGCATTGCGCGGCATGGCGACCGTGATATTCTTAAGATTGTGGACGCGCGCTCCGCGCACCACGATCCAGTCAGCCGACATCGCACACTTGCCGATACATACGATCAGACAAAGGATGGTAGCACGGAACCGCGCGGAGAGCAAATAGTTTTGGAACTATGCGAACTTTTCGCCGCGCATCACCTGCACGTCGGTCACATAGGCAATGACGGCATAGTTGGGGAAATAATGGTCTGCCATCGCCTCCAGAATGTGGTCGGCAACTTCGGGTGAAACCAGCGTTTCGATCTTGATATTGCCGCCCTGCCACTGGCTGGCGTGAATACCGCGCGTCCCTTCGCCATGCACCTCGGAGATAGTGTAGCCATGCGCGCCGAGGGCGTGAATCTCATGGATCAACCGATCCTTCAGCACCGGCTCAGCGATAATCGTCACCAAGCGCACCGTCGTCAGTTTCATGACCTTGCTCCTTTCCATGCACGTCCTTGTGCGTTATACCAATTCCCGGTGACCATCCGGCATGGTCACCCCGAGCAGCGCGAGGGGTCGGGCGCGACCCGCTTCGATTCCTCGCTGCGTTTACCCTGAGCGAAGCGAAGGGCTCGGAATGACCCGTCGCTGCGCTTGGAATGACAGTCGCTGCGCTCGGAATAACCAGCATGCGGCATCGTCAATCGTCATTGGTATTCCATGCGTCCAAGCGCCGCACCCAGCCAGCGTGCATATTCATAATACAACGGCAGGCCAATAATGAGATTCACCGGAAGCGTGATCCCGAGCGACGATGTCAGATAGATGCTTGGATTCGCCTGCGGGAAGGTGGCGCGCACAGCGGCTGGCGCGTCGATATACGACGCGCTGGCAGTAATAACCCCCAGGATGAATGCGCCATTGGGCGAAAGACCCGCCAGCAGACCGAGCGATGTGCCGATCATGCCGTGGATCAATGGCATAATCGTCCCAAAGACCGCCATAAACAGACCGACCTTGACAAAATCGCGCAGTTGCCGCCCGGCGAGCATGCCCATTTCGATCAGGAAAAAAACCAGCACGCCGCGGAAGAGGTCGCCGTAGAGCGGCTTAATGCGCGCGAACCCCTGCTCGCCGATGATCACGCCGATCAGCAGACCGCCGAGCAGCAACACCACACTGCGCCCGGTGAGCGTGTCCCGAATGACCCGACCGAGTTCGCTGTTCTGGCTCTGGGTCGCTCCCAGGCGCCAGCGCCCGATGAAGAGCGCCACAATGATCCCCCACTCCATCAGCGCCGCCAGCGCCGGGATGAATGCCTCGAAGGAGTTCTGTCCTTCTGGCAAACGCTCGACGAATGAGATTCCGGCAACAAAGGTCACCGACGAGACGGAACCATAGTGCGCAGCAATGCCGGCAGCGTTGGGAATATCAAACCTGCCGAGACCGCGCAGGATCAGGTAGCACCAGGTCGGTACGGCAATCGCCAGCGCAATCGTCACCAATGCTGGCAGCAGAAACGCGCTGATCGGCGTGCCTGCCAGTTCAACGCCGCCATTCAGCCCGATGGAGAACAACAGGTAGACCGAAATCGCCTTGATGACCGATTCGGGAATCTCGACTTCGCTCCTGATCAGTGTTGCCACGACTCCCAGAATGAACGCCAGCACCAGCGGCGACAACAGATTGCTGCGGATGATCTCGATCGTATCCATATCTTCTCCAAAGATACATAAAGATATTTACAACACCAAAAATGTAACAATAACCCTCTTTTTTGTCAATATAGAGATTTTGATGATACAAAAAGACTATACCTTCAACGGATCAGGCTCCATCGAATGGCGGAGAGGAGGTTATTCGACGTCGCGGCGCAGCATATATCCCTGGCCACGCACGGCAATCAGTTTACGGGGATGTTTGGGGTCAGGCTCGATTTTGTCGCGGATGCGCTCGATAATCTTCTGCAACGCGCTGTCGGACGGCGGAGAAACGGGCCAGATAGCGCGCTTGACCTCGTCGCGGGTGCAGACGCGCCCGGCATGTTCACGCAGAAACGCATACACTTCCCCTTCGAGATGAGTAAAGGCCGGCGGTGCAGAGGGCAACGGCAGGGATGTTTCGATTGAGGGCATGCCAGGCTGATCCGACAACGCCTGAGCGAAGATGGTCGAACTGATCCGCCAGCCGTTTCGGTCGCGTTGCGCCAGACCACGCTGTCGGAGCGCATCGAAGAGCACGCCTTCATCAGAGGTTGGGGCGCGGTTTTGCTCAAGCAGCGCCTCGCGCGCATCGGTCGCTATGGCATACGTCTCCAGCAATTTGCGCCACCAGGTTCGGCAGAGCGGGCGCGCCTCCTCGATTGCAGCGCGTTCGATATCGTTGGGGCTGCTGCCATTGGGGTGCATCCGCCAGTGGTAGACGTGCGCAGCCGCTATCAGGAGCAGCATCAGATTGGCGCCACCCAGCCGCCGGATCCACGCGCGGTCGGCGTCGTTCAACTCCGGCGCGCGTCCGAACAGCGCGGTAATGTCGGCGTCATCAAGACCGCCGATAAAGAGTTCGCTGGCGAACAGACTCCAGAAGGAGGACGGCTCGCGCAACTCGTCCGCCGGATAGAGCCGGCTTAAGGGCACGCTGGCAGTCACCACGTAAGCGACGCGCGCGCCAATATCGGGGTCCTGCGTCAGCGAGCGCAAAAAACTGGCAGTGTGGCGCGGGAGGCGAGCAATCCCCTCAACATTGTCGATGAGAAACACAAACGTGCGGTCACTGCGTTGCCGGAGCATGTCCTCGACCACGCACTTGAGCGCGTAGACTGCATCGACAATCGCCGTTTCGGCGATACCCTGATCCGGCAGCGCAGGAAGATCATCGTGCCGGTCGAGCGCCTGAGACGTGGCGCGCGCGAGATCGCGCCAGAAGTAGAGCGCGCCATGGCTCTGTGAAGCACCGAGATCGGCGTAGGGACCAGCATTGACGTAGGAGAAAACAAATCGCGCCGTCGTGTCGCCGCAGATCGGGCGCCCCGGCGCTGCGCTGCGCAGATAGTAGAGCAGTGAGGTCTTTCCGCTCCGAGCATCGCCAATGATCGCGCAGCATTGCGGCGGCGCAGCCGTCAGGCGCTCGCAGACGGCTGCGATAAGATCGCGTCGCCCAGTGAACAGATCAGGAGCAATGACCGGCTTGCGGTTGCCAAAAGGGTTCATAGGCTCACCTGCATTCAGCGACATTGCTGACAATCACTATACCACACTTTGCGCGGGCGTGTCGGCATATCGACATCAGCAGAGCGTCGTCATCGGCGGAGAGTCAGGACGCTCTGGTCATGCGGCGTGCGTGAGGATACGGCTTGTCGCGGATCGAGACGGAGTTGCACAGATCGGTCGCTTCCTATCTCAGATCCAGGCGCGTCCGTTGCATCCATGTCATCGGCGTTCTCCTTACGCAAGGTTTGCCGGCGCCGTCAGAACGTTACTGTGGTCGTCCCGACACAGAGCGCCGCTATGTCCGCGATGCTCAGCACACGTACATCCGGCAAAAGACCGTTATCAGCGTTGAGCCAGTAGCGCCGGAGACACGGCTGCGACAGATACAGCGTTCCTCCGGCTGTGCGATAGGCATCACGCGCCTCACGCAACGGCGGATATCCTGCCGCGTGCAAACCGGCGGCCCATCCTTCGGATGTGGCGCACAAAACGCCTTCCCCGCGCAGCAGCACCGCGGCGCGATTTCCGGCGGCAAGCGCCGCGCTGGCGGTCAGAAAACCCAGCGTTGCGGCGCCGGGATCGTGCCCGGCGTGGGTGATGATGATGACTAATTGCGGTTTGGTCGTCATAGCATTGAGGTGGCTGTATGAATAACTCTGCGCCGCCGTCACGGCAGCGACAGAGTAATCTTTCGCCAAGTCGATGGTCTTTGAGCAATTAATACCAATGACGATTGAAGATGCCGCATGCGTGTCATTCCGAGCCCTTCGCTTCGCTCAGGGTAAACGCAGCGACTGGTCATTCCGAGCCCTTCGCTTCGCTCAGGGTAAACGCAGCGAGGAATCTGAGCGGGTCGCGCCCGACCCCTCGCGCGGCTCGGGGTGCCCATGCCGGATGGTCACCGGGAATTGGTATAATTTCGGCGCCATTCGCGCTCACCTGCGAAGGCGGGCTTCGCGCATCCGGCAGCCTACGACTTATGATTCTTATAAACCCGCCATCTGCGGGCAAAAGCCCTTACTGAGTTCACGCAAGCCCCCGTGGATCTTCCGCCTCCTGAGCGAGGGCTTTACCCGCAGCGCAGGGGTCAATGCCGGTATGCCGGTTTCACGTCGTCCCTGTGGGAGGATTGTCCACGCTCTGCCCACGAGCGACTCAACACGCCTCCCATCGCAAACCGCCAGCATACGTATGCGTCACTTTGCCACGCTCGTCGAGCGCAAACAGGTAGAGCCAGCCGTTGTCGAGCAACTGCCGCACCTGCTCATGTCGGGCGATAATTGCGGTCATCGCCTCAATCGGCGCTTCAATCATCACGTGCAGGCGCATCGGCTCGTGGACATAGCGTTCGCCATCGTGGACCGACTGCCACGGCAGCCCGACCCGCAGGTCGCCGGAATTGCCTTCGAGTACGCCAAGGGTGCCGACGACATTGTGCAGCGTCTTGTTGCCGCTGCCAAAAACCCGGTTGTCCACCGTCGAGCCGTAGTACTGCAAATTGATCCAGCTTGCGACAATCATCGGCGCCGTCATGATCAGTTCCAGCACGCCGAAGCCTTCGTCCTGCCGCCAGTCGTAGTTGTGCAGGAACGAGCGACCATCCAGTTTCGCGCCAGCAGTGCGGTCGCGCGGGGCGGCAATAAATGCTGCACAGCCGGCCAGTCCCCATTCTGGCCGCACCTGCGACCAGTCTCTGCTCCGCTGACGCACCGCGCCGTCGATGTTCCCCTTCGGATCAATCTTCAGCAAAGCAGCCCGCTCGGCGCGCGCCAGTCGTCCGGCGGCGGCGAGATCGGCTTCGAGCCGCCTCAGATCATCGGCATGGCTTGCCGGAATATCATTCTTATCAAAAATGGTCACATCATCGGTCGTGGTGTCGTGTAGACCGGCCACAAACACGGTATCGTCTGGAATGACAATGCCGCGCGCTTTCAAGCCGGTGCGCGCCGCCGGATCGTTAAGTATCTGCACTGCCACCCGCACATTCGCCTCGCCGGTATGACCACCGCATGCGCCGCAGTCAAGACCGGTCGCATGCGGGTTGTTGACGGTCGTCGAGCCGTGCCCGGCAAGCAGCACGAGGCGAGCAAAGTTGCTCGTCAACGACATCGCTTTGAGTGCGCCTTCGGCGACATTCACCCGCTGCTCCGGCGACATGCCCGTTGTGCGCCCACCGATCGCGCGCGGTTCGAGGCTCGGTTTGACGCGCTCGCGGGTGCGCGCATCCAGCCCGAAAGTCGCCGGATGCGGCACCGGGCGGGTAATTCCCAGCGTATCCAGCAGCAACTTCCGCACATATGCCAGCCCGACCGGACCGACGAACCCGAAGCAGGAGACCGGTCCGAACTTGAACATGCGCCATACTTTGGCGACGCGCTGATTCAGGGCGCGCTTCTCGATCACGGCGGTCACTTCAGTTTCGGACGCACCGCCGACCGACTCGGCAATGACGAACTGCGGCGTAAGCAAGACCGGACACTGCGCTCCGCCGCGGGTTTCCGCCAGCGGCACATACTCGATCGGGAAGCCAAAGAAACCCGCAAATCCGATTGTCTCGATCTCATCGGTCACGGTTTCGAGCGCGCGCCGAAAGATCTCGGAGCGGACATCGATGCAGAAGGCGGCCTGCGCCCGCTTCCGTGTTGCGTGTTTGACCGGTTTTGGCGTACCGAGGCAGGCAAACAACTGGCGCTGATACGCTTTCTCGAAGGCGCGCTGGAGCAACAGATCGCCAGCGATCGCGCGCTGGAGCGCTGCATCCAGTTGATCGCCGACCAATTCATGACTGCGTGTGCGCCACGCTTCCGCCATTCCTCTGGACGCGAAACTGCGCCAGAGCGCCACTTCCCACACCAGGCGGATCGCCAGCAGATCGGTCAGCGTGTGATCTGCGCCACCGTAGAGTTCGGCTTCCCAGCGCAGGTAGCGGGCATAACCAGCCCAACCGTGAATGGTCAGCAAGAGCCGGTGCAGATATGCTTCAAGCCCATCGGCGGGAATATGCAACATCTCCACTGCCGCAATAATCGTTTCCATCGCCGATTCCGGCAATTCACGCAGCGCCTGATGAAAGCCCTGAGCGCCGCGTATATGTGGTGTTCGGTCATACGTTGCCTCAGCCCGCCATGCAGCATACGCCGACATCGGTTTCCAGGGCGACCGCCAGTAGGACTGACCCAGATCGAAGTAGGCGCCGGCCCACGCCGAGATCGAGTCGGTCACAATATCAGCCCAGTTGACGCCGGTGATCTCACGCGCAACATCGGCGACAGTCGGCAGCGTGGTGAAGGTCGGCTCTGGCGCATTGCTCAAGGCGAACGCCTTCAGCGCCTCGACGGTCGCAGGTGCGCCGGGGGATGGGCTTCCCTCAGCCAGAGCGGACGCAAGATCGGCATCGGTGATGCGCCCGTCGCGAATTGCCTGCGCATAGAACGCGCGTGGGGCGGTCGTCCGGGCGCCAGCCCGGCGCGCCAGCAGTTCGGCGGCGGTCTCGAAGGAGTAATCGAGCAGACCCAGATATGGATTGACCGCCACAAAATTGCGCAGGGGCCACAGCGGAGCGATGCGCTGCTCGGCGCGCTTCGCTGCTGCCGCGATCATATCGGCGGTAACCATCTGAAGCGACGCAGCCATCATTGGCGCAGGTCGGGTTCGAGTCTCAGCCATGTGCATCATCATGCTTTGTTCCTCCTCAAAGAGTGCATCCACACCACGGATCAGCGAGCCAGTCGGAAGACGTCCAGGAAGCGGTCGAACATAGCGTTAGCATAGAAACCGTTCTTGAGGTGAACATAGAGCGCCCGCCACGCGGGGCGATTCACCAGCGCAGGCAGGAACGCGCTGAACGCCATCACGATGCCGAAGAGCACAACTGCCAGCACCACGGCGATCATCGTCGGCATATCGAGCGGCGGATAGACCGCCACAGCGCCGCCGAGCAGCGCCTCAGCCATGACCTCCAGAGCGAAGAAGGCCATCGTCACCAGGGTAGCCATCAGCATCGTGCGTCCGATCACAGAGATGGGCGCTTTGTCGGTATTGCCCTTCACCAGCAAATAGGCGACGGCAATCATAAATATCGTGATCATCGCGGTTTCACCCGGTCGCTTGGTGATGTCGATGCCGATGGCAGTGGCGACCGCTAGAAAGACCGCCACGGAAACCGCCATATTTGCCAGGAGACTGAGCGGGTGCGGCGCGGTGTCGAGTTTCTGGGCGCCGGTATCCCGCACATACTCGATGATGCTGCCGGACGACAGGAAGGCGTGCGCCTTGTAGCAGGAGTGAGCGATGAGGTGCATAATTGCAACCGTGTGCGCGCCAAAGCCGCACAGCATAATCATAAAGCCCATATGCGCAGCGCTCGAATACGCCAGCGAGACCTTGACGCTGGTCTGCGTAATCATTGACGACGAGGCGAAAATCGCCGTGAACCCGCCGAGCACGATCAACAGAATCAGCGCCGGGGTCGACAGGAACACCAGTTCGCCAAAGCGCACCACCAGGAAGATGCCCGCATTGAGCAGACCGGCGTGCAGCAGCGCCGACACCGGGGTTGGCGTTTCCATCACTTCGAGCAGCCAGCCATGGAAAGGGAACATCGCCGATTTCAGCGCAGCGACGATGACGATCAGGATCGCTGCGATGGCAGCACCGGCGGGGATGGTTCCACCTGCAAGCGCACTGGCAGCCGCCTCACGGATCATGCCCAGATCGGTCGTACCAAATGTTTGCGCGAGCAACACCGCAGCAACGATCAGGCACACATCGCCGATGCGGGCGGTAATGAATTTCTTGCGGGCAGCCCGAAGAGCGCGCGGACGCTCAGGATAAAACACCAGCAGCTCGTGCAACGCAAGACTCATGCCAATCCACGCCAGAACCAGTTGCCAGAGATTACCGGACAGCACCATCAACAGAACCGCGCTGACCGTCAGGTAGAGGCGGATGAAAAAGAGTTTCTGGTGCGGATCGCCATCGAGATAGTTGCGGCTGAACTGGATCAGCAGCGTCCCCAGCAGCGTCACCAACCACGACATCATCACGCTCAGCGCATCGAGGCGCAGGGCGATGCCCGCCTCGCCGACGCCGATTACCGGACTGACCATCGGACCGGAGGTGAAGACGACAATCCCAAGCCCAAGCAACAGCAGGAACGAACCGATACTGGCAATGCGTCCAAGCTGAAACGTCAGATTAACCGACCGCGACAGCCACGCGATGAGCGCCACAACTGCCAGCGACAGCGGCGCAAGATACCCGATAAGCGCCAGATTGCCACCCATCATACCCTCCATAGAATGTGCCCCTCCTTTTGGTGCTGATACCAATGACGCTTGACGATGCCGCATGCTGGTCATTCCGAGCGCAGCGAGGAATCTAAGCGGGTTGCGCGCGACCCCTCGCGCTGCTCGGAGTGACCATACCGGATGTTCACAGGTCATTGGCATGAGACTGTCTCGAACAAGAGAATATCGAAAATTATCGTAAATGTCAATAAAAAGATATATTGACATCTCAAAGACTCTTTTTTTGGCGGATGATCCTCGACAGATGGAGGGGAACGATTGCACCTGATCCCGCCCTCGCGCGACCTTCAACCGTCGTTCATTCAGAACGACGGACGCTAACGCGCCCCCCTTCAGACGCATCCTCCCACCGATTGACTTCAAGGGCGGATAGAACTCCCGCGCTCCCCCGCCCCCACACCCGCCAGGGGACGGACCGCGCGCGCGGCGCCGGTTTCCCCTCTCCCACAGGCAGGAGAGGGGCAGGGGGTGAGGGTAAAAGCGGCGCATCAAACCGGCGACAGCGGACGTCGGCGGCAACGCGGGTGTTCATACCCACGCGCAGCGCCCCCGCACCGCATCCACATAGTGACAATCGGTGCATCTCCTCGTATAATGAAGCAATCGCACTTGCAGGGCGCCTCGCGCCGGAGCGCCGTTATGTCTGATCGTAAACGCCAGAACCAGCCATCGACACAACAAGGAGGAAGAGGCATGAATGTTGCAGGGCGGACTATCGCCATTGTGTTTGCGCTGTTGATCATCGTTGGATTGGGAGCGGCGACCGCGCGCTTTGTGCAGGTGGACGAAGGGCAACGCGGGATCATCATCACCAGCGGTGCGGTTGAAGGCGTGCAGGAACCGGGTGTCTTCTTCCGTCCGTTTGCGCCGCTGACGCGCGTCGAGATTGTGAACGTCCGCCGTCAGACGCTCCAGATCTCGCAGAATGTCGCCAGCAGTGACAAGCAACTCTACGATATTGATATTCAGATCGACTTCAGCCGGAAGACCGATCCTGAGTCACTGCGCCAGATGTATGCGCGCCTCGGCGCTGAAGACGATCTCCTCCGTCTGCAACTCGAAGGTTTCGCCTCCGATGCGCTGAAGAGCGCCAGCACGCAGTTCACGCTCGACCAGGCGCTCTCCGACCGCGGCGGGTTTTCCCAACGTATTCGCGCGAATCTGACGTCGCCGCCCGGTCCCGGACAGCAAAGCCCTGCCGATCAACTGTTTGTTGTTATCGAGGCGGTGAAGGTGCTCGATATTAAGGTCAGTGAAGAATATGCCCGCCTCCTCTCCGAAAAGGCGAACCTGGAAGTCAAGATCGAAACGGAGGAGCGCCGCCGCCAGCAGATCGAAGCGGAACAGGCAAACAATCTGTTCCAGGCGGAGCAAGAAGCGCGCGTGGCGCTGACCCGTGAAAAGGGGCAAACGGCGGCGGCCCTCGAGGCGGCGAACCGCGAGGCGCAGGTGCGCGCAATCCAGGGACGCTACTGGCGCGAGAACCCGGAACTGTTCGAATTACGCACGCGTGAGTTGATGGTCGAAATGCTGAAGAGCGGCAATATCTGGTTCATCGATCCCAATACCAACATTACCCTCTTGTTGAACCAGATGGCAACCGGCACAACGGTCGTGCCCAACCCGTCGTCGGGGCAACGGACATCGACACAACCATCGCAGCCTGCGACGCCTGAGCAACCGGCGGCGCCGACGACGCCAACGACGCCGTAATAACAATGGCGTATCTGGTCTGGACAATCATCGGCGTGTTTGTCGCAGTGCTGCTCGGCGCGGTGTTGCCGCACCGTTCTATGTCTGGGAGCGTCGTCGTGCTCCCGCTGGTAGGAGTCTTTGGCGCACTCCTCGGCGGCATCATCGGCAGCGGCATCGTCCACGCCGATCACGCCGTGACTCTGCCGGGCGCCCTGGGAGCGATCCTCGGCACGGTGATCTTCGTGCTGCTGTCGCAGACCCAGCCGGATGCCGGGAACCGGAGGATCGGGCGCGGCAACCCTGGCGCGGATGACTTCTGACAGAATGACCATCATTGCTGGGGAAATCGGGACGCGCGGAAGAGACGCCGGTCTCCCTCAGCGCGCCCGGTCCATCCCTGCCCATCACGCCACCATTGGGGCGGAACCAACTGCTCCGTCCGATGGTTAACCATCGGTCTGAATACGCATGGGGCGCTGCCGCGGCCCTATGGAGCCCCGCGACAGCCAGATGCCTCAAAAAAGCCTCAACGTTAGCGACATCCATCCCATTGGGGTGACGTTTCTCAGGGAAGAGCATGTATTCCGTCACCCGTGGCATCTGTGATTCTTCGGTGCGGATCGAGGAATGGCTCAAACGAACGGCAGCACGCACCTGGTCGAGGAGCAGCGCCTGGCCATGCGTCAAGGACTCCGGCTGCGCAACGAATTGACGGACATGCTCAACACCACCCGTTCGAAGGCGGATGGGGTGCGGCAAATGCGCCACCGGCGCTCAAGAGCGGCCTGACGTGCTTTGAGCGCTTTTGTTCAGGATCGCGCAATATGCGCCGATTGTCTCAACGACTGACTCTCGATCTGGATGGCTATTGTCGGTTCAATCCCCGGTATACGGCGACCCGCTAACTATAGGCTTCTTCACGGGAAGTCCTGAAGAGCCATCCGGGTTTCTGATCATGCTCTGAGTCTATGTTATACCAATGACGATTGACGATGCCGCATGCTTGACATTCCGAGCGCAGCGACTGTCATTCCGAGCGCAGCGACTGTCATTCCGAGCGCAGCGAGGAATCTAAGCGGGTCGCGCACGACCCCTCGCTCTGCTCGGGGTGACCATGCCGGATGGTCACCGGTAATTGGTATTACTATAGAAGACAAACGCAATCAGGAGAGTATATGCGCCCACCGGTTGAGTTTTGGTTGACCACGGGTTTGGTGATCCTCACTCGGATCGGGGATGGTCTCAGCACCCACCTGGTCACTCCCGATCTCTCGCGCGAGATGAACCCCCTGGCAGCCGGAGGATGGCCTGCCTTGATCGCCGCTGCTGCCGTCGTGCTCGTGTTCTCGACGGCATTGAACTATTGCTACCTGTTCCGGCCCGTCGATAACTTTCCGCAAGCAGGGGGACTCAGCCTTGGAGCATTCAAGCGGCACTACTTCGATCCGCGCGCCAACCAAACGCTCGCCACCCGCACGGGTAGCGTGCTCGCTTACGTCTTCGGTTACATTGTTCCTCGCACGCTTAGTGCGTGGAGTCTGCTGCTGATTGTGAATAATCTTCTCACAGCGTTCGAATTCGAGCCGTATATTTCACTCAAGAAGACGTACCCCGTCTGGATCGCCTTCTACCTGATGCTGCCGGTCCTGGCGCTGACGTTCCTCGAACGCCTGCAACGGCGAGATTTCTCGCGCTACCAGGAGGCGCATGCCCGGGCCGAGCGCCCGCGCAATGACGAATCGGCAACGTCATGACATTGCGACATCGAGAGTCGAGCCTGATCGCTCGACTCTCGGCGAAGCGCGTGTTCCTGGGTGCAAGCCCGCTTCTTTATTCGATGGCCGGCGCCCACACGATTGCCCGTTGGCGCCGACCGATTGCCAGCGCGCACAACCGGCACAACTCGCGGCTCAGGCGATAATCATCAATGAGCAGCAATCAGTGCTCCAGATGGTACGGCACGCTCGTCACTACTTTACCGCGGCTGAAGAAGAGCGCAGCCTTGAGTTGCAACCCGGTCTGATTATGGAGCATGTACTGCCACCACTTCGACGGCACGAATTCCGGCAGAATGATCGTCAGCACGTCGTCGTCGTAGCGCGCTTCGACTTCGTCGATATACTGGAGCAGCGGCTGCATCAGTGAGCGGTACGGCGATGGTAGAATGACCAGTGGAATGCCGCATCCCCACTCCTCCCATTTGCGCCTGATCTTTTCCGTATTCTCTGCATCGAGATCGACATAGACTGCCGTCACATTGTCGGGTGCAATCGACAGCGCATATTGCAGCGCCGGAATCACACCGCGGTGAACGCCGCTCACCAGCACCAGCGCCGTATGACGCCGCACCGGTGCAGGGCGCGGCGCGCCTTCCAGCGACAATTGTTCGGCGACCGCGACGTAGTGGTTGTGGATGCTCAGCAGCGCCATCACCACCATCGGGATGAGGAGCAGCACTGCCCACGCTCCTTCGCGGAACTTCGTCACTGCCAGCACTACCATCACGACGCCGGTCATCGTCGCGCCAAAACCGTTGATCAGAGCGCTGCGGCGCCATCCCGGCGTCTGCGCTCGCCGCCAGTGCTGCACCATGCCCACCTGCGAGATGGTAAATGAGATAAAGACGCCAACCGCGTAGAGCGGCAGCAATGCCTGCTCACGCGCGTGAAAGGCAACCACCAGGATCGACGCGATCAAGCCCAGGGCGACAATGCCGTTGGAGAAGACCAGACGGTCGCCGCGTTGGGTGAACTGACGCGGAAAATAGCGGTCGCGCGCCAGGAAGTACGCCAGCCGCGGAAAGTCGGCAAATGCGGTGTTCGACGCCAGCACCAGGATTGCCATCGTTGCAATCTGGAGCAGGAAGTAGAACGGTGATCCCGCGCCGAAAATCGCGCGCGCGAGTTGTGAGTTCGCCGTTTCCGGCTCGTGGCTGCCATCGGGAATGATGTGATACGCATTTGCCAGTACGGTGATACCGAGAAACATGGTGACGAGCAGCACAGCCATGATTGCCAGCGTTATCGCTGCATTATGCGATTCAGGCTTCCTGAAGGCGGGCACGCCGTCGGCAATCGCTTCGATGCCGGTTAGCGCCGTACAACCTGCTGCAAATGCGCGCAGAATGAGGAATAATGAAAGCGCACCGGCCTCGGCTGGCAGGTGAGGAGTCTGCGGCGGCGGTGCAGGTGTGACGTTGCCGGTCACGACATTCACCAGCCCTGCGCCGATCAGCAAGAACATGCTGGCAATGAAGGTATACGTCGGTATAGCGAACATCGCACCCGACTCCTTCATGCCGCGCAGATTCGCCAGGCTGACCAGTCCGATCAATCCGACCGCAAGTTCAACGCGGTATGGATCCAACACGGGCCAGGCGGAGGTGATCGCGGCTACCCCTGCCGACATACTGACCGCGACCGTCAGGATGTAGTCGATCAACAGTGCCGACGCCGCCGTGAGCGACGGGATCGTTCCCAGATTTTCGCGCGCGACGATATATGTGCCGCCACCCTGCGGGTAGGCTTTGATCGTCTGGCTGTAGGAAAAGGCGACGGTCATCAACAGCACGGCGATGCCGAGCGCGATCGGGGTGGCAAGCCCAAGCGCCGCTGCGCCAGCCGCCGAAAGAACGATCAGGATCGCCTCGGTGGCGTATGCCGTCGATGAAAGCGCGTCGGATGAGAACACGGCAAGCGCCAGGCGCTTGGGCAATCGCTCGTGGACTAACTGGTCGTTGGCGAGCGGACGGCCAACGACCAGACGTTTGAGTTCGGTCATCATAGGTATCGTTGCTCCCTCGTACCGATTGTGCAACCGGAGGGATGTGGCATCGAATAAAAAGCGGTCCGCGCTGCGGGGATCATCGTCGCTGATCGCCACGCGCCGACCGCGCTGTTTACTTTCTGGCTTCTGTCTGAGCGTTCGGAGATGCTTTGAGTTTCTTTCCTCTACCGGCGGCATCTCCTGCCGCCGCCAGAGATTCTACTTCTCTGTGTTGGCAGATCATAGCATGCAGGGGGAGAAATATCAAGAGAAGAAACGCTTGCTCCTGAGTGACGGCATCGCTACTTTTGTGGCTGATAAGCGAAGCATCCGAGTTTGTTCAGAAGCAACGCTTACTCCTGAGTGACGGCATCGCTACTCTTCGAGCGCATCCGCCAACACTTCGGCGAGGTGTCGCGCGCGCCGTCCGGTTCCATCGGCGATCTGCTGGCGGCAACTGGTTCCCATTGCGACAACCTCAGCGGTGGCGGGCAATGCACGCACCGCAGGGAAGAGCGCGCGTTCACCGATCTTCTGCGAGATGGCGTAGTGTTCTGCTTCATATCCAAAGGACCCCGCCATGCCGCAGCACCCGCTATCAACCTCGCGCGCGTCGGCGCCGGGGATCATCCGGAGCAGCGCCAGCGCATAGGCGCTGCCGATGAGCGCCTTCTGGTGGCAGTGACCATGGAACAGATATCGGCGCGGCGCCTGATCGCGGAAACGCAACGTTGCGCGACCGGCGCGCACTTCGCGCGCCAGGAACTCATCGAACAGGAACGACATCTGGGCCAGCGTCGCGGTGCGTGGGTCGTCCAGCAGGTCGGGATACTCGTCGCGGAAGCTCAGGATACAACTCGGTTCGAGACCGATGATCGGAATACCGGCGGCGGCATAGGGTCCCAGAGCATCGAGCTGCCGCTGCGCCAGCGCCTGGACTTCCTTCAGCAATCCCTTCGAAATCTGCGGACGCCCGCAGCAGACGCGGCGCGTCGGCAGGAGCACACGATACCCGGCGGCTTCCAGGACGCGCACCGCCGCTTGCGCGATGTGCGGATCGTTGTAGTCGGCGAAGGTGTCGGGAAAGAGAACGACCGAAGGACGGTCAGCGTCAACCGGCGACTGACGGGCGGCAAACCAGCGGTGGAATGGTTGCGCTGCAAACGGCGGTAAACGGCGCTGACGACTGACGCCGATCAGACGTTCCTGGAGCGTCGGAACGAACGGCAATGCGAGCAGACGGTTCGCCAGTGGCGCGAGGCGACTGCCGAGTTCGTTGATCGTTCGGATAGCGCCAAAGATGCGTGATCGCAGCGGAATGCCATGCTGCTCGTAGTAGATCGACAGCCATTCCGATTTCAGGCGCGTCATGTTGACCCGCGACGGACACTCGCCAGTGCATCCTTTGCACTCCAGGCAGAGGTCCATCACCTCTTTCATACGCGCACCGGTGAGCGCATCGAGCGGAAGCGCACCAGAAAAGACCATGCGTAGCGCATTCGCGCGCCCGCGTGTCGAGTGTTCTTCATCGCGCGTCACCATGTAACTGGGGCACATCGTGCCGCCGGACATTTTGCGGCATAGACCATTGCCATTGCACAACTCGACGGCGCCGACGATGCCGCCGGTATCGCTGAAACGGAAGCGGGTGTGCAACTGGATCGGATGGTAGCGCTCGCCATAGCGCAAATGGCGATCCATCGGCGGGGCATCGACGATTTTGCCGGGGTTGAAGATGTCGTAAGGATCGAAGGTATGCTTGATCTCACGAAACGCTTCGTAGAGCGTTTCGCCAAACAACTCGCGGTTGAACTCGGCGCGTAGCATGCCATCGCCATGTTCGCCGGAGAGCGCGCCGCCGAACTCTATCACGAGGTCCTTGATTTCCTCCGCAATGGCGCGCATTTTCCGCACATCATCGGCATGCTTCAGGTTGAGCAGCGGGCGGGCATGGATAACGCCGACGCTGGCATGTCCATAAAAAGCGACCTGCACACCATGCGCGTGGCAAATATTGCGAAAGCGGCGCAGGTAGACGTTCAACTTCTCTGGCGGCACGGCAGAGTCTTCAACGAACGTCTCCGGCTTCAGGTCCGGCGAGAGGGACTGGAGCAGCGGCAGACCCGCTTTGCGCACCGCCAGCACGGCGTTCTTCCGGCGCGCATCACTCATGGGGGTGATGGCGCTGCACCGGGTGCGCAGATGCTGCTCCAACCGCGTCAGGCTGGCATGCACCTCATCCTCGGACTCGCCGAAGAACTCGACCTGCAACAGCGCGCCTGGCCTTCCCTGGACGAAGAGCGCCAGATATTGTGCATATTCGTGCGATTTGCGCGTCAGGTCGAGCAGAATGTCGTCCATCAGTTCGACGGCGGCCGGACTGCACTCCAGGCAGGGAACGACCGCATCGAGCGCGGCATCGAGTGTGTCAAACTCCAGAATAGCAATGGCGGTATGCTTCGGGCGTGGAACAAGACGCAGGCGTGCCGCCAGCACCAGCGCCAGCGTGCCTTCCGAACCGACAATCATGTTCGTCATGTTGAAGCGTCGGTCGGGTGATCGCGCGCCAAACATGATGCCGTAGCGGGTGGCGTCATCGTCGTTCACCGGAACGAACGCATCGAGGTTGTAACCGCCGACGCGCCGCAGCACTTTGGGATAGCGCCGCGCAATTTCGTCGGCATGCTCGCGCGCCAGCCGCGCTACCGTGCGGTAGATGCGCCCCTCGAGGTCAGTGTTCGCCATGCAGGCGCGCAGTTCCGCTTCATCGAGCGGGCGAAAGGTAGTGATACTGCCATCGGACAGCATGACCTTCAACTCCAGCACGTGATCGATGGTCTTGCCGTACACCAGCGAGTACATGCCGGATGAATTGTTGGCGATCATGCCGCCGATTGTGGCACGGTTCGACGGAGAGACATCCGGCGCAAACTTCATATTGTGCGGCGCAAGTTCCGCATTCAGGTGATCGAGGACGATCCCCGGTTCAACCCATGCCCACTGTCCGGCGACATTCACCTCTAGCAGGCGGTTCATGTACTTGGTGAAATCGACGTGAATAGCGCGTCCAACCGCCTGCCCTGCCAGGCTGGTGCCGCCGCCGCGCGGCACAATCGGCAGGCGCCGCAGGCGCGCCAGGCGCACGAGCGCAGCGACGTCCGCTTCGTCCTTTGGCAGCACCACACCAAGCGGCTCAATCTGGTAGATGCTCGCGTCGGTTGCGTAGAGAGCGCGTGAAATCGCATCGGTCTGCACGTCGCCCATGACGCACTCGCGCAGTTCGGCGGCAAGATCGTCATACTTCATGGCGGTGTCCTTTCAGGTTGCGCCTGATGGAGTCAGTTGCTGTTGCATCACATGCTTTTGCACCTTGCCCAGCGCGTTGCGCGGCAACGATGCAACAAACACAATTCGTCGCGGTTTTTTGTAACTCGCCAGGCGCGCGCGGCACCAGTCGATCAATTCCTGTTCCAAACTGTCGGTCGCCGATGTTGCCGGCACGACCACCGCCACCACCTGCTCGCCAAACTCCGCGTCGGGCAGTCCGACCACCGCAGCCTCGGAGACGGCGGGATGCGCCAGTAACACTTCTTCGACCTCGCGCGGGTAGATGTTGTACCCGCCGCTGATGATTAGTTCGCGGGCGCGTCCTGTAATCGTGAAATACCCGTCCGCGCTGCGCCAGCCCAGGTCGCCGGTGTTGAACCAGCCATCGGCGTCGAATGCCTCGGCGGTCGCCTGCGGGTTGCGCCAGTACCCGGCGAACACGTGCGGACCACGCACCTGAATTTCGCCGATCTCGCCATCGGGAAGCGGTTGACGGGTGCGCACATCGACAATGCGCGCTTCCTGCCCCGGAAACGGCATGCCGACCGTTCCAGGACGGCGTTCGCCGTCGTAGGGGTTGGTCAGGTTCATCACTGTTTCGGTCATGCCATAGCGCTCCAGGATGCGATGCCCGAACAGTTCCTCGAACTCGGCGAAGGTCTGCGGGCTGAGCGGCGCCGACCCGGAGACGAACAGACGCATCCCGTCAACGCGCGCCGACGCTCCTGCTGCCTGTCGTCGCCGCGCTTCGGCAATCAGGCGGGTGTACATCGTCGGCACCCCAAAGAACATCGTTGTCTCGCCGCGCGCCAGCGTGTCGAGCACATCCGCCGCATCAAACCCGCGCCGCAGATCGACTGTGCTTGCCGTATAGAGCGTGCCATTCAGCCCAACGCCAAGACCGTGAATGTGGAACAACGGCAGGGTCAACAGCAGGCGGTCGTGCTCCGTCCAATGCCAGGCGACGGTGACGGCCGCGCTATTCGCCATGAGATTGGCATGGGTCAGCATAGCGCCCTTTGATCGTCCGGTCGTGCCCGATGTATACCCGATCAGCGCAATATCGCCCGGTTCAGGCGCGCGCGTCCAGTCCGGCGCGTCATCTGCGCCCTCCAACACCACATCGGACGCGAAGATGACCACACCAGGCGCATTCGCCTGACGCAGCAGATCGGCGTGCGCCTGATCGCCAACGATGACGACCTTCGCTGCCGAGTCGTTCAAAATATGGCGCAGTTCGGTCTGGCGGTACAGGGTATTGACAAGCACCACAATCGCGCCGATCATGTGGGTGCCCAGGTACGCCGTCACGAACGCCGGGCTATTCTCCAGAAACAGCGCCACCCGGTCACCGCGTTCGACTCCCACTGCGCGCAACCGTGCAGCCCAGCACGCCGCAATTGCAGCAATGTCCTTATAGGAAAAAGATAGTCCTTCAAAAAGAAGGAACGGGCGTTGCGGCGCATGTTCGACGGCGCGGCGCAAGGCGTCAATAGTCGTCAAAGGCGTCTTCATGGCATTGACCGTCGCTTTATAAACGAACTGTCAGGTTTTCTGCTCTCCTGCATGGTATAATATTGCGCAAAGATTCGCACATCCAGAATAGCGCCATGTACGCGCCAATGCGGGGAAATCAATGACCCTGCCGCTCGAAGGATTGCGCGTCCTCGATCTGAGCCGCGCGCTTGCCGGACCCTTCTGCTCGATGATGCTCGGCGATCTCGGCGCCGACATCATCAAGGTCGAACAGCCGGGCATTGGCGACCACACCCGCGCATGGGGACCACCGTTCGAAGGCGGTGAAAGTACGTATTTTCTCAGCGTCAATCGCAACAAGCGCAGCCTGGCGCTCGATTTCCGCAACGAACGCGGCGCTGCCGTGCTGCGCCGACTGATCGCCAGCAGTGATGTGCTGCTGGAAAACTTCGTTCCCGGTACGCTGGATCGGCGCGGATTCGGGTATGAAGCGTGCCGCGCCATCCGTCCTGATCTGGTGTATTGCTCCATCTCCGGGTTTGGTCAGACGGGACCGGATCGTGAGCGTGCTGCCTATGATCAGATTGCTCAGGGGTTGGGCGGGTTGATGAGCCTGATCGGCGAACCCGGTGGACCGCCAATGCGCGTCGGCATTGCGATTACCGACATCATGGCGGGCATGTTCGCGGCATATGCAATCCTGGCGGCGCTCTACCATCGCGCCCGCACGGGCGAAGGGCAGTGGGTCGATACCTCTCTGCTGGAAGGGCAACTGGCGATGCTGACCTATCAGGCGGGCAACTATTTCGCCACCGGTCGCGCGCCGGACCGACCGGGCAACCAGCATCCTTCGATTGTGCCGTATGGAGTCTATCGCGCTGCCGATGGCTACTTTACGCTCGGCGTCGGCACCGATGATCTGTGGGAGCGTTTCTGCGATGCGCTCGAGTTGACGGCACTTCGCAACGATCCACGCTTCCGCACGAATGTGTCGCGCCTGGCGCATCGCGCCGAACTGAACGCGCTCCTCGAGCCGGTGTTTGCATCGCTGCGCGTTGCCGACGTCGAACGACACCTAAATGCGGCTGGTGTGCCCTGCGGCGCTGTGCGCGATCTGGCGCAGGTTTTCACCGATCCGCAGGTGCAGGCGCTAGGAAGCGTCGTGACCATCGATCATCCGACTGCGGGCAGCATCCGGGTCGTTGCGCCGCCGTACCATTTCTCTGCCACGCCACCCGCCATCCGCCGCTCACCACCGCTTCTAGGGCAGCATACTGATGAGATTCTGGCTGAAATCGGTTATGAACCGCACGAGATTGCGACGCTCCGGTCTGCTGGCGTTGTCGCATAGCACGTCAGGAAAGGGGGAAACGTATGACCGAGCGACAGGGATTGTTCACCGTTCAGACCAGCCTGCACCTTTCACCCGAAAATCGGGCGCGCCTTGAACATTTGGTGCGTGAACGCCACAGCAACCCGCCGGATGTTGTGTCGCACATCCTCGCCGACTATCCGCTCACTCAACTGCCCCGCGACACCAATGGGACCGAAGGTGAACCAATCCACATACGCATCTACCTGACCCCTGAGCAGCGGGCAGCGTTCGAGGCGCACCTTGCTGAACACAAGACAACGCTGTCCGCGCTGGTTTCGCGCGTTGTCGCCGATTATCTGGCGACGCTTCCACCACCGCCGCCTACGCCATCGCCCTCGAAACCCAAGGTGGACCTGGCGAAGCGACGCGCTGACCTTGCCCGCCTGAAAGCGCGCCGCGACGAGGCGGGCAAAGATGCTCCCGCCTGGCTGCATGCGTACATCGCGCAGATGGAAGTCGAGTTGCGCCGCCTGGAACGTGAGGTATAGTGGCAAAGAAAGTACGGCTCGATCAGTTGCTGGTGCAACGTGGTCTGGCGGAGACGCGCGCCCGCGCACAGGCGCTGATCCTGGCCGGCGAGGTGCGGGTCAACGGCGTCACCCGACACAAAGGAGGCGAACTCGTCCCCGATGATGCCGAGATTGAGGTAATCGGCGCACTGCCGTATGTCAGTCGCGGCGGCTATAAACTGGCGCACGCGCTCGACACCTTTGCGCTTTCCCCCGCAAATCTGGTAGCGCTCGACATTGGCGCATCGACCGGCGGCTTCACCGATGTGCTGCTGCAACGCGGCGCTGCCCGCGTCTATGCCGTCGATGTCGGGTATGGACTGATCGACTGGCGATTGCGCCAGGACCCGCGGGTCGTTGTTCTCGAGCGCACCAATATTCGCTACCTGGAAGTGTTGCCTTCGCCGGAAGAGGAGGCGTTGGCTGCTCCGGTTCTCGCCGATTGCGCCGTGATCGATGTGTCGTTCATCTCGCTCAAGCTGGTTCTTCCCGCAGTTCAGCGCCTGCTGCAACCGAATGCATGGATGATTGCGCTGATCAAACCGCAGTTCGAGGCGGGACCGGCGCAGGTCGGGAAAGGCGGCGTGGTGCGCGATCCGGCGGTTCACGCGGCAGTAGTGCGCGACGTGCTGACCTTCGCTGCCACTATCGGGCTGTCGCCCCACGGTCTCACCCGCTCGCCGATCACTGGACCAGCCGGAAATGTCGAGTTTCTGGCGTGGCTCGGCGGTCCTGGACCGGTGCTCAATGTGGGGTGGGCAATTGAAGAGGCGGTGAGGAAGACGTCTGCCAATTGAAGGCGCCCCGCAAGGTTATACCAATGGCGATTGAAGATGCCGCATGCGTGTCATTCCGAGCGCAGCATTGAAGATGCCGCATGCGTGTCATTCCGAGCGCAGCGAGGAATCGGCGCGGGTCGCGCAAGACCCCTCGCTCTGCTCGGGGTGACCATGTTGGTATTATGCACCATCTGCCTGGTTGACAGCCACGCGCCGCGCGGACCTCCGTCTCCACGCCGATCACACGCATCACTGTGAACACGGGGTTGGTCGCGGGCATTCACTCACCAGAGCAAGGGCGCTACCGCGCCCTTGCTCTGGTCAGCCCAACGGTTGTATTGTTTGGGCAGGGAGAAATCATCCTCGCTGCGCGCGTCGCGCATGACCTTCTACGGCGCCGTGGACGCCACCCACAACGGATCGGCGCTGTCGGCGCCGCCGCTTGCGCCAAGCGTCAGGTGGTAGCCGTTCCCCGAAGCATCGCTGGTGGTCTGCCCGCTCCCTTCATCAAACCGGTAGAGCGCGCGCGTGTTCGCATCCGCCGGATGCGCCGTTGACGGCGGCGTAAACGCGCCGCTGTAGCGCGCGACGTTCGA
The DNA here is from genome assembly GCF_000017805.1 of Roseiflexus castenholzii DSM 13941. Lineage (GTDB taxonomy): Bacteria > Chloroflexota > Chloroflexia > Chloroflexales > Roseiflexaceae > Roseiflexus > Roseiflexus castenholzii. The sequence continues at coordinate 741,826 of NC_009767.1, read as the reverse complement.
GATGCGCACATCGTCGAGGTCGCCGTTGAAGAAGCCGTACCCCGTCAGCCCGCCGATGCGCAGGAACGGTCCTTGCGTGATCGCGCCGATGGTGGCCGCTGAACCAGGCGCGCCGTTGACGAACACCCGCGCCGTCGCGCCATCATACGTCACCGCAACGTGATACCAGGTGTTGGCGACCAGCGCCGTCGGATGCTGCGCCGCGCGCCAGCCACCAGTCGAAGCCACCCACCAGGTGACGCGCCCGCCGTTCAGTTCGAGCGACCAGCCGGTGTTGTCGTCGCTGTGGGCGATGATGACGCTATTCTGCCCAGCGGTCGCCGGGCGCACCCAGAGTTCGATGGTTTGCGCGCCGCCAAGCCCGGCGATCTGCCCGCCGCGCACCTCATCATTCACCCCGTCGAAGCGCAGCGCGTTATTCGATGGCGGAATGGGAGTGGCGGTTGCCGTCGGCGTATTGGTTGGCGGAAACGGCGTCGGGTTTGGACCTGCCGTGCCGGTGGGTGTGGCGGTTGGCGGCAACGATGTGGCGGTTGGGGTGTTGGTTGGCGGAACCGGCGTTGGTGTCGCGGTTGGCGGCGGTGGAGCAATCGGCGCCGTGGACGCCACCCACAACGGATCGGCGCTGTCGGCGCCGCCGCTTGCGCCAAGCGTCAGGTGGTAGCCGTTCCCCGAAGCATCGCTGGTGGTCTGCCCGCTCCCTTCATCAAACCGGTAGAGCGCGCGCGTGTTCGCATCCGCCGGATGCGCCGTTGACGGCGGCGTAAACGCGCCGCTGTAGCGCGCGACGTTCGAGATGCGCACATCGTCAAGGTCGCCGTTGAAGAAGCCGTACCCCGTCAGCCCGCCGATGCGCAGGAACGGTCCTTGCGTGATCGCGCCGATGGTGGCCGCTGAACCAGGCGCGCCGTTGACGAACACCCGCGCCGTCGCGCCATCATACGTCACCGCAACGTGATACCAGGTGTTGGCGACCAGCGCCGTCGGATGCTGCGCCGCGCGCCAGCCACCAGTCGAAGCCACCCACCAGGTGACGCGCCCGCCGTTCAGTTCGAGCGACCAGCCGGTGTTGTCGTCGCTGTGGGCGATGATGACGCTATTCTGCCCAGCGGTCGCCGGGCGCACCCAGAGTTCGATGGTTTGCGCGCCGCCAAGCCCGGCGATCTGCCCGCCGCGCACCTCATCATTCACCCCGTCGAAGCGCAGCGCACCACTACCGGAAGGCGTCGTTGTCGCCGTTGGCGTCACCGCAGTGGGCGTGGCGCTCGGTCCGGCGGTTGGCGTTGCCGTTGGCGGTACGGGCGTGGGGGTGTTGGTTGGCGGTGCAGGCGTGGCGGTCAGCGTAGCCAGCGGCGGTGTTCCATCCATCAGCACTTCGCCATACTCCAGTACTTCGCGCAGATCGAAGGTCTGCACCAGCAGCGGCGCCGTCGAAGGCGGCGGCGCGCCCAGAGTGAACTGCACCGTCTTCGGACCTGCCGGCGCGCCATTGGGCAGGCGAATGAGGAGCGCGCCGCGTGCTACGCCGCCGGAGGCGGCATCGGTCACCGCCGCAGGGTCGGCAACCAGCGTTGCGCCCGCGCCAAAGCCACTGATCGCGCCCGGCGTTACCTGCGCGAAATCGACATCCGGCGGGAGGCTGATCAGGACGCTGCCGCCAGCCGGAATAAAGGAAGCAGTTGTAAAACTGAGCGTATACAGGTTGCCGGACACACTCAGCGCGACCGAGCCGAGCGGCGCGCCGGGCGTCATTTGCGCCAGCCCGAAGCGTCGAGCGTTGGGACGCAAACCGACGGTATAGTATTTGCGGTAACTGCTGCCCAGTTTCAGCGCACGCGCCGCCCACACGCCATCGGGCGAAAACGTGCCAGGATCGTCGGCGCCGGTGAAGACCGGATTGTTCGGTATTGGGCGCACCCAGTTGACGCCGTCGGTCGATACGACATACCCGGTTGAGAAGGCTGGCGTGGCATACGATTTCGCCTCATACCACATGCGGAAGAACGCGCCATCCTTGATCACCGTCGGTACGCCGACGCTGTTACTATCGAAATCGGTGAAATTATTGATGCGCGCAAGGACGGCGCCGCCGCTGCCGCCAGGAATCCGCGTCCAGTTGATTCCATCAGGCGATACAGCATAGCCAATGGCGAACACATAAGCGCTGACATTGTTCACGCCCTCATACCACATCCGATAGCAGCGTCCACTGGTGCGCCCATTCTCGCACGGTAGCGCAGGAGTGGCTTCATCGATCAACACCGAAGGCGCGACGATATAATCCTGATCGAAGTCATTGACGCCGCCACGTTCGACCAGAACAGCGTTGCGGTTCGGCGCGCCGGTTCCGGCAGTACCCGGCACGCGCGTCCAGGTGATGCCGTCCGGCGAGGTCGCATACCCGATACCCTCAATTGCGCCAGTATTGCCAAAGCCGCTGTACCACATGCGGAACGTGTTCCCATCACGCACGACATACATGGTCGAGACGCCAGTGCTATCGAAGTCGCCGGGCACGCCGGACGGCTCGAAGACACTGCCGCCGACCCCTGAGCCAATGAAGCGCGTCCAGGTCATGCCATCCGGCGAGAGGGCATGACCGATGCGCCGCGTCCCGCTGCCGTCCACGCCGACATACCACATGCGGTAGCAGACGCCGCCGGTACGCCCGTTTTCGCACGGCAGCGCCGGCGTGGCGGTATCGCGCAGCACCATCGGCGGGAAGATTTCCGACGTGTCGAAACTTGTGCCGCCGCCGCCGCAGTTCTGTCCGGCAATTGTAAAGACTGCACCTTCCACGGATACCGGGCATGTGCCGGGGATGTGCAACCATGGCTGACGGTTCGACGGATCGGCGGTCGGCGCCGGGGTTGCCGTCGGCGGTTGCGGGGTGTTGGTTGGCAAGAGTGTGCTGGTCGCCGTTGGCGGTTGTGGGGTATCTGTCGGGGTCGGCGTACTGGTCGCCGTTGCTGTTGGTCCCTCTGTGGCGGTCGCAGTCGGCGGCGCCGACGTCGGGGACGGCGGCACAGGCGTTGGCGTTGCAGTTGGACCGACATTCGTCGCCTGTGACAGATCGATGGTTGCGTACTCGATCACTTCGCGCACATCGAACGTCTGCACTGTCATAATGGCGGGCGTTGAGGGCGGATTTGCCAGTGTGAATGTGATCGTCTTGACGCCTGCGGGGGCGCCGTCGGGCAAGCGGATGACGAGTGCACCGCGCGCCGTTCCCTGCGCAAACGCATCGGTCACTGCCGCACGTTCGGCAGTGAAGGTCGCACCGGCGCCAAAGCCGGACATCGTTCCCACGGTCACATCGGCGAACGGCACGGAAGCGGGCAACATCAGCAGCACACTGCCACCCGGGGGGATCATCTGAGTAGTCAGCAACAGGGTATATTCACCAAGGTCACGGCTCAACGCCGGCGCAGGCAGCAACATTCCCGGCGTCATGGTCGCCTGACCAACGCGCACGGCATTCGGGCGGCTGCTGACCGTGTACCACATGCGGAAGGCGGCACCTTCCTTTATGACAAACGGCGTCCACACATTGTCGGGCGAAAGCGTCCCTGGATCATCGGCGCCGCGATACACTGCCTGGTTTGGCGCCGGACGCACCCACGTCACGCCGTCAGTCGATACCACATGCCCGATACTCTGGTTGGACGCCTGGCTGTTGTACCACATGCGAAAGAGCGCGCCATCCTTCAACACCACCGGCGCACCGACGCTGCCCGCATCCCATTCGCCGGCCGCGCCGACACCGAGCACCGGGTTCCCACCCGCTGCGCGCATCCAGTTCACGCCATCGGGCGAAAGGGCGTAGCCGATGCGAAAGACATTTGCCGCGTCAGTGCCCTGATACCACATCCGATAACACACGCCGCTCGTGCGCCCATTCTCACAGGGGAGTTGCGGCGAGGCTTCATCGCGGATCACGGCGGGAGCGGCAACAATCGCCTGATCGAATGTGGCGGCGCTGGTCGGACGCAGGACGGCGCCCTGAGTCAGCGGTCCTGCGACGCGCGTCCAGGTCGCACCGTCGGTCGAGGTGGCGAAGCCAATCGTGAAGACCGAGCCGTTAAAGCCGTTGTACCACATCTCGAAGACGGCGCCGTTACGAATGACATACGGAAACGAGACGCCAGCGTTATCGAAGTTGCCCGCCGGTCCAGGACCGAGCACCGCGCCGCCGCCTGCGGACCCCGGCACGCGCGTCCAGGTTGCGCCATCCGGCGAAACGGCATAGCCGATGCGTCGCACACCACCAGCGTCGAAGCCGGTATACCACATGCGGTAACACACACCGCCTTCGGCAATGCCGGGGCATGGCGCAGCCGCAGTGGCAATATCGCGCAGAATGACCGGACTTTCGACATTGACGCTGTCGAAGGTCGTACCGCTTCCGCCGCAATTATCGCCAGCACGACCGAACACCGCGCCTCCCAGCGCAGGACCACACGTTCCTGGCGCATGCGTCCAGAGTTGACGATTGGGAATCGTCGCTTCGCTCACCGATGGCGCTGCCAACGCAATCAACAGGAGAGCGCCAATGAACGACCCCACCACCCACAAACGAGTACGCATATCCCTCCAACCTCGCATAGTACACAACGTTCAGCGCGACCGAACGTGGAAACGAAATGAGCACGCGCTCTGCGACCAGACATTCGAGGTTGGGCAGCGTTCCCAGTGTGTGGCGGCGCCTTTCGCCTCGCACCTCGCCTCTTGCCTCGCGCCTCTTGCCTTGCCACCAATGCGAGATACATCTCGCGCGACGCCATCCTCGGGACCCTCTCGCCTCTCGCCTCTCGCCTCTTGCCTTGCCACCAATGCGAGATAAATCTCGCGCTACGCCTTTGTCGGGCCTCTCGCCTCGCCCCTCGCCACCAATGCGAGATACATCTCGCACGACGCCTTGGTCGGGTCCCGCTCGCCTCTCGCCTCTCGCCTCTCGCCTCTCGCCTCTCGCCTCTCGCCTCTCGCCTCTCGCCTCTCGCCTCTCGCCTCTCGCCTCTCGCCTCTCGCCTCTCGCCTCTCGCCTCTCGCCTCTCGCCTCTCGCCTCTCGCCTCTCGCCTCTCGCCTCTCGCCTCTCCAGGAGCATAGATCATGCCAATGACAAATCGATGAGAAAATACCTGTGCGCGGTTACACAAATTATCGATCTGTCATCCAGACCGGTATCGTCCCACCGGCATGGAGTGACTCTGCTACAATAGAGCGGATTTCCTGTCACTGCTTCCTATCAGTAAAGAGGCAACGGCTATGCGCATCGACGACCTTGACACCCCGGCAGTTGTGATCGATCTCGACCGCCTGGAGGCAAATATCGCCCGTTTTCAGGCGCATCTCGACCGGCACGGCATCGCCAACCGTCCCCACATCAAGACGCACAAGATTCCGCAGATCGCACAGATGCAGATAGCGGCTGGCGCTGTCGGCATTACCTGCCAGAAACTTGGCGAAGCGGAGGTCATGGCGGACGCAGGCATCACCGACATTTTTCTGCCCTACAACATTCTTGGCGCCGCCAAACTGGAGCGCCTGGTCGCTCTTGCCCGCCGGGTGCAGGTGAGCGTTACCGCCGATTCACCAGACGTCGTCACCGGTCTGGGCGCAGCGATGTCCGGCGCCGGTCTGGAACTGCCGGTGCTCGTTGAATGCGACACCGGTATGGGGCGGTGCGGCGTGCAGACCCCGGCGGAGGCAGCTGAACTGGCGTTCCAGATCGCGCGCACGGCGGGATTGCGTTTTGGCGGATTGATGACCTACCCATCGAGTCCGGCGATCGGTCCGTTTATGCGCGAAGCGGTACGGCTTCTGCGCGAGCGTGGGCTTCCGGTCGAGCGGGTGAGCGGCGGCGGCACGGCAGGCATGTGGCATGCGCACGAACACCCGGAAGTGACCGAGTATCGCGCCGGCATGTACGTCTACGGCGACCGCTATACCCTGCGCGCGGGCGCGCTGCGGCTCGAAGAGTGCGCAATGTCTGTTCTGACAACCGTCGTCAGCCGTCCGACGCCGGATCGCGGCGTGATCGACGGCGGCAGCAAGACATTTTCGTCCGATCTGCTCGGTCTGGAGGGATACGGTCTCATCCTGGAATATCCCGAAGCCAGGATCGTTAACCTCTCTGAAGAGCATGGCGTGGTGGATTTCAGCCAATGCGCGCAGAAACCTGCGATTGGCGAAAGGGTGCGGGTGCTGCCGAACCACTGCTGCGTCGTGAGCAACCTGTTCGATGAAGTGATCGGCGCGCGACGCGGCGAGGTCGAAACCATCTGGCGGGTGGCGGCGCGGGGCACGGTGCGGTGAACGTCATCACCTTTCCCCGAGGCGCACGAGCGGCGCCACATCACATCCGCCGCGTCTCACGGAACAGTTGCGCGAGCGGGTACTGAAAACCTGGAACAACGTCAGCGCCGTCGAGGGTGTCGGCGCTCGCGTACAGGCGCATCGCGCCGGCGGCGCGATACTCGACAACGGTGTGCGTCTCGGGGTAGACCAGCCAGATAAGGCGCGATCCGGCAGTCAGATAGTCTTGCACCTTCGCCTGCACCTGCACGGCTGTCTCGAAGGGCGAAATGATCTCTACAACCAGGTCTGGAGCAAGCGACCAGAATCCGCTCTCGTCCTCCGGCGGCGGAATGCGTTCTTTCTGCACAAATGCAACATCCGGCGCGCGCACGACCGCATCCGGTTCGGGCTGAAGTTGAAACCCCGGCTCAGCCGTGTAGACTTCGCCCAGATCGTGCGCCTCGACATATTGTTGGAGTGCGCTTCCCAGCCGCATGGCGTAGCGTCCCTGCTTCGGACTTGCCGAACTCATCATCAACAGATCTCCTCGCACAAGTTCATAGCGTTCTTCTCGCCCGGCGAACTGTTGCAGGTCGGCGACCGTCCACGGACGACCGGGCCGGGGCACGATGATCGGCTCCGCCGCAACAAGCGGAAGCGTGAGCGTCAGTGTGGCTGGAGGTCGAAGCAGCGTGTTCATATAATCATGATACCACGTCGTCTAGAGATCATCATGCCCGCCGGCGCGGGCTGGTTTGAGGACCTTCTGTGAACCAGAGCAATGGCGCACGAGCACCCGTCGGACCATCAGCCCGACGGTTCAGATGATGATCGGTTACGCCGAAATCAGACAGCGCAAGGATGGGGCTGAGACCTGCCCTTACACTTGCGCAGACCCTGCGCGCATGAGCGCCACCACACTCTCAATGTGCGGCGTTTGCGGGAAGAGGTCAACCGGCGTCGCGCGCACAACCGCGTACCCGCCAGCGATCAGGGTCTTCAGATCGCGCGCGAGGGTCGCCGGATGACACGAGACATAGACGATCCGGCGCGGCGCGCGCTCGATGAGGGCGTGCAGCACGCGCGGATGGCACCCGCGACGCGGCGGGTCGAGCACCACGGCGTCGAACGGTCCGTCGAGGTTGGCGAGCACTGCTTCGGCGCTGCCGGTGATGAAGCGCACATTCGAGATATGATTGACTGCGGCGCTGCGCTCTGCATCGGCGACAGCGCCGGCATACTCCTCGACGCCAACTATCTCGATGGCATTGCGCGCCAGTGGGAGCGTGAACGCGCCCGCGCCGCAGTAGAGGTCGAGCAGGCGACCGCGCGCCTCATCGCCAAGGCCGGCGCGGATCAGGTTGAGAAGAGTTGCCGCCGCTGCAACATTCACCTGAAAGAAGGTCGTCGGGCGAAGCAGGAACGTCAGATCTGCCAGTTCCTCGACGAGCGTATCGGCGCCAAGCGGCGGCAGCATGTGCGGCGGCGGAACGGTAAAGACGACGCCTGCCAGAACCGGACAACGCGCCCGCCAGCGCGCCGCCAGACTCCGGCGGTCGCCGCGCCCGCGCAGCGCTGCGATGCAGTACCCATACGCCTCGCTGACACGCAGCGTCACCTCGAGCGGCGGCGCATCATCAAGTTCATCGGCAAGTGCGCTCCGCAGAGCTGCCAACGCTTCATTCAAAACCGGGTGCAGCAGTGGGTCGTGATCGAGTTCTGCGATTGAGCGGGTATTGGACTCGTAATAGCCGATCCGTCGTCCGTCGCAGTGCAGACGGGTGTTATTGCGGTACTCCCACGGTTTTGAGGCAAACGCTGTCGCTTCGACCACAGCCGGATCGACGCCGGCAAACTTGGCAAGTTGATCGGCCAGAATCTGGCGGCGCAGGCGTTGTTGCGCGTCGAATGCAATATGTTGCCAGGGCATATGACTCGCGCCGGGGAGACGTGGAGCGACGCGGTCGGGTGAGGCAAGCAGCACGTCGATGACATCGCCGCGCGCATACGACTCATGCCGTTCCCGCAGTCGCACCACGACCCGCTCGCCGGGAATGCCGCCAGCCGCGAACACTACCCGGTTCTGCCAGCGTCCGACTGCTTCACCGCCCTGCGCGATGCCATCGAGCGTCAGTTCCAGGGTGTCGGGCCATGTGGACGATAGCGTTTGCTCGGAGAGATCAGCCAAAGTCACGCTCACCAATATCACTGCGGTAGGTGCGCCCCTCGAACTGCACCCGATCGGCGTTGACCAGCGCGCGACCGCGAGCGCCGGGCAGTGAGACCCCCTGCGCCACAACCGTGGCAACCAGACCGCCGGTGGTACGCAACCCGCCCCAACTCTGTGGAGCGCCTCCCATGCCGAGCAATCCGCCGATCATTGAACTGAGGGCGTCGGCGCTACGACTGCGATTGCTCGCCAGGCGCGATGCGTATGGCGCCGTTGCAGCGGGATTGGTCGTTGCGCTATGAAAGAGCATCACGCCGGGGTCGATTTCCTCGAGACCGCGGATCTGCCCGCCGGTGGGGAAGAAATTGGGATATCCACGCGCCATCAATCCAAGACCAACGCTGGCGGTCGCCGACCATGTCGGCGGCGGCAATTCGTGGAGACGCCTGGTGATCGAGGCTTCCAGCCAGGGGATCAGGTCATCTTCCAGGCGCGGCAACACCACCTGCGCCTCTCCTTCGCGGAAACTGAAGCGCAACGCCGTCGCGCGCGGACCCTCCGTCGTAATGATGCAATCCACGCCGATCAATCCCCAGCACGGCAACCCTTCCTTCTCCAGACCGGCGACGAACGGCAGGATGAACTTCTCGTGCAGGTAGCGCGTCAGACGCTGTGCGAATGCCGAATTGCCGGTGTGCGCCCCGACGCCACGCGCCTGCGCACCGCGATCCCCTTCCTCGACCCGATCATACAGGCGGGTCGCCAGGAGCGGCACGACGGTACGCCCATCGGTAAGCGCCGAGAGCGCCACCCGCGGACCGCGCAGCACGGCTTCGATGACCACCCCCTCGCCGCCGTCGAGGGAACGCGCGGCAAACAGGCGCCGCAACCCTTCGAGCGCAGCGTACCGGTCGTCGAAAATTTCCTCGCCGCCCGATGGATGATCCGTCTTGATCATCACCGGCAAGGTCAACGTCGCCAGATAACGCTCCGCCATGGCAAGGTCGATAAACGGGCGCCCTGGCGCTGTCGGAATACCATGGCGAATCATGAATTCCTTTGCCAGGCAGCGACTGCGCTCCAGCGCGGCGGCGCGGCGCGACGCACCCCAGACGCCAATGTGCAGCGACAGCACCTCATCGACCAGCCCGGCATGCAGGGGTGCGCTGGTCGCAGGAATCACCAGATCGATCTGTTCCTCGAACGTCCAGCGGCTCAACCCTGCCACATCGGCGACATCGAGCGTCACCGAAGGCGCGAACGGCGCTGTTCCGCCGTTGCCCGGCGCGCAGATCACCTCCGGTGACCGCGGGCTGTTGATCAGTTTCCAGGCGAGCGCGTGGGCGCGTCCGTCGTCGCCAAGCAACAGAATCTTCATCATACGCAATCTCTCCTCCCACGCAAACCGACGCGGCGCTTCGGGCGCGCAGCATCCGGGAGGACACGGACAGGCGCAGATTGTGACGTATCGCCGCCGTTCGCTTGCCGCTGCGCATCGGCAAACCCGCGTCCATCCGCAGCATCCGCGCGAATCTGTGTGCTATTCATCACACAGCATGCCTGGACCGCAGTGCTCCGTTGACGTATCTGACCGACAGATCCAACCCCTCCTGCAACGTCGCCGCCGTGCGCAATCCCAGGTGAATGCCAAGGCCGATGAGCGTCTGCGCCACCTCCGGGCGAATACCGACCAGAATTGTTTCCGCTCCCATCAATCGGGCTGCGCTTGCCGTGCGCACCAGCGCCTGCGCCACCTGCGTATCGACAATCGGAACACCGGTGATGTCCAGAATGACCGTATCAACATTCCGCTGCTCAATGGTTTTGAGCACGCTCTCGGTCAGTTTTGCCGCCCGCGCGCTATCGATGGTGCCGGAGAGCGGAACCACCACCGTGCCGTCGCGTACCGGAATCACCGGCAACGAAAGGTCGAGGATCAACTGGCTCAACTCCTGCTGCGCCGCCAGGCTGCGACGCAACTCATCCGTCAACGCCTGCTGCGCAGCGAGAGTCCGGCTCAACTCCGACGTGCGCTCCGCAATGCGCTCTTCCAGATCGGCATTCGCCCGCGCCAGTTCGTGCTGTGCCTGCTCTGCCATCTGGCGCGCCTGCTGCGCATCACGAATAGTGCGCTGCGCAATACGCGCCCCGATATACGAGACCAACCCGACAACCACAAGCAGGACACTGCTGTTGAGCACATTATGACGCGCATTGGGAAGATTCCAGAGATCGGGATGCGCCGTTATCAGCGTCAGCAGAAAACCGCCGGTCACCCCGCCGGTCACCAACCAGAGCTGCGGCGGCGTGAGCGACAGACTCGCAATGACGATCAGGGCAGTCAGAAAGTAGCCGACATTGACGCTGCGTTCAGAATCAAGATTTGCCACGGCAAAGAGCGCACCGGAGAGAAACGCGCCGACCACGATCCATGCGGCTACGCTGGCATACCCGCGCTGCGCTAGCGCATACGCGCCAATAAAGAGCGCACTGCTGGCAACCGGTATCAGCACACTGCCACCATCGGGCGACACGATGGCGAGAATGGCAAAGAGCACGTTCGCCACCAGCATCATGATGATCAATTGCATCACGATCAGCGCGCGACGTTGCACATCAGGATCGGTCGCGCGCGTTGTCATCAGCGTGTTGATCCAACTCCGCATTTTCGTTCTCCGCTCTCCATCATCCACGAACACTCAGCAGTTGATCCTGACAGCCGCATCGGGCTGCGGATCAGGGAACGCATGTCGCCAAACAGAAGGAGTGCGGCAGCGATCACACATCGCACGGCGCTGCATTCCAGGCAGCAGCCCCGCCGACGCCATTAAGGCGCACGATCCATCATACCATGCGCTGGCATCATCTATTGATACGCAATAGTGATCGGGATGCAAACATTTTTGCAATCTTTACCTCGCCAGATTGCTTTTATAATAAAGTAACGCGGTTGGCGGTTGATTGTCGAGCCGCCGTTCTAAACCAGAAGGATCCGCGATGCAACAGCGACGTTTCGGCGCGCATATGTCTATCAGCGGCGGGTTGTACACCGCATGCGAACGCGGACGCCGCGCAGGGTGCGACGTCGTTCAGATTTTCAGCAAGAATCAGCAGCAATGGCGCGCCCGACCGCTGACCGACGATGAGATTGCGCGTTTCAAGGAAGCGCAGATCACCGAAGGCGTGCCGGTTGTTCTGGTTCACGACTCGTACCTGATCAATCTGGCAGCACCGGGCGATGAGTTGTGGCACAAATCGCTCGAGGCGTTCCGCGAGGAACTGGAACGCTGCGCTTTGCTCGGCGTTCCGTACCTGGTCACACATCCCGGCGCACACGTCGGATCGGGCGAAGAAGCGGGGATGCGCCGCGTTGCGGCTGCCCTCGACCGCGTGTTCGAGAGCGGCGCCGGTGACGGGGTCACGGTCCTGCTGGAAACGACCGCCGGGCAGGGGAGCAGCCTGGGACGCCGCTTCGAGGAACTGGCGCGCATTATCGAGTATTCCCGCTACCCGAACCGCCTCGGCGTCTGTGTCGATACCTGTCACATCTTTGCCGCCGGGTACGACATTCGCACGCCGGAACAGTATGCGGCGACGATTGAAGAACTGGATCGCGTCATCGGCATCGCGCGTGTGAAAGCCTTTCATATGAACGACTCGCAGAAAGAGCTGGGGAGCCGGGTGGACCGCCATACGCACATTGGCGAGGGATGCATCGGACTGGAGGGGTTTCGCGCACTGGTGAATGATGAGCGCTTTGCCGATCTGCCGATGGTGCTGGAAACGCCAAAAGGCGACGACCTCGCCGAGGATGTTCGGAACCTGAAGACTCTGCGTGGTCTGAGGGCTGATACCAATTACCGGTGAACATCCGGCATGGTCACCCCGAGCAGCGCGAGGGGTCGTGCGCGACCCGCTTCGATTCCGCGCTGCGTTTACCCTGAGCGAAGCGAAGGGCTCGGAATGACACGCATGCGGCATCTTCAAGCGTCATTGGTATGAGGCGTCGTGAGCACGACGCAGAAAGGGTGACGTCTATGCCTGTTCCTCCCGGCTTACTGATGGACATCGCCATCCTGATTGTTCGTGAATACCGGCGCAGCCGCAAGCGGCGCGCTGCGCCTGGCGTTGCGCGCGCACCTGCGCCATCGCGCGCGCCTGCCCGACGGCTGTCGTCGGTCGGACGCGCGCTGCGCCTGGCAGCGATTGTGGGGCTTCTGTGGCTGCTCTGGCGTGAAGTCACCCGACGACGCGCGGCGCTGATCGAGGCGCAACGCGATGCTTTCAGCCGAACCGCGTCGATGACCGCTGTTTTGCCGGCGCCATCACTTCCGCCTGCTCCGCCAGCGCCGCCTGCTGACCCGCCGGCGTCTGCGCCCGGCGATGCCGATTCATCCGTATCACCAGTCGATTCAGCAGAACATGCGAGATCCAAGACCAGCGCCGAGAATCTTGCGTCGCCGGAACATGCGGCGCCAGAAGATGCGACTGCCGACGAGGAACGCGGAAATGGCGCCCTGATCGGTTGGTGCGCCCGTTGCCGTGTGCGCCAACCGATGCAGCGCGTGACATTCGAGACCAACGCTGGCGGACGTTCCATCGCGCGCGGCGTGTGCCCCGTCTGTGGCGCTGGGATCACCCGCTTCGTTGCGCGAGAGGCGCGAAAGATTGAAGGTTGACGGTTGCACTCGGCTCTCGGTTCTCCGTTCCGCTCAGGAGCATGGGTGAGCGCGCACGCGGATCGACACGGATCGCAATGGATGCGTGCCGATGGGACGCGCAGCCGTTCCCGGTTCTCGGTTCTCAGTTCTTCACTCTCTTCACCCCTGACACAGGAGGACATCTTGAAACACGATCTTGACCGGTTGATGGCGGAACGGAACCTGGACGCCATCGTTGTCGAAGGACCTGACGGACTGGAAAGCGCTAATCCCGACTACAACTACTTTGTAGGAGGGCGGCACATTCCCGGACTGATCATCAAAAAGCGCGGCGAACCCACGATGCTGCTCCACAGTCCGTGGGAGCAGAATGAAGCCGAACAGACAGGACTCGCACTTGTATCGCTCAATCGCTGGAATCTGCGTGAGATACTCCAGGAGTTTCCCGACCGCCTGGAAGCACGGGTAGAACATCGCCGCCGTATCTTCACCGACCTTGGCGTGCGCGGGCGCGTCGGCATCTACGGCACAGTCAAAGCCGGACCGTTCTTTGCGCTGATGGCGCGCCTGGCGCAACAGATCGATGGGCTGGAGATCGTTGCCGAACTCGACCGCGATGTCATTTCAATGGCGCGCCTGACCAAAGACGCCGACGAGGTCGAGCGCATGCGCGCCGTCGGGCGCAAGACGTGCGCCGTCCTCCAAGTGGCGGTTGATTTCATTTGCACAGGTTGGATCGATGGCGGGAGCGTGCGTGGCGTCGACGGCGCGCCACTCACAATCGGCGATGTGCGGCGGGTGATGCTGCGAGAAATCGCGGCGCAGGGATTGGAAACGCCGGCCGGGATGATCATCTCCCAGGGACGCGACGCTGGTCTGCCGCATGCGCGCGGCGATGACGCGATGCCGCTGCGTCCGGGGCAGGCGATCGTGATCGACATCTTCCCCCGCGAGGCAGGCGGAGGATATTTTCACGACATGACGCGCACCTTTGCCATCGGATATGCGCCGCCGGAACTGCAACAGGCGTATAATGACGTGCTCGGCGCGTTCGAGATGGTGACCGCCGCATTCGAGGCGGGTGCGCCAACCAGGAAGTATCAGGATATGGTGTGCGATTACTTCGAGGCGCGCGGTCACGACACCATTCGCCGCACCTACCCGATTGAGGAAGGATACATCCACTCGCTTGGTCACGGGCTGGGGCTGGAAGTCCATGAAGACCTGAGTTTTTCGTCGCTCGTGGATCGCGGCGATACCATCGAACCCGGCGCAGTGTTCACTGTCGAGCCGGGGCTTTATTACCCGAGCCGCGGCTTCGGCGTCCGGATCGAGGACACATACTACTGCGCGCCGGATGGTCACTTCGAGAGCCTGACGCCATTCCCGAAGGAACTGGTGATCCGCCCTTATGAAAGGGATTGAATAAAACGGCAAATCTTGCTATAATGTAAAAAACATGTTTCCCTGGTTCTCGGATCACCAGCATACAACCGGTCTTGCCTGTCAAGTCCGAGCCTGCATCACCACTCCGCATTCAAGGCATACTCCGTCGGCACGGACAGGTTGGACGGACGCCCCGACATAAGCGTCAGGAGCAATTGGAATGCTGAACAGCAATGGTGCAGCGCCGCCAACGCCGCTGTTAGAAATCGACGGCGTCAGTCTTGATTTTGGCGGCGTGCGCGCCCTCTCGAACGTGCATTTCAACGTCTACTCCGGGACCATTCAGGCGATCATCGGACCTAACGGCGCAGGCAAGACGAGCCTCCTCAACTGTATCAGCGGACTGTATCGACCACAACACGGAGCGATCCGCTTTGAAGGGCGCAATATTGTGGGCATGGCGCCGCATCACATTGCCCGTCTCGGTATCGCGCGCTCCTTTCAAAACATTGAATTGTTCCGCCATATGACCGTGCTCGACAACCTGATGCTTGGGCGTCACATCCATATGCGCAGCGGCGTCTTGAGCGGCGGCGTCTACTGGGGGCGGGCGCAACGCGAGGAGATTGCGCACCGCGAGATCGTGGAGCAGGTAATTGATCTGCTCGAAATTCAGTCCATTCGGAAAAAGGTCGTCGGAGCGCTGCCGTATGGTTTGCAAAAGCGGGTGGAACTCGGTCGTGCGCTGGCGATGTCGCCGCGCTTGCTGCTGCTCGATGAGCCAATGGCCGGTATGAACAGCGAAGAAAAGGAGGACATGGCGCGCTTCATTCTCGATGTCAATGAAGAATGGGGCGCCACCATCGTGTTGATCGAGCACGATATGGGAGTGGTAATGGACATCAGCGACTGTGTTGCTGTTCTGGAGTTCGGTCTCTTGCTCGCCAATGGTTCGCCCGATGAGGTGCGATCCGATCCGAAGGTTATTGATGCGTATCTTGGTCGTGAGCACGCAGTTCGTCAGGAATGGTAACAATGCGAATGGACGACATAACGCTCCCACAATTGTTGATGCACAATGCACAGCGCTTCGGCGACCGGGTCGCGCTCCGCGAGAAAGATTTCGGCATCTGGCAAACCGTTACCTGGCGGCAGTTCGCCGATCATGTGCGCGCCTTCGCTCTGGGATTGCGCGCTCTGGGGGTGCAACGGGGCGATAAGGTTGCGATCATTGGCGACAATCGTCCTGAATGGCTGTATGCCGAACTTGCCACGCAGGCGATCGGCGGCGCGTCGATTGGGGTGTACCAGGACTCGGTCGCCGAAGAGGTGCGCTACCTGGTTGAAGCCGCCGATGCGCGGGTGATTGTGGTCGAGGATCAGGAGCAAGTCGATAAGATGATCGAAATCTGGTCCCAACTGCACGGCGTCCTCAAGGTCATCTATTACGAGCCGAAAGGACTGCGCAGGTATCAGGCGCCGTATCTTGCGAGCTTCCCTGACATCGAGGAACTGGGGCGCGTGTATGACCGCGAACATCCTGGTTTGTTCGAGGCGGAACTGGCGCAGGGACGCCCGGATGACGTCGCCATTCTTTCGACCACTTCCGGCACGACCGGCAAGCCCAAACTGGCAATGCTGACCCACCGCAACCTGATCAGCCAGGGCGCTGGACTGCTGGCGGTCGATCCGCTGGGACCCGATGATGAGTTTGTGAGTTTTCTGCCGCTCGCATGGGTCGGTGAGCAGATGATCACCGTGGCTGCCGGGCTGCAATGCGGACTGACCATCAATTTCCCTGAGTCGACCGACACGGTGCAGGAGAACATCCGCGAAATCGGTCCTCGGGTTATGTTCTCGCCGCCGCGAATTTGGGAGAATATGCTCTCGCAGGTGCAGGTGAAGATTCAGGACAGCACACGGCTTAAACGGGCAGCCTACGAATGGGCGGTGCGGCAGGGGTACGCGATGGCGGACGCGCGCTTCAACGGCGTTGCGCCCGGTCTGTTTCTGCGGCTGAAGTACACCCTGGCGCGCCTCCTTGTCTTTGAGGAATTGAAGGATCATCTGGGGTTGCGTTTCCTCAAACGCGCCTACACGGGCGGTGCGGCGCTTGGTCCCGATGTGTTTCGCTTCTACCACGCCATCGGGGTCAACCTCAAACAGGTTTACGGTCAGACCGAAAGCGCCGGTCTGAGCGTGATCCACCGGGACGGACAGATCAAGTTTCAGACGGTCGGCACACCGCTGCCCAACACCGAGGTGCACATTGCCGCAAACGGCGAGATTCTGGTCAAAAGCCCATCGGTGTTCATCGGGTACTACAAAAATCCTGAAGCGACCGCCGAAACGCTCAAGGATGGCTGGTTGCACAGCGGCGATGCGGGTTACTTCGACGAAGACGGGCATCTGGTCGTCATTGATCGCGCCAAAGATGTGATGACGCTGCGGGATGGCACGATTTTCTCGCCGCAGTTCATCGAGAACAAACTGAAATTCAGCCCTTACATCAAAGAAGCGGTGGTTTTCGGCGGCAACTGGCCCTTCGTCACCGCCATCATCAACATCGACTTCGCCAATGTTGGCAAATGGGCAGAAAATGCCCAACTCTCCTACACCACCTACACCGATCTTGCCCAGAAGCCGCAGGTGTACGCCCTGATCCGCAGAGATGTCGAGCGCGCGAATGCCGATCTGCCCGCAGCCGCGCGCATCAGGCGCTTCCTGTTGCTCCATAAGGAACTCGACGCCGATGATGGCGAACTGACCCGCACGCGCAAGGTCCGGCGCCGTCTGGTGGCAGAGCGCTACCACGATATTGTGGAGGCGCTGTATGGTGATCGGCACGAGATGGAGGTCGAAACGACGATCACCTATCAGGACGGACGCACGGCGCTGATCAAGACGCGGTTGCACATCGAGGACCTGGAGGAATCAGAGTTCGCCGCGTCTGACAGTCGGCTGGAACGCGCGCTGGCACGGTAAGATTGACGACGAGCGGCGTTGGCGGTATTCCCGCGCGTTTTGCCCGGTGCGTCCTGCTGATGGAAATTGGTGAACTATCTCGGGGCAGCGTATGGAAAAATTCGTGCAACTGACGCTGAGCGGGGTCGCCAACGGCGCCATTTTCGCGCTGGTGGCGCTCGGATTTGTGCTGATCTACAAGAGCAGCGACGTAATCAACTTTGCGCAGGGCGAGTTGCTGCTGATCGGCGCGTACCTGACGTACACCACCGTAGAGATGATCGGCTTGTGGTGGCCTCTTGGCGTGATCGTCGCCGTGGCGCTGGCCGCGCTCGTTGGCGTGCTGATCGAGCAGATGGTGCTGCGCCCGCTCATTGGCGAGCCGGTCATCTCGGTTATTATGGTTACTATCGGGCTATCGTCGTTGCTGCGCGCGATCATCGGCGCGATATGGGGAGTGACGCCACGAACGGCGCCACAGTTCCTTCCCCGCGATACGATCGCGTTGTTCGGCGCCAGCGTCAGCGTGGATCGCCTGTGGGCGTTTGCGCTGGCGTTGACCCTCTTTGCCCTGCTGACCCTCTTCTTTCGCTACAGCCGCGAAGGTATCGCCATGCGCGCCGTTGCGGACGATCAACAGGCGGCGTTGAGCATGGGCATCAGCGTCAAGAAGGTGTGGGCGGTCGCCTGGGCTATTGCCGCTGTGACCGCCTCGGTTGGCGGCATTCTGTTGATGAGCATCTTCGGCGGCGTCTCCGGGCAGATCGCTCGCGTCGGATTGCTGGTCTTTCCGGTAGTGATCCTTGGTGGTCTCGACAGCATTCCGGGCGCGATTGTCGGTGGGCTGATCATCGGGTTGCTCCAATCGTTCGCCGGCGGATATCTGCCGCCTGAACTCGGCATGGGTGAGGTTGCGCCTTTCATCATTCTGCTTTTCATCCTCCTGATACGCCCATACGGTCTCTACGGTCAGCGGATCATCGAGCGCGTGTAAGAAATGGGGGCGCCTCTATGCAGAGCGGGACGTTCCACACGTCGTATGCCGGTGATATGGCGTTGCGCCCATATTGGGTTCAGCGATTGCGAATTGCGCTGGTGCTTATCGCCGTCCTGACCTTTCCATGGTTCGCAGACCGCTATTGGCTGAACCTGGCGAATACGATTGCGATCGCTGCTATCGGCGCAATTGGCTTGAACATTCTGGTGGGTTATACCGGTCAGATCAGCATCGGTCACGGCGGCTTCCTGGCGGTCGGCGCCTATACCGCCGGTCTGCTCGCGGCGCGACTCGATGCGCCGATGTGGGTTACCATTCCGGTCGCCAGTGGCTTTACGGCGCTGGTGGGCGCGTTCTTCGGGTTGCCGTCGGTGCGGCTCAAGGGTCTCTACCTGGCGATTGCCACGCTGGCGGCGCAGGAGATTATTATCTGGCTGCTGACGCACGGCAAACTGCTCGGCATCGGCGAGTCGCTGACCTTGCCGCAGGCGGCGAACAATCTCTTTGGCTTCCCGCTATCGGCGCTGGGCAACAACGATTTTGCGTTCTACTGGGTGACGGTCGGATTTCTCATCCTTACCGTCGTGTTTGTGAGTAACCTCTTCCGTAGCCGAACCGGACGCGCATTCGTGGCAATTCGTGACCAGGATATTGCTGCACAGGTCATCGGCGTTGATCTCTTTCGTTATAAGTTGCTGGCGTTTGCCACATCGTCGTTCTTCGCGGGGCTGGCGGGCGCGCTGACGGCGCACTACCGCAGCATTATTTCGTGGGAACGCTTCACGATTGACACGAGCATCCTTTACCTGGCAATGATTATTATCGGCGGTCTGGGGAGCGTTTCGGGGTCGATCTACGGTGCGGCGTTCATGACGCTGCTGCCGGCGCTGCTCTCGAACCTGGCGCGCGCGATCAGCGGTGTTGTGCCGGATATCAACACCTATCTGCCGTATATTCAGCAAGGCGCATTCGGACTGGCTATCGTGCTCTTTCTGATCTTCGAACCAGAAGGGATTGTCAAAATGTGGCGCAACGTCAAGGATTACTTCCGGTTATGGCCGTTCAGTTATTAGGTGATGACAAGGAGGACGGAATGCGCAACGAACGACGACGGTTCAATCTGCCGGCACTGATGCTGGCGCTGGCAATGCTGCTGGCGGCATGTGGGGGTCAGCCGCAGCAACCGCCTGCGGCAGGCGGCGGAGCGACAACCGGCGGTCCGCCGATCAAGATCGGCGCCATCTTCGATCTCACCGGAGCGACGGCGGATGTCGGAACACCCTACTCCAAAGGACAGATTGCCTTCGTTGACTGGAAGAACGCCAATGGCGGCGTGGCGGGGCGCCAGTTGCAACTGATCAGCCAGGATTACGCCTATGAAGTGCCGCGCGCCGAGGAACTCTATACGCAATTCGTCACCCAGGACGGCGTGATCGTCTTCTCCGGTTGGGGCACCGGCGACACCGAAGCGCTCAAGGGCAAGATTACCGCAGACAAAATCCCCTTCATTTCGGCATCATACTCGGCAGCGCTGGCAAATCCGGCTGAAACGCCTTACAACTTTCTGGTCGCTCCAACCTACTCGGATCAACTGATCATTGCTATGAAGTGGGCGCTGGACGACTGGAAGGCGAAGGGGAAGAGCGGCACGCCCAAATTCGCGTACCTCATCAACGACAGTCCTTTCGGACGTTCACCGCTTGCTGATGGGACTGCCTTCGCCACTGCCAACGGCATCGAGACGCCGCTGGAGGTTCCTTCGCCGCGCGGCGCCACCGACCTGACGCCGCAGTTGACGCAGATCCGCGATTATGGCGCCAACTATGTCTTTCTCCAGAATGTCTCAAGCCCTGCGGCGCTGGCCATCAAGAATGCCAAAAGCCTGGGGCTTGATGTGCAGTTCGTCTGCCTGAACTGGTGCGCCAACGAACTGTTGATCAAACTGGCGGGCGCCGATGCCGAAGGCGTGGTGGGCGCCATTCCGTTCAGTCCCGAAGGTGAAGGCGCAAAAGTGGCGCTCGAATTTGCAAAGGAGAAAGGGATCGACTACGGTGGCGCCGATAGCACCTTCGTTCAGGGCTGGACGGCGATGTCCATCCTGGTGACCGGGATCGAGCGAACGCTGAAGGACGGGAAAGAGTTGACCGGCGAGAATATCAAAAACACTCTCGAGACGATGGGACCGATTGAGACCGGTGGGGTTACGCCGCCGGTGGTCTTCAGTACAACCGACCACGCAGGCGTAAAGGCGCTGCGGATGTTCCGCGTCGAAAACGGCAAGTGGGTGGCGATCACCGACTTCATTAGCGCAAAGTAGCTGCGGGGGATGCGCCTGGAGGCGACGCTGGCGCAGGGGCGATACTTTGTTTCGCAAGGATAGCATTTTCTGGCAAAATCCTCTCGTGCAGCATGCGCGTTGAGTATCAGAGCGCCCCCACCCTGGACGCTCAAGAGGCGATCCACAAGCCCGCAGCATGACGTGTGGCCGGGCAGGCGACGGCAATGCCTTCGCCTGCCCGACGCCTGAGGAGATCGTGTTCCCATGCAGCCAATGCTTTCCCTCAACAATGTCGAGGTCATCTACAACGATGTCGTCCTCGTCCTCAAAGGGTTATCGCTCAACGTGCCGGAAAGGAGCATCGTCGCGCTCCTTGGCTCGAACGGCGCCGGTAAGAGCACGACACTCAAGGCGATTTCCGGTCTGCTCAAGCCGGAAAATGGCGCGGTGACCGATGGCGAGATACGTTTCCTCGGTCAACCAATCCACAAAAAGGATGCCGCCGAGATTGTGCGGATGGGCATCTTCCAGGTGCTGGAAGGGCGGCGCGTTTTCGAGCACCTGACAGTCGAAGAGAACCTGCGCGCCGGGGCATACACCCGCAGCCTGCGCGGCTTCGATCAGGACCTGGAGCTGGTCTACACATATTTTCCCCGCCTGAAGGAACGACGGAAACAGGTTGCGGGCTTTCTCAGCGGCGGCGAGCAGCAGATGCTCGCCATCGGTCGGGCGCTGATGGCGCATCCTCAGTTGATTCTGCTTGATGAACCATCGTTAGGACTGGCGCCGCTCCTTGTCGAAGAGATTTTTCGGATCATCAGACAGATCAACAGAGAACGCCAGACGACAATCCTGCTGGTGGAACAGAATGCGCGACTCGCGCTTGAGGTCGCAGGCTACGCCTATATCATGGAAAACGGTCGGATTGTGCTCGAAGGATCGCCCGCCGACCTGAAAGACAACCCGGATGTGCGCGAGTTCTACCTGGGTCTCAACGAAGTCGGTCGGCGCAAGAGTTACCGTGAAGTCAAGACGTATAAGCGCCGAAAACGCTGGCTTTCTTAGCGCCGGGGACAATCTATGGATATCGGTGCGTTTTACGCGGGATTCGACCAACGGGTGCGCGACATAGTCGCCTACGGCTACGACCGCTCTCCGGCGTTTCGACGCCGCATGGAGGCTGCCGGTCTGACGCCGGACGACATTCAGACGACGGCGGACCTCGCCAGGCTGCCGATTCTGCGGAAAGAGCAGCTGGTAGAGATTCATCGCCAGGGTCCGGGGTTGGGCGGCATGCTCACCGTGCCGCTTTCCGCCCTGCGGCGGATCTTTCAGTCACCGGGACCGATCTACGACCCGGAGCCGGACGAGCCGGATTCGTGGCGCTGGGCGCCAGCCTTTCGCGCTGCCGGGTTCGCTCCTGGCGACATCGTGCTGAACTGTTTTGGGTATCATCTGACTCCTGCCGGGGTCATGTTCGAAGAAGGCGCGCGGGCAATCGGCTGCACCGTCATTCCTGCCGGGATCGGCAATCAGGCGCAGCAAATCGACGCAATGGCGCACCTTGGCGTCACGGCATACGCCGGATTGCCCAGTTACTTGAAAGCGTTGCTGGAGCGCGCCACGGAACAGGGGCACGATCCACGTTCCTGGACCCTCAACAAAGCCTTCGTCGCGGCTGAGCCGCTGCCCCCTTCGCTGCGGGCGCTCTTCGAGGAACAGTACGGCATTCTGGTCTACGACGGCTACGGCGCCGCCGAAACCGGCAACCTGGGGTACAACGGTCCAGAACGACAGGGATGGCATCTGCCGGATGATGCGCTGGTTCAGATTTGTGATCTGAACACCGGAGCACCACTGCCCCCTGGTCAGACTGGCGATGTCGTCGTGACACTGTTTCGCCGCGATTATATTCTGGTGCGCTTCGCCGTCGGCGATCTGTCGGCGCTGATGGAACCGGGGACGCCGACGATCATCTCGACGCCGCGCCTGGTCGGATGGCTTGGTCGCAGCGGCGACAGCGTGAAGGTGCGCGGTCTCTTCGTCCATCCCCGGCACGTCGAAGAAGCCATTCGCACGCTTCAGGGAGTTGCTGCGTATCAGGCGGTCGTCGTCCGTGAGCATCACCGCGACGACATGATCTGTCGGATTGTGCCAACGGCGGATGCTGATGCAACGTCGCTGCGGCAGTCTGCCGAACAGGCGTTGTACGACGCGCTCAAGATCCACTGCCGCGTCGAGATTGTGCTTTCCCTGCCCGAAGGCGCAAAACCGTTCGTCGATGAGCGCCGGTGGGAGTGAGGGTGAGGGCGGAGAACGTCGCGCCGCACATCTGACCTCTCCTCGCCCCTGGAATATCGCATCGACGGCAAGATCGTGCGCAACGACGCCTCATTCGAGAAAGACGATATCCTCGGGCGCTACGGCGCGATCCCCTTTATCGGCAATGTGCGTGAACTGCTGGGGGCGGAGTGGAGCGAGATAGACGGGTAAGAGGCGCGTCTCACTGCTGCATGCGGTTGACTCGAACGAGTTGTCCTCGCAAGGAATGCAACGAGATCCCCAACTTATGAATGCAATGAGCAAGAACCACGCACGGCGGGCAGTTCCAGCACGCTCAGACGCGATAGGCGTTGTGCGCTAAACATCCATCATCACACCTCCCTGGCATGCAAACGCTGTACTTTGTCGATGAACTGCGGCGTGACACGCCATTATCGCCGCATGCTCCGGCGTATTCCTGCCATCTGCACGGGTCGTCATGCCCGCGTGTCAGCGCCAATCGCCTGGTCACGCCGAGAGTTTCAAGAAAAGGAAATGAGAGAATCATAAAGATGGTGCAGGCTACGATGCCTTCCGCGCGGCGCTGATTGCATCGCTGCCTGTCAGACGAAGTACGGTGGGAAAATAGTAGCCTTGTAGACGCGCAACCCGCCGGTGATACCGCCCGCACGGCAGCGGCGCGCGGACAATCGTCGGCGATGTGATGTGGACCATTGATGCAACAGGGACGGTATCGTTGAGGTGTCGTGTCTATCGTCGTGCGGCTGGGGGATGGCTTGCGCAACGTCATCGATCCGCGCTTGTGCAGCGGTCGTAACCGGTGTGAAGTGGCGCGGCAGCCTGAAGCGGCGCAGAAATGGCAGATGCAGCGCCCGCTTCAGGTTGCCTGGTGAGTCATAATTGCCTCTTACCGGATCACCAGCGGCAGATGCACCAACTGAACCTGATCGCTGCCGATGGCGCCCCCCGCGCTTATCTGGTACACCCCACCGCTTATAAAGTGAAATGCTGATTCCCGCACTTGCGTCTCTCAATCAACCGTGATCATCCTGCCGTCCCCAATTTGTCGAGGGTCTGACGCAGCGTGGCGATAACGCTGTCGGCGGCGCTCGCCGAAAAGACGGCGCGGATGCCTGCGCTGATCTGCACGGATTCACCGGTGCGCAGACTGGCAATCAGCCGCGCCCCAGGCGGTTCCACACTTCGGGGGAATGCGCCGGTCAGACGGAATGAGCGATTTGCGCCGGGCGCTCTGGAAGCCATCGCGGTACGCATAAGCAATCCACTGCGCCAGCATCGCCTGCGTACCGCGCGTCTGCTGGTCTGCGGGAGCGCCTGCCATGCGCGCTGGAAGACCGAGAGGGTCGCCGGGTGAAACGGGCAGCACCCCTCAAAGCACACGCGCAGATAATCGCGCGCCTTCGCTTCAGTGACAGAAGTGATAGAGCATGGTCAGGGTGTGCGTCTTGCCGCCGCCGAACTGCGTGATGAGTGTCAGCACCGGCGCCGTCTGATCGGTGAACCCGGCGGACGGTGCAGCACCATGGCACAGTGGTCGCGCAGCGCGCGTGTCCAGCAGGCGCAGGCAAAGAACCTGGAGCGCATCCCAGCTTTTGCGTCCAGCCGACCGGCAGGTGGCGAAATGCGGTCGAGCCAGGCGACGCTTCGATCATCGCGTCGTCCTTCCTCCGCCGCTCACTGTCAATTTCGTGCCGTTCGTCAAACAACGCAACCTGCGCTGGCTCAGGTTCAGTGAAGACGCCCGCTTCGATCTTGATACGGTTCTCACCCTCAATCGTCAGCCGGAGAATCAATGCCTTGCTCAGATAGAATCGGCGAGCGCAGAGATGAAATGACCAGCATTATCGCGGAATCGCTGCTAAAGACTCACCGGTTGATTGTGGGCGGCGGTTGACCAATCCGCATCCTGTCCGATTCACGGCAACAAGGCTGGCTCGACATTGGACTCTTCCCACTCACCTCTCACCACGTGCCACACCGTTTGAGAGCGCGCAGAGCAGACGACATCATTGACAGCAGGATCACGGCAGGATACAATCGGCAGGAGCGCAGATGACGCAGGATCATCGTCGGCATTCCGTCATCGTTTCTCGAGGGGGAGTAGACGGAATATTTCCGTGTATGGAAAGTTTAACTACACACGCAACCTAATCAGGATAGCGGCCGGAATCTGTCTGACTGCACGGCTGAGATTGACCTGGTGAAACGATGTTCCAGGGCTGCGTCTACGGTTGGCGCAGAAGCCGATCTGGCGCGTTTGGATGAGCCGGTCGCACAACAAGATCTGAAGAAGTTACGCTGGCTGGCGGAAAACTTCGAAGCCATCAGATCTGAGACATAAAGTGGTGGAATGCTCGATTGCCTGGACCAGCCGCAATAGACCGACGGTTCGTGAATGTCATTGCGATCCAGAATCGAGTGAGGCGTTCACCTCTCTCAGTTCGGCGACGATGTTCCATAATCGTCTCTATCCGAGAGCATAGTTTCCGATCAAGCGCCGAGCATAACTTTTGATCATGCGCTCACGATAATGAAATAAAGCGATGAAAGAACAACAACTTCTTGAACGTATTACGCTCAATCCCAAGGTGATGGCAGGGAAACCTGTTATTAGGGGAACGCGACTGACAGTAGAATATATCCTTAATTTGCTGGCTCATGGCGCAACTATTTCCGAAATTTTGGAAGAATACAACGGGCTGACTCATGAAGACATTCAAGCGTGTCTGCTGTTTGCTACGAAAGCCTTGGCGAGCACGTCGTTTATGCCGTTAGGGGAATCTGCTTGAATGCGCTTTCTTGTTGATGAATGCACGGGTCCAGCAGTAGTGCGCTGGTTACACGAACAGCAGCACGACGTTTTCTCGGTGTACGATGAGGCCCGCGGCATGGACGACGATGATGTGATTGCGAAAGCGTACAGTGAGAATTGGATTTTGATCACGAATGACAAAGACTTCGGCGAGGAAGTATACCGGGAGAAACGTCTGCATAGAGGTGTTGTGCTTTTGCGCCTTGAAGATGAACGAGCGGCGAGTAAAATTGCCGTCCTTCAGCGTTTGCTTGGAGGCTACGCTGAACAATTGGCAGACCGATTCGTTGTGGTTACGGAAAGACAGGTGCGTTTTGCTCAATGAGCGTAAGAGCCCACGTGACCAGTGTTCTCCACCGAAAGATCTTCTTCTCGATGCGTCTGGCTCGCCTGATGAAGAGATTGCCCGCCGCGCTTCAGGCGCGTGCCTGCGCCGCAGCACACGCCCGGCGCAGCGCCTGTTTAGCCGCATGCTTCGTTAGATCGATCCGCTCCTCGCGGGCAAACGCCCAGAGCGCGTGTCTTCGTGGTCGAGCAGCGCTTGATCCATCCCGTCGGACGCACTCCAGCGCCGCGTTCTCTGCACCAGGAGCGTGTGGAACGTTGCCCGGACCGGACCCATCGCCACCTGGAGCATGGCGCGATTGATCGTCCTGTCGCGGAAGCGACGCCAAACGTGAACCACACATGTTGATGAGTGCGAACAAATCTGCGCCCCATGCGCCAAACGTGGCTCACCGATCAGCAACCTCCAGGAAGTTGCGCCCGAGGCGACTCCAGCAGCGCTGATGACGGGGCGGGGCGAGGGCCGCAGGCGCGAACTTTGCCAATCGATGTCCCATTATGCCGTCTCACGAAGCGGTTGAGCGAGGGAGAGACGCTCCGCCAGCCACGGGCGGATGTCTGCCTCCTGCCACCGACTCTTCCGCAAACTGCTCACAAGTAATACCAATTACCTGTAAACATCCGGCATTGTCACCCCGAGCAGAGCGAGGGGTCTTGCGCGAACCCGCTCGGAATGACAAGAATGCGGCATCTTCAATCGTAATTGGTATAAGCGGACGTGTCGCGGCAGACACTGACGCAGGTGCGCGACCGTCCCCCCGCCGCGCACCTGCGCCCGCAGCGTCGCCACACTCGGATCCACTAGCCATCAGCCGCAGCCACCCCGCCAACCGCACTGCAAGGCGCGCGCGCCGACTCGAGATTTGCTTGCGCGCTACGAATGTTGGCAGCAGTGGCATTGCCCTTGCTGACCTTCGCCAGTTGAATCTCGGCAGCCTGAAGCGACAGTTGCGCCTGGCGAATATCCAGTTCCGATGCGCCTTCCCCGCGCGCGGCTGCCAGGCGCGCTTCAGCCGATTTCAGATTTGCCTCCGCCTGCGCCAGTTGCAATTCCAGTTCCGTTGTGTCCAGGCGCGCCAGCGACTGCCCGGCGCGCACGACATCGCCAACTTCGACCAGCACCTCAGCGACTTCGCCCGATGCGACAAAGACCACATCGAGTGCGCGCGCCGGTTGCACCGAACCGCTGCCGCTGACCGTTTCCGTCAGCGTTTCCCGCAACACCGGCGCCGTTGCCGCCGGGACGGGAGCAACCGTTGTGGCGCGCCATGCGATCCCGCCGATGCCGACAAGAATCAGCAACAGCAACACAATCCAGAGCATCCGGCGTCGAGACAGCCGCTGCCGCTGAACGCCGCCTGCATGTGGAACAGAAGATGTCGCCTGCATATCCAGCCTTTCTATTATCGATTTCTCTGGCACGACTGTAGCAAATGATTCTTCAGAAAATGCGAAGGCAGGATGAATCATCGAGTCATGCGCCGTTCCGTACCAATCTCTTGCGGGCGCCCACCAGGTGCGCCCCGTCTCTACCTGTGCCGTTCACCTCTGCGACCACAGAGTCACAGAGGGCACAGAGAAGCACGTGATGCGCCCCGTCTCTACCTGTGCCGTTCACCTCTGCGACCACAGAGTCACAGAGGGCACAGAGAAGCACGTGATGCGCCCCTCCGAACGTTGTGCCCTCAACCTTTCCTGCCAGGAATCTTGAGGTCGGGCGGCATCTCTAAAGCAAGCGCGATCCCTTCCAACGGTCATACCAATGACCTGTGACCATCCGGCATGGTCACCCCGAGCAGCGCGAGGAGTCGGGCGCGACCCGCTCAGATTCCTCGCTGCGTTTACCCTGAGCGAAGCGAAGGGCTCGGAATGACACGCATGCGGCATCTTCAATCGTCATTGGTATCACGTGTACTGATGAAGGGCAGATACATGGCGGAGACCTCAAGGGTCGGATACGTCTTTCACCTTCGCGCTTGCAGCCTGCCCTCTGCTCACCCCTCTCGCCTTCCCTCACAGGGGTCGATTTTTGCTCGCGTTGCACCGTCACCTCCCCGCAGAGTTGCGAGTCAACTTCTTCGTTTCTAAAAACCTCGACACCTGAGAATCTCGTCTTCTCCCCTTTTGCTTCTCTCCTCTCGCCTCGCGCCCTGCGCCTCGTGCCTTGCTTCACCTTCCTACGTGCAACACGCAACCCGTCTACTCCCGGGTGCGCGGGCGTCCCCGTGCGCCATCCCACGTGCAATGCGCGACCTGCAATATACTGACGGGCGCGCCCCTGCCTTCAACCTGCTCCCTTCTTTCCTCTTGTAATTTACAACTCCTCTTTCCCTAACTATCTCATTTCAAACAAAATAACACTCTGACGTAAGCAATTACACTTTTCACGAGCATGAGCGCTCTCTTTCCCTTTTTAGCGCGTCATGTCTCAAAAAAGGTGTTGACTTTATTCATGCGTGTGGTAGAATAACGCCGATTGAGGGGGAACGATACGATCATTTCCACTCACCCGCAACTTGCACTGACACCCGCTGCTTCAGCAGGAAGGAACGCTCATGGCGGAGCCAGAAACTCTTTTGCAGCTAGGGATCGAAGCGGCGCGCGAAGGGAACCGTGAGGAAGCGCGCAATCTGTTCAGTCTGCTTACCCGCCAGGAGCCTGATAACGTGCAGGCATGGCTATGGCTCGCAGGGGTCGCCGAGGGACCGGAACAACGGCGCGCGGCGCTCGAGCGTGTCATTGCACTCGATCCGAACAATGAGATGGCGATCAAGGGGTTGCAGGCAATGGGGGCGCCGTTGCCAAAGCGCGAGAGCGAACGCCCAACCGAAGCGCCGCCTTCGCCGCCGCCTGCATCTGAGGCGCAGGCAAAACCCGCATCGCCAATGACCGATGAAGAGAAGTTTGCCGCCGAACTCGACAGCGCCTTCGACGACTACGATGCGCTGCCGCGCGCCACGCCGCCGCCGCGCGCTGACACGCCGCCGGAAGACGCCGGGAAACTGCCGCCGATGCCGCCGCGTTCATCGCCAACTCCGCCGCGTTCATCGCCAACTCCACCGCGTTCATCACCTGCGCGCGCGCGCGACGAGGACGAAGAGGAGGAGCCGGCGCGTCGCGGTCCAAGCCCGCTCCTCTGGATTCTCCTCGGCGTTATTGCGCTGGTGTTGATCGTGTTCTTGATCATTCAACTCTTCTTCCCTCCAGGCGGCGGACCCGCGCCAACGCCGCCCACACAGGTCGTTGAGCAGCCCACAACGGCACCGGGCGCGGGAGGTGAAGCTGCCACGCCCGAAGGGGGGGCGGTTCCGCCTGTTGCTGAGGTAACGCCGCAACCTTCCGAAGCAACACCAGAGACGACCCCGGGTGTGGAACCGACCGTAGCACCGCCAACCGAGCAACCCACCCCAGAACCGGCGCCTGTCACACCGCCCGAGCAGGCGCAGCCGGCGCCGGCGGCAATTGGAACGATCCTCCAGGCGGACGGCTGGAACTATACCTATCCGAACCAGTTGTACGCGCTGTCGCTCGGTCCGAAGGTCGGCAATTTTACTGCTGAGCAAGGCACATTCCTGCACGTGCTCGTGTTCGTTGCGAACAATACGGGCACAAATCAACCCCTGCCACGCGACTTCTTTGTGCTCAAGGACGCGCAGGGGCGGGTCTATCAAGCGCGCCCGGAGGTGTCGAGCGCAGCCGTGCGCCCCGGTGTTAATGCTGATGTCGGGCACGAAACACCCATTCCCGCTAACGGGTTGACAACCAGCGTCTACCTGGTGTTCGACGTGGCGCCGGGCGCGACCGATCTGATGCTATTTGCCCGCAATAAGCCGGATCAGGGGTTCATCGTGATCGGGAGAGTGCCATAACGAGGCGAGGGGTGAGAGGTGAGAGGGGAGAGGCGAGGGGCGAGGGGAATAGCGTAGCGCGAGATTTATCTCGCATTTGTGGAGGGGCGAGCGGCGAGAGGGGCGAGGTGAGAGAGTCCCGACCAAGGCGTAGCGCGAGATTTATCTCGCATTTGGGGAGAGGCGAGAGGCGAGAGGCGAGAGGGTCTCGACCAAGGCGTAGCGCGAGATGTATCTCGCATTGGTGGCAAGGCGTGAGGTGAGAGGGGAGAGGCGAGGGGCAAGAGGCGTGAGGCAAGAGGGTCCCGACCATGGCGTAGCGCGAGATGTATCTCGCATTGGTGGCAAGGCGTGAGGTGAGAGGGGAGAGGCGAGGGGCAAGAGGCGTGAGGCAAGAGGGTCCCGACCATGGCGTAGCGCGAGATGTATCTCGCATTGGTGGAGAGGCAAGAGGCGAGAGGGGCGAGGTGAGAGGGTCCCGACCATGGCGTAGCGCGAGATGTATCTCGCATTTGGGGAGGGGCGAGCGGCGAGAGGGGCGAGGTGAGAGAGTCCCGACCAAGGCGTAGCGCGAGATGTATCTCGCATTTGGGGAGGGGCGAGCGGCGAGAGGGGCGAGGTGAGAGAGTCCCGACCATGGCGTAGCGCGAGATGTATCTCGCATTTGGGGAGGGGCGAGCGGCGAGAGGGGCGAGGTGAGAGAGTCCCGACCAAGGCGTAGCGCGAGATGTATCTCGCATTGGTGGCAAGGCGTGAGGCGAGAGGTGAGAGGCGAGGGGCAAGAGGCAAGAGGCAAGAGGCAAGAGGGTCCCGACCAAGGCGTAGCGCGAGATGTATCTCGCATTGGTGGCAAGGCGTGAGGCGAGAGGTGAGAGGCGAGGGGCAAGAGGCAAGAGGCGAGGGGCAAGAGGCGGCCCGACCAAGGCGTAGCGCGAGATGTATCTCGCATTGGTGAAGAAGGGCAAGAGGCGAGAGGCAAGAGGCAAGAGGCGAGAGGCAAGAGGCGGCCCGACCATGGCGTAGCGCGAGATGTATCTCGCATTGGTGGAGAGGCAAGAGGCGAGAGGGGAGAGGGGAGAGGGGAGAGGGGAAAGGTGGGGAAAGGTTAAGCGTGTCATCTATCCTTCGTGCGCTTTCGTGTTCTTCGTGGATGCGCCGTCCGCACCGGTGGCGCGCCCACGCGCACGGTGCACATTCAACACGAGAAAATAACCGGTAGGGGCGCGCTATGGGCAGGTCTGCTTCGGCAGGCTCAGCGCCCATGCGCCAGGTGCAGGTCTTGCGTTGCACGTAGGAAGGGACAGGTGAAAGACGCGAAGAGTACAGATGGGCAGGTTTTTCTAAACTCCTAACCTCTAACCCCTGACTCCGGTTCTCATATGACATTGAACAATCTTGCCTATGTTGATCGTCTTGTGATTGGCGTTGGCTCCGACAGGCTCAGCCAACGCCAGCCCCTGCACATCCTTGATTGTCCAGGTTCAGGTTGATCGCTCTATCAGTTCTCGGTTCTCAGTTCTCGATCCCCCTCTCAGCCCCAGACTATGAGCGACACTCCACGCAACCCGCTCTCCCCCGCTGCCGTGCGCTCGCTCTTGAACGCAGCAACGCGGTTGCGTCAACAGGGCGACATACGGCGCGCGCGGATATTGTTACGCGCCCTGGCAACACAGCACCCCAACAACCCATGGGTGTGGCGCGCGCTCGCTGATGTCGCCGAGAATGAACAGGAACGCCGCGCCGCATTGCGTCGCATCGTCGCCCTTGTGCGATCTACGGCAACGCCTGGAGCAGCGCCTGCCGAACCATCTTCGACGATGGCACAACCGCCTCCCCCCGCCTCGTCATCAGCGTCTGTCGCGTCTATGCCTGCTACACAACCCGGTGCAGCGCCACGTGATTCGGCAACTGCGCCAACCGCCTCACTGCCGCCTTCGCCTCCCGCCTTACCATCATCACCGGGAGCGCCGCGCATTACACCGCCAGCCCCAGCATCCCTTTCCACAGCGTCGGCAGGTGCATCCTCTGCACCTGCTGAGCGGACGATACCGCCTCAACCAACGCCAACCGCGCCACTTTCTTTCAGCAGATACAATTGGATCGGCATTGCAGCAATCGGTGCGTCGCTGCTGATCGTCGCAGCGCTCCTGACGAATGCACGTTTTCCAGGTGGAGCGATCCGTCCGACGTCAACGCTGATTTTGGCAACGCCAGAACCGGTTGGCGGACCGGCATCCTCCACGCCTTCGCCCAACCTTCCGGCATCTTCGCTAACGACCGTTCCCGCAACGCCAGCCGCACTGCGTGAGTCGCCCGTTGCGACGATTGCGCCTACCGGCGCACCCTCTCCTCCAGCAACCCTGACACCTTTGCCCACCTCCACACCGCTGCCGACGCTCCCGGTGGGGACGGTCATTCTGCGGGATGCCTGGACATTGACGTTGTTACGACCCGATCACACACTTGTTCTCAACGGCGCGATTGGATCGCGGCAGCCGGATGGGCGCTTCGTTCTGGCGCTCGTGGCAGTGGGGAATGGCGGCGACGCAGCCATTCCCGCGCCACCCGAACTGTTCGTGCTGATCGACGATCAGGGCAACCGCTACCTTCCCGAACCTGCTCTCTCGACGTTATACCTGGAAACATTCGGGCGCGGCAGGTATGGCGACTTCAGCCTCGATGAAGCCATTCCCCCCCGAATCGGACAGGTGAGCGTGCCGGTGATCTTTGATGTGCCCGTTGGGGCGCGTGGTCTGACATTACACCTGGGCGATTCGGTTGCCGGATGGCCCGTCCTGGGACTGCCATGATCGCGCACGTCCTTATTTCGTGTCTCTTGTCCCTCGCCTCGTGCCTCGCTGCACCTTTTCACCTGCCGGTTGAACCACAGAGGCACAGAGGACGAAGAGAACGTGGAACACCCGTTGCAATCTCAACCTTTTACCCCAAAGACCCTTGAGTCGGGCGGCGTCTCTGGAGCAATCACGATTCCTTCCCGCCGGGAAAGCTGATTGGCGGGTGTGGGCAAGCGGTTCGCTTGCTCCTGCGAACCTTCCCAGGTTCAGCGTGCACCATGCAATGTGGCTCACCGCTCACCGCTCCCCTCTCTCGCCTCTCCCCAAATGCGAGATACATCTCGCGCTACGCCTTGGTCGGGACTCTCTCACCTCTCACCTCTCGCCGCTCGCCGCTCTCAACTCTCGCCTCTCCACAAATGCGAGATAAATCTCGCGCTACGCTATTCCCCTCGCCCCTCCACAAATGCGAGATACATCTCGCGCTACGCCATGGTCGGGCCGCCTCTTGCCTCTCGCCTCTTGCCTCTCCACCAATGCGAGATACATCTCGCGCTACGCCTTGGTCGGGACTCTCTCACCTCGCCTCTCTCACAACTCTCCCCAAATGCGAGATACATCTCGCGCTACGCCTTGGTCGGGCCGCCTCTTGCCTCTCGCCTCTTGCCTCTCCACCAATGCGAGATACATCTCGCGCTACGCCTTGGTCGGGACTCTCTCGCCTCGTCCCTCTCGCCGCTCGCCTCTCTCACCTCTCGCCTCTCGCCTCTCGTCTCTCCACAAATGCGAGATACATCTCGCGCTACGCCTTGGTCGGGCCTCTCTCACCTCGTCCCTCTCGCCTCTCGCCTCTCGCCTCTCGCCTTGCCACCAATGCGAGATACATCTCGCGCTACGCCATGGTCGGGCCGCCTCTTGCCTCTCGCCTCTTGCCTCTCCACCAATGCGAGATACATCTCGCGCTACGCCT
The DNA here is from genome assembly GCF_000017805.1 of Roseiflexus castenholzii DSM 13941. GTDB lineage: Bacteria > Chloroflexota > Chloroflexia > Chloroflexales > Roseiflexaceae > Roseiflexus > Roseiflexus castenholzii. The sequence goes on along the minus strand of NC_009767.1, from coordinate 707,998 downwards.
TGGTCGGGACTCTCTCGCCTCGTCCCTCTCGCCGCTCGCCTCTCGCCTCTCCACAAATGCGAGATACATCTCGCGCTACGCCTTGGTCGGGACTCTCTCACCTCGCCTCTCTCACAACTCTCCCCAAATGCGAGATACATCTCGCGCTACGCCATGGTCGGGCCGCCTCTTGCCTCTCGCCTCTTGCCTCTCCACCAATGCGAGATACATCTCGCGCTACGCCTTGGTCGGGCCTCTCTCGCCTCGTCCCTCTCGCCTCTTGCCCCTCGCCGCTCGCCTCTCCCCAAATGCGAGATACATCTCGCGCTACGCCTTGGTCGGGACTCTCTCGCCTCGTCCCTCTCGCCGCTCGCCGCTCACCTCTCACCTCTCGCCTCTCACCTCTCGCCTGATCTTCCGTTGGACGTTCGCCAAAAGAATGTCTATAATGCACGCAGGCTGTGCGATAGATTGCACAGACCGCCCGGCATTCTTACGCACAATGCGACCCGGCACACTATCTGCGTTTGAGCATCATGCACCGACAGGCAGTAACGTCGCATGAACACAACCCCTGTTTCGCCCGATAACCCGCCTGCACGCCGTCTCTCCTGGTCCCCTTGGGGTTGGCTTGCCCTTATCCTGTTCGTTGGCACGTTTTTCCGTTCGATGGCGCTGACAACCTGGGATGGCACGTCATACCTCCATCCCGACGAACGATTCATTATCTTTACTGCCTATAATTTGCAGGTTCCGCGTAGTTTCAGCGATTACCTGCGCAGCGATTGCGCGATCAACGGACGAATTCCCGCGGCACGCGCCACGACCGACGGCGCAGGCAATCCCATTCCGCTCAATCAGCAGGAACCAACCCGCGATAGTGGGTGTAATACGCTCAATCCGCGCAACTACAACTGGTCGCGCTTCTTCGTCTATGGCACGCTCCCTACGACAGTCACGCGCGTGGCGGTTGAACTCCAGGCGAACCTGAGTGGTCGAGCAGACCGTATTTCGCCGGAAATGGTGCGCGATACGGGGCGCACGCTTTCGATGCTGTACGACCTGGGAACGATTGTGATCGTTTTCCTCATCGGTCGGCGGCTGTTTGATCGGCGCGCCGGTCTGATTGCGTCGCTCCTGTACGCGACGGCGGCGTTTCCGATCCAGATGTCGCACTTCTTCACCGTCGATGCCGCCACCACATTCTTCACCACACTCTCGATCTACTGGGCGGTGCGCATTGCACAGGGTGGCGGCGTCGGCAGCGCCATCGGCGCCGGTCTCAGCATTGGTGCAGCCATGGCGTGCCGCGTTACGCTGGCAACCCTGGGGTTGGCGGTGATAGTTGCTGCATTTGCGCGACTGGCGGAAGAAACCGGGCGGCAGTACGCGGACGGCGAAACGCCGGGCATCCTGGCGCGTCTGCTGACGGCGCCAACCAGGATGCTGTTCGCGCTCGCCTGGCGTGTCGCGCTTGCGGGTGTCATCACGGTTGTCGCCTTCCGGTTGTTGCAACCCGACGCCTTCACCGGTCCGTCACTGTTCGATGTGCGTCCTGAGCCACGTTTTCTCGACAATATCTCATCGGTTGGGCGGTTGATCAGCGGCGAGGCGGATTTCCCGCCGTCACAACAGTGGGCGCAGCGCACTCCCTTCCTTTTCTCGCTGCAAAACATGGTGCTGTGGGGGATGGGGCTGCCGCTGGGCATGGCAGCGTGGGGCGCCTGGCTCGCCGCCGGATGGCGCATTGTGCGGCGCGGTGATGTGCGCCTGCTCGTGCTATGGGCATGGATCGCCTTCTACTTCGCATGGCAGGGCGGGCAATTCGTGATGACCATGCGCTACTACGTGTTGCTATATGGTCTGCTGATCGTGCTGGCTGCCGGGGGATTGCTGGCGCTGTGGGACCGAGCGCAGTGCGCTGTTGGACCGCGCTGGCGACGGATCGCCTGGCGCGCGCCATTGATTGTCGCAGTCGCGGGAACCGCACTGTGGGCATTTGCCTTCACCCGTATCTATACAGAACCTCATTCGCGCATTCAAGCGTCGCGATGGATCTACCAGAACATTCCCCCCGGTGCGGTGATCACCTTTGAGCGTTGGGACGACCCGCTGCCGCTGCCGATCGACGGGCAGAACCCCGGACAGTATATCGGCATCGGCACCGAACCCTACGGCGAAGATGAGCCGCTCAAGTACTATGGGTATATCGCCAGCGACGGCTCGGCGGTCGAGGGGTTGCTCGATCAACTCGACCGCGCCGATTATCTGATCTTCAGCAGCAATCGGGTGTACGATTCGGCAACGCGCCTGCCGATGCGCTACCCGGCGCTCAGCCGTTATTACTACCATCTGTTCGAGGGGAACCTGGGTTTTGAACTGGTTGCCGATATCTATTCATTTCCGAAACTGTTCGGCATCGAGATACCCACGCCGATCCTGGCGGAAGAAGCCTTCAGTGTTTATGATCACCCGCGCGTCCTGATCTTCCGCAAAACGGCAGACTATTCGCGCGCCAGAGCGGAACAGTTGATCCTCGGCGATGTGGCGTGGGGCGAGGTGTACAAAATTACGACGCTGCGGGTCAACAAAGCGCCGACAGCGCTGCGCCTGACGCAGGATCAGTGGTCCCTTTACCGCACTGCGGGCGATTGGGCGACGTTGTTCAACCCGGCAAGCGCGGCGCATGCGGTCCCATGGTTGTTCTGGATTCTGGCAATCGAAGCGTTGGGAATGGCGTGCTTCGCGCTCGTGTTTCGCAGGATGGCGACGCTGCCGGATCGCGGGTACGCGCTGTCGAAAATCCTTGGGTTGCTGATTGTGTCCTACGCTGCGTGGCTGCTGGCGTCCGTCGGTCCGTCCGGGGCGCATGGCACACTGCAAGCGCCGCTCGTGCCGTTCGGCAAATGGAGCGTTGTCCTGTGCGCCATTGCGTTCGTCGGTGCAGGCGCGCTGGCGCTGCGCCGGAACCGCGCCCTGATCGCCGCTTTCTGGCAGCAACGGCGCACGGCAATCCTGACCGCCGAAGGGGTCTTTCTTGCCTTCTTCTTTGGGTTTCTGTTGCTGCGGGCGCTGAACCCGGACCTATGGCACCCGGCGCGCGGTGGCGAAAAACCGATGGACCTGGCATTCCTGACGGCAGTGGTCAAAAGTCCGGCGTTTCCGCCGTATGATCCGTGGTTCGCCGGCGGCTATCTCAACTATTACTACTTCGGCTTTGTGCTGGTTGCGACCCTCATCCATCTGACCGGCATCGTTCCAACGACAGCGTACAACCTGGCGGTTCCGACGTTCGCCGCGCTGACGGCTATCGGCGCGTGGGGCGCGGCGTATAACCTGGTTGCGCTGCGGAAGCGCCTGACGCCTGACGTTGCCCTGGAGCCGCAGCCGCACACACGCTGGCAACGATGGTTCGCGGCGGTCGTCTCGCGCTCTGCCGTGTGGCAGACGTATGAGCGCCGGGCAATGATCGCGGGTGTGGCGGCTGCACTCTTTGCCGTGCTCGCAGGCAATCTGGCGCAGGCAGTCTGGTTCTTCCCCGGCGCCGGCAACGCACAGGACCCTGGACTGCCGGAAACGTGCCGCGCACTGGCAAGTTACGCCGCGCAGCAGGAGTGTCGCGGGCGGGCGGAATGGGCGTTCTGGGACGCAACCCGGCTGGTGGCAATGCGGCTGGGGGACGGAACGATCAATGAGTTTCCTTTTTTCACGTTCCTCTTCGCCGACCTTCACGCGCATATGCTTGCGCTGCCGCTGATTCTGGCGGCGCTGAACCTGATCGTGGCCGTGGTGCGCCATCCAGGGAATCGCCCACAGACGCTTCGTTCCCTGGCGTTCTCGCCGCTGGCGGTGGTGATCCTTCTGCTGGCGCTGACCGTTGGCGCGCTGTATGCGACCAACACCTGGGATTACCCGACAGCCGCCGGGCTTGGTGCGCTGGGGCTGGCAGTGTACGCCTGGAACCGCTACCAGAGGGGTTTGTCGCCGCAGCGGGCGTTGACGCTGTGGATTGCCCTGACTGCCGTGCTGGTCGTGTTGTCGCGGTTGTTGTTCCTGCCCTTCATCCAGAGGTTCGCCACGGATTATGCCGGGTTCGAGTGGTGGAATGGGTCGCGCACACCGACGTCGGAGTTTTTGCAGATTCATGGTCTCTGGTTGTTCCTGGCAGTCAGCGGCGCACTGGCGCTGGCATACCTCACCGGCAGGCTCAGCGCCCGCGTTGCTGCGGCAATTGGCGGCGGGTTGATCGTGCTGGCGGCACTCATGGCGACCCTGAGCATACCCGCACTGCCGCTTCAGGCGCTACTGCTGGCGGGAGGCATTCTGCTCCTCGCCGACATGCTGCTGCGCGCGGGGGTCGTTGCGCCATCCGGCGCCGAAGAAGCGGTCGAGCAGGCAGGACCGGTACAACTGACGCTTCCCGGCATTGTTGACGATCCGCCGGCGCGAGCGACCAGCAACGCTCTTCACCCTGGCGCTGGTGCGACGAGGCTGTTCGTGCTGCTGCTGGGCCTTGCCGCGCTCGGCATTACCTTCCTGATCGAGATCGTTGTCGCAAAGGGCGACATTGGCCGGATGAACACCGTGTTCAAGTTCGGCATGCAGGTCTGGCTGCTTTTTGCCGTGGTTAGCGGTGTGGCGCTCTCCTGGATGTGGTCGGCGACAGCGGCATGGCGGTCTGGCGCTCTGAGTTGGGGATGGCGCGCTGCCGTTGCGCTGCTGATCGCTGCTGCGTTCGTCTATCCGCTCACGGCAACGCCTGCGCGCCTTGCCGACCGCTACGACTCGACGATCGGACCGACGCTCGATGGCATGGCATTTATGCGCTCGCCGCGCAGTGGTTGGGCGGAAAATGACCGCAATTTTACGTTCGCCGAAGATGCTGCTGCGCTTGAATGGTTGCGCGCTAATGTGCGCGGCACACCAATCGTGCTGGAGGCGCACCTGGAAGCATACCGTTGGGGCGGGCGCGTGTCGGTCTACACTGGTCTGCCGACGCTGCTCGGCTGGCCCTGGCATATGACGCAGCAGCGCAGCGTGGCCGACTCGGGACCGGTGATTGAAGCGCGGAAGATGGTGATCCGTGATCTCTACAACGATCCGAATACCGGTGAAACGCTCCGCATGTTGCGTCTTTACGGCATCGAATATGTTATCGTCGGGCGTCTCGAACGCGCGCTCTACGATCCGGCGGGGCTGGCAAAGTTCGATGCGCTGGCTGCCGCCGGTCAGATCGAAATGGTCTACCGCGCAGGTGAGACGCGCATCTATCATGTGCCGCCTGCTGACCACCCTCCCGCAGTGCTCACAACGTCGCTGCCGGTGCGCGCACCCGCTCCGGCGCCGCAGAACGACCTGATGCTGCCGATGCGCGTCGGGGAATTGCCCGCCGTCGAGATGCACGGCTGGAACCGTCTGGCGGATAACCCGGCGATTGCCGTGCTTCTCTGGTTGCTGGCGTGGTACGTGCTGGCGGCGCTTGGGCTGCCGGTGGCGATGCTGGTGTTCGGCGCGCGCGCGCCGGACGGCGGTTGGCTCTGGGCGCGCCCAATCGGGATGCTGCTGTTCGGGTATGCGATCTGGCTGCCGGTCAGCGCGCGCCTGTGGCAGTATGATATGGCAGGCATGATCATCGGGGCGCTGCTGGCGCTGACGGTGAGCGGGGCGGCGCTGGCGACGTTGGGGAAACGGCGGATGCGCCAGGAGATCGTTGCGCCGCCGTCCTCAACGCTTGTGCTCGACTTGCGACGGGGGTTGTGGGCGCTGCGCGACATGTTGCGCGAGCGTTGGCGCTGGATTGCCGGTGGTGAGGCGCTCTTCCTGAGCGCGTTCGCATTCATGCTGGCGCTCCGCTGGCTGAATCCCGATCTCTGGCAGCCGATCTGGGGTGGTGAGAAGCCGTTCGAGTTCGGCTTTCTCAACGCCCTGATCCGCACCCCAGTGCTGCCGCCATACAATCCGTTCTATAGCGACGGCGTCATCAACTACTACTACTACGGCTTCTTCCTGATGTCGCTGCCGGTGCGACTGACCGGCATTGCGCCGGAGGTCGCCTACAACCTGATTGTGCCGACGCTCTTCGGGTTGATGCTGAGCGCCGTGTTCGCGGTCATCGTTCGTATTCGCGGTTTGTGGCGCTGGGGAGTGGCAGGCGCCTTGCTGGTCGGCGTTGCCGGCAATCTGGCGGCGGTCGTTCCGGCAAACTGGGCGCGCGGCGTCGCGCCGGTGATTGCAGCGCTGACGGAAGGGCTTCCCGGCTTCGGCGAACGCCTTGGCGACTGGTTCGTTGGTCCGACGCGAGTCATCCCGTTCACCATCAATGAATTCCCCTACTTCAGTTTTCTCTTTGCCGACCTGCACCCCCACACCATCGCGCTGCCGTTGACGGTGTTGATGATGGCGTTGACGTTCGAGGCGCTCGTCGCCCAACCCGGCGCCTGGCAGGAACGTTTCGCGCGCTGGGGAATGACGGCGTTGACGCTTGGCGCGCTGGCGGTCACAAACTCCTGGGACTTCCCGACGTATGGTTTGCTCCTGGGAGGCACGCTGCTGGGACGCGCCTGGCGCGAGTCGCAACGTTTCGATTGGCGACTGGCGGCGCGTCTGGGGGGCGCGGCGCTCGGAGGCGTGGCGCTCGGAGGCGTGGCGCTCGCGCTCTACCTGCCGTTCTTCCAAAACTTCCGGGCAATGGTCAGTGGCATTAACCCGGTGCGTGATGCCACTCATCTGAGCGACTATCTGCTGCTCTATGGCATCTTCCTTGCGCCGCTTGTCGTGGTTCTGTTCGGTGCAGCGTGGCAGGCGCTGCATATTACTTTCCGGCGGGCGCAGCGCGCGCACCTTTCGACGATGGGCGCATCGCCGGAAGCGACGGGATTTGTGGCGGGTGCGCCGGGCGCGCCGGGGATGGGGCGCGTGCCGCTGGCACTCTTGATATTGACCGGCGGCATCGTGGTCGTAACCGGCGCAGTGACGCTGTTGCCGCCGCTCCTGCTCGCGTTGCGCCTCGAAGGGCTTGCAACCGCATTCGGGATCGCAGCCGAGCGGCTTGCACCGCTGACGCTGCGCATCTGGCTTGTGGCGCTCCTGGCGATCACCGTGGGAATGGCGCTCGTGCGCGCGTTGCGTCCGGGAACCTGGTTCGCCTTCTGGTCGCTTGGTGTTGCGCTGATTGTGTCGCTGCTGTGCGAAATCCTCTATGTGCGCGATCATCTCGACGGCGGCGACTGGTATCGGATGAACACGGTCTTCAAGTTTGGCTTGCAGGCATGGGTTTTGCTGGCAATGGCGACGACGTTGCTGTTGCCGGCGTTCCTCCGCGCGCTCCGGCGGCGCGGCGCAGCAGCGCAGGCTGTCGGGTACGGCGCACTGATCGCCCTCCTATTGCTTGCAGCGGTTTACCCGGTCGTCGGAACGGCGAGCCGCACGGCATACCGCTTCCCCGGCAATACGACCGGACCAACGCTCGACGGGTTGGCGTTCATGGAGCGCGAGTCGTTTCCGCTTCCGGCGTATCTGCAACCGACCGGCGCGCCGCCGGTGATCATTCCGCTCCGCTACGACTATGAAGCGATCCGCTGGCTCGATCAGAATGTCGAGGGAACGCCGGTGGTGCTGCAATCGAGTATCGAGTTCTATCGGGCGTATGGGGTGCGCGTCGCCGCCAATACCGGCTTCCCAACGATTGTCAGCCCATTGCACGAAAGCGAGCAGCGTGATCCGCAGGCAGTCTACCGGCGTGATCTGGATGTCGCTCAGATTTATCGCACGACCGACGCGCGGGAGGCGTTGCGGCTCCTGTCACGCTACCAGGTGCGGTACATCTATGTTGGTCCTATCGAACGCGCAGTCTATGGCGATGCGGGGCTGCTCAAGTTCCAGCAGATGACCGGTTCGTTCCTGGAGATCGCATTCCGCAATGATCAGGCAACGATCTATCGCGTCAACGATCATGTGCATACCCTGCCGATGCTCCCACCACTGAACCGACCGGCGCCGGCTCAGGCTGCGCCGCTGCCGGTAGAGGAAGAAGAGAGCATTGCGCCAGAACCGATGGCGCCGGTCGTACCGCCCGACGACGATCTGCGGAATCCCGCGGTTATTGCAGAACTGGAACGGCAGGTCCAGGTGAACCCCGGTGATGCTGGTCCTGCATATGCGCTGGCAGAGCAATACCGCGCCCTTGGTCGGTTCGAAGATGCAGTGGCGGTGCTCAGACCTGCGGCTCGCGCTAATCCAAACGATGTGGCATTACACCACCTGTTTGGCGACGTCCTGATCGATGCAGGGCGTTTCGATGAAGCAATCGAGGCATACCGGGCGGCAGTGAGCGCCAGCCCCGTTGCCGGCAATTACAATAAACTCGGCGTCGGATTGCTGACGATTGGACGTCCGGGGGATGCCGAGCGTGAATTCTTGCAGGCTATTGCCGTCGATCCGACGTTGCCGGAACCATACTTCCGGTTGGGAACGCTCTACGAGCAGCGCGGCGACGAGCGCCTGGCTATCCAGCGGTATCGCGAGTATCTCGAGATTGCGCCCGATGGATACCTGGCGCCGCTGGCGCGTGAGGCGTTGGAACGGCTCACATCAACGCCGTAGGGATGCCCCCAGACAAAGGGGATGGTCACCTGATTGCGCCGGGCGAGAGGCAAGAGATGCGAAAGCGCGAAGGCGAGAGGCAAGAGATGCGAAGGCGCAAAGGTTGCGGGTGGAAGGTGGAAGGCAGATCGTAGAACGTTGAATGTCGCACAGGGGGACGGTTCCCCGTAGTAGGGGCAGGTCTTTGACCTGCCCCAAGGCAAAGGTTGCGGGTGGAAGGTGGACGGCAGATCGTGGAACGTTGAATGTTGCACAGGGGGACGGTTCCCCGTAGTAGGGGCAGGTCTTTGACCTGCCCCAAGGCAAAGGTTGCGGGTGGAAGGTGGACGGCAGATCGTGGAACGTTGAATGTTGCACAGGGGGACGGTTCCCCGTAGTAGGGGCAGGTCTTTGACCTGCCCCAAGGCAAAGGTTGCGGGTGGAAGGTGGAAGGCAGATCGTAGAACGTTGAATGTCGCACAGGGGGACGGTTCCCCGTAGTAGGGGCAGGTCTTTGACCTGCCCCAAGGCAAAGGTTGCGGGTGGAAGGTGGACGGCAGATCGTGGAACGTTGAATGTTGCACAGGGGGACGGTTCCCCGTAGTAGGGGCAGGTCTTTGACCTGCCCCAAGGCAAAGGTTGCGGGTGGAAGGTGGACGGCAGATCGTGGAACGTTGAATGTTGCACAGGGGGACGGTTCCCCGTAGTAGGGGCAGGTCTTTGACCTGCCCCAAGGCACGGCACGCCCATAGCATCCAGGAGTGAATGGGTTGAACATCGAACGTTTTTGATCACACAAAGGCACGAAGGCGCAAAGAACGCACGGTAAAGAGGAACAGGGGCAGCAAGGTACACAGCGCAGGGCGAAGACGGATATGTGCGAAAAAGCTGAACATCCTAACTCCTAACCCTTAACCTCCGGTTCTCGGTTCTCAGTTCTCGTTCTCAGTTCTCGAATTCATGCTCACTGCCGTTCTCACATACTGGTTCGCTGCTCTCGCGTTCGGCATCGTTGGTATGCCAGCAGCACGATTGCTTTTTGGCGCACTTCCCGACCGCGGTTACGCCTTCGCCCGGACGGTAGGGTTGCTGCTGACCGGCTACCTCGCCTGGCTGGCTGCCATGTTCGGATTGGCGTCCTTCGGCGCGCCGCTTATCGTCGTGGCAGCGCTGGCAGTGGTGATCGGCGGAGTGCTGGCGTTGCGCCGCGTGTCAGCGAAAGCAGCGTCGCCTGCGGTTGCCCTGCGCTGGGTGCGTCGCAACTGGGGCATAGTCGTGTTTTACGAGGCGCTTTTCGCCGCCGCGCTCATCTTTCTGGCGTTGCTGCGAGCACAGGAATACGGCTTCGTCGGTCCGCACCCCTGGGGCACCGAACGACCGATGGACTACGCCTTCTTCAACGCCATACGTGTCAGCGCCGTCTTCCCGCCGCACGATCCCTGGATGTCGGGCTACAGCATCAACTACTACTACTTCGGATATCTCCTCATGGCGGCGGTCTCGCTCGTTACCGGAGTGCATCCCGCAGTTGGATACAACATGTCGCTGGCGTTGACCTTCGCCCTTACCGCGCTCGGCATTGCAGGGCTGATCACCAACCTGGTTGCGCTGGCGACATCGCAATTACCTGATGCCCCGCGCGCGACAGACGTGGAAGTCGAACGTGTGGATGCGGACGCAACGCCGTATTCGGACGGCATGGCATCCCTCAGTCGCATGCAGGCGGCGTTCGCCGTGCCGCTCGACCGTGGCGCTTCCTGGTTTTGGGGCATGCGCCGCGCCAGCACGCAGCAACAGATGACGGCACAGCAAGCATCGACGGAACTTGCGGAACAATCGCCTTCGACTCAGGCGTCCGCCGATGTCGAAGCAGACATGCCCGACGGACAGGCGCTCCCTAATAGCGAAGGCGAACGCGCGCCGGAAATCGACGGCGCACCGCCGGATGCGCATCGTTGCATCCCGTGGCATGGTTGGCTCGCTGCGCTGCTCACAGTCGTTGCGGTGCTCCTGGCAGGCAATCAGGCAGGCACATTGCAGGTTATCGTCGGGAACGAACGCATCGTGGCGCTCGACGGCGCACAACTGGCTGCGGCGCTCGTGCAGGCGTTGAGCGGCGCCGAAACGATCACCCTTCCGTATCCGGCGCGCACCGGCGATTTCAATGTGTTCGACACGCTCATCCGGGAAGATCGGATGCGTGACTTTAACTGGTGGTGGCCCTCACGGGCGGTGTGGGACGAGCGCCCTGTCTGGAACCCGGAAACACAGCAGATCGAACCTGTGCGCGGCTATGCCATCACCGAGTTCCCCTTCTTTTCGTTCTGGCTCGGCGATATGCACCCCCACGTCATGGCGCTGCCGTTTGGCGTACTGGCGCTGGCACTGGCGCTGGCGCTGCTGGCGAGTTCGGCGCCGCTGCGCCTGTGGCGCAACCGCGCCGAACTTCTGCTGTCCGGTGTGATTCTTGGCAGCCTGTATATGATCAACAGTTGGGACCTGCCGACCTATCTGCTGCTTTTCCTGGGAGTGCTGGCGCTCAAAACCGCGACGCAGCCCGAAACGCCAGCGATCTCCGGCGAGGCTGCATCTGGTGTGCCGCTCATCGACCGACTCGCGCCGCGCTGGCGCGGCTATCTGATAAACGCCTTGCTGATTCTCGCAACCAGCGTCGTTCTGATCGCACCATTTCTGCTCACTTTCACATCCCTGATTGGCGGGCGTGCACCGCTCATCGATCTGCCGCTGATCGGCGAGATGACCCGCATCCTCGGGTTTGTCACCGGCAAAACCGGTCTGCACAGTTTTCTCATCATCTTCGGCACATTCCTGGCGCCGCTCATCGGTCTGACGGCGGCGCTGGCGCGCGGCACAGCGCGCACACTTCTGATAGCGTCTGGCGTCACCGTCGTAATCGGCGCCTTCATCGGCTTCCCACTCGCAGCGCTGCTTCCGCTGGGTCTGGCGGCAACGCTGATCGCCGGGCAACGCGCCGGGCATCCGGCGGATGCGTTCGCGCTGGGGACGCTGGCGCTGGGCAGTGCGATCTGCCTCGGCGTCGAACTGGTCTACATTCGCGACGTGTTCGAGAATCGGATGAACACCATCTTCAAGTTCTACTATCAGACATGGCTCATCTGGGGCGTGGCAGGGGGCTACGCCGCCTGGCGGCTAATGCAGATCGTCGGAATATGCTGGCGGGCGCAACCCCGCAGGAGCGCCAGGATTGCTGCAATGCTGGCAATGCCGTTGGTTGCGCTGATTCTTCTGGCAAGTGGGTTGACCTACCCATGGCTGACGGCGGGCAAAGCCTTCGCCGAAGGGCGACACGTCGGACTTGAAGGGCGCACGCCGCGCGAACGGACGCCAGAAGGCGCCGAAGCGATCGCCTGGGTGCGCGCCAACACCCCCGGCGACGCCGTCATCCTCGAAGCTGTAGGACCCTCCTACGACACCGCAGGCATCGGCTACGGCGGCGTCTCGTCGAGCACCGGACGGGCGACCGTGATGGGATGGGAAGGGCATCAGCAGCAATGGCGCGGCGGCGACCCAAAGGTGTTGGCGGAGATTGCGCCACGCGCCACCGACGTTGCGACAATCTACAGCACTGCCGACACTGCGCTGGTGCGCGCATTGCTGGCAATCTATGGCGTCGACTACATCTATGTCGGCGAAGCCGAGCGTCAGACATATCCGGCGGAAGGGCTGGCGAAACTCTCCACGCTGGGAGATGTCGTCTTCCAGAACGACGAAGTGACGATCTACCGCGTCCGTCCATGATCAACGGTACCCCTCTGCCTGCATCTCGAACAGGCGGGCATACGTTCCGCCGCGCGCCAACAGTTCGGCGTGCGAACCGATCTCCGTAATCCGCCCGCCTTCGATGACTGCAATCCGATCCGCCATGCGCACGGTCGAGAATCGATGGGAGATCAGCACTGCGATCTTTCCCGCCGTTAACTCGCGGAATCGCTGAAAAATCTCGTACTCTCGCTCAGCGTCGAGGGCAGCGGTCGGCTCATCGAGCACCAGCACCTCGCCATCACGCATAAACGCACGACTCAATGCAATTTTCTGCCACTGCCCGCCGGAGAGTTCAAAACCATTCTCAAACCAGCGTCCGAGCATCGTCTCCATGCCGCCAGGAAGCACCGCCACAACATCATCGGCGCCGCCGCGCTGCGCCGCTGCGCCGATCCGCTGCGCGTCGTCAAGATGATCGATTTGACCAAAGCCGATATTCTCGCGCACCGTCAACTGATAACGGACAAAATCCTGGAAGATCACGCCAATACGACGACGCACCTCATCGAGATCGTAGTCGCGCAGGTCCACTCCATCGAGCAGAATCTGCCCCTCAGTCGGATCGTACAGACGGGTCATCAACTTGATCAGCGTCGTCTTGCCGGCGCCGTTCGGACCGACAAGCGCCAGTTTTTCGCCCGGCGCAATCGTCAGATTGATCTCGCGCAGCGCCCAATCGTCGCGCCCTGGGTAACGAAACGACACATTGCGAAACTCGAGACCGCGCTGCAATTGTGGTGGAACCGGAACCGGCTGCGCTGCCGACGTCATCTGTGGTTGCAGACCCAGAAACGTAAACAGGTTCTCCATGAACAGCCCGTGCTCGTACAGGCGAGTGACACTGCCGAACAAACCCTGAAACGCACCCTGACTCTGGCGAAACAGGGTCAGATAGAAGGTCATGCCGCCCAGCGTAATAGCGCCACCAATCGTCAGGAACACGATCCAGGCGTAAGCGCCGTAGTAACTGAGGCTGGCAAGCGCGCCCAAGCCCACACTGATGAACGAACGGCGACGCGCCAGGTCAACGTCCTCACGGAAGAACACATGAAACGCATCGTGATAGCGTTTCAACAACGGCTCGCCCAGATTGAACAGTTTGACCTCCTTGACGCTGCTATCGACGGTCAGCACATGTTCAAGGTATTGCATTCGGCGAAATTCCGGCGCGCGCCAGGTAAGCAGGCGAAAATAGAGATTGCTGAACCGTCCCTGCGCCACAAATGCTGGAATCGTCGCACCAAACAGCACCAGCGTAATCAACGGGCTGAACGCCAGGAGCAGCGCCGCGAACGAGAGAAGCGTCAGCAGATTCTGCACCACGTTATACGACCCATTGATAATGCCGAGTGCGCGGAAGTCGGCTTCACGCCGGGCATTTTGCAGTTTATCGTAGAAACTGGCATCCTCAAAGTAGTGCAGATCGAGCGCCAGAGCTTTGCGGATAATCTCGGTATTGATGGTGTGCGCCAGGCGCGCGTTGAGCACGTGCTCGTAAAATGTGCGCATCTGGGTGGATGCCGCACCGATCAGCAGCAGGGTCAGTTCAAACCCCAGAAAGGGCAGTGCGTGCTCAAGACCAATGAGTGGATCGACACGCGCCGTAAACGAATTGACGACCGAGTCGACGATCAGTGCGCCTGCCCACGCCTGCGCTGCGGGAAGCGCTGCCGCGATCAGCGTCAATATCGCCATCATAATGGTCGACCGCCGGTCTGCCCGCCACACGAGACGGAAGGCGCCGGGGATATTGCCGAATGCATCGCGTATTTGCGCCATGCGTTCAGACCAGGTTGCCGCAGTTTCCGGCTCGAACGGACGGCGGGCGCGCCGTCTTCCGGGAACGTCCCACATGCTCATCCTCATCAAGACAGCGACGCGCCCGGCAAAACGCCAGGCGCGCATCAAGAAGATCGCGTCGCCATGATACCACGCAAACTGCGAGAAGACGACCCGGAAGAATGGGTGGGAGCGGTCCTGCACTTGAAGTGCGCGTTTCCGTCAGAGAAGCCTTAGAGGAGATGTCACCACCCTTAACCGGCGCTGTCGCCCACAGCGCGGCTGTGTGGCGTAACGACACGGTTTCTGAAGTTGTTCCGACGGGCGCTCACCGCCTCATCTCCATCAGCAGCGCGCGATCCTCAGCCGAAATTGGCTCGAACTGACCGTTGCGATTCAGATAGACAATCGCCTCGTTCTTGACCTTTACCAGCATGTCGAGCGCGCCGTCGTTGTTGAGATCGGCAAAATCGAGCAGCACAGGCGTTTTGTCCTCCCCGGCGCCGAACAAATATGGACCGGTGATCACTCTGGTTTTCGTGCTGTCGCCGCCCGGCATGTAGATCACCACGACTTGCCGGTTGAGGTTCATCGCAACAAAGTGGCTTGGCGTGGCCGGATTATCATCGTGCCCGACAACTGCCTGCGCATGGAAGGTGCGCGTTGCTCCGTAGCGCAGATCATCAAGCCGTTCGCGCCCCCATCCGACAACATTGCCCATTACAGCATAGATCGCCAGAAGCGCCAGCAACCCGGTGATCAGATACATGACGCTGTTGACGCCCACACGCGGAACAATCGTCAGTGGGCGACTCGCCGAGAGACGCGCATTATTGCGCAGATCCTTGCTGGTCACTGCCATCTTTCACCCTCCTTGACTTCAGATTCTGATTCTGCTTGCCGCTGTGGGCGTTCTTTCCAAACGCAAAACAAAACGTTTGTGCTATTTTATCAGAACATGTTTGCTATGTCAAGGGCAGAGATCCAAGAGAGGAAAATGGGCTTCATGCCGGCAGAATCGACCTTTGACCCTTCGCGTAGAAAGGGTCAGGGTGATTGATCGCGCGGAAACAGGTCCTGCTCGACCGCACCGCCATTCCATGGCGGCACAACGCGGGTGAAATGTTCGACCGCGTTGAGGCGGCGCTGGATCGGTTTGGGCAGACGACGCAGCCATCCAATGCCGCCACCCTGGCTGTGATGGCACGCTCGCGCCTGCATCGCCTGCTCGAAACACGCCGAGGTGTCGATGCTCGTCGTCACCGGCGTTGCTTCGCGCGCGGCGCGCACCAGGTCCACATCGCCGTTTCGCCCGAAACGAGCCGGATCTTTCCCTAGCAGACGCATGACGATGACCACCGAGGAGAGAAAGCGTGTGCCGAATGTCGAGTAGTAGAGGCGCTGCGGTTGCCAGGGATCGAGACCCATGTTCACCTGTTCCGGGTACAGGATTGGGTTGCCTGCCGCCTCGAATGCCGCAGTCGCCGCGCGATGGCAGAAGATGTGATCAGGATGCCCATAGCCGCCATACGGTCCAAACGTGACGACGATTTGTGGTCGTATGGCGCGGATCAGCGCCACGATCTGTCCGGCAACGTTCGTGAGTGGTTGCCGAATCAGTGCAGCGGGATGCTGATTGTCCGGCGAACCCGCCATGCCGGAATCACGATGCCCCAGGAAATGCACGCCGGTCAGTCCAAGCGCACCTGCCGCGCACATCTGCTCGACGGTGCGGAGTGCGCCAACATCGGCGTACCCTGCCAGCATTTCGGGAGGAACATCTCCCGCCTCACCGCGGGTGGCGCAGGCATAGTGAACGTCCACGCCGTCGCGTGTGTAGCGCAGGATTGTGCCGGCATTACCGAAACTTTCGTCGTCTGGATGGGCATAGACGAAGAGGATTCGCCGCTCTGAACGATGGTCGCGCAGCCAGCGCGAGTCGATGCCGTATGCCGTAAGGTTGTGAGTCACATGCGTTGCCACGTTCTGGCTCCCAAACCCCTCACTGACGAATGACCCGTTATTATACCACCTTCTCTCACAAAGAATTAACGCGCATTCCGTCCCGCTTGCAACATCTGCGGGTATAATGCACCATGCGTCTGGAGAGGCATCGAAGCAATGCAACGTCTGCTCGTATTCGTCGCGCTTATTTTCACGCTGGCGCCGCTCCCCAAACCCATCGCAGCCAGCGATGCCGCCGATGAACTCGTGGTGCGCCTCGCCGAGGGTTGGGCGCTCACTGCCAGCGCGCGCGTTCACGGTCCGTTTGCTGCGCCGCTCAACGCCCTGCTGGCGCAGGCTGACGTTCGTGAGGCGCAGGCGCTCGGTGGCGGCGCCTATCTGCTCCGGTTCGCGCATTCATTCAATCACCGCACGATGATCGCGCGCCTGATCCGCACACCCGGCGTCGTATATGCCGAACGGAACCATGAACGTCAGGTGTTGCGCGTTCCGAACGACGAAGACATCGACCGTCAGTGGTCGCTGGCGGTCATTCAGGCGTTCGATGCCTGGAATATCACAACCGGAAGCGACATTATCATTGCCATTCTCGACACCGGCGTGTCGCCGTCGCATCCCGATCTACGCGGGCGCGTGCTGCCCGGTTTTGATTTTGTGAATAATGACGATGATCCACGCGACGACGACGGGCACGGAACGTTCACCGCCGGTGTCGCCGCTGCCGAGGGGGACAATGGCATTGGGGCGGCTGGCGTCTGCTGGCGTTGCCGCATTCTTCCGGTGAAAGTGCTCAACCGGCGTGGCCGAGGGAACGATGCGGCAATTGCCGCCGGCATTCGGTTTGCGGTGGATCGCGGCGCGCGCATTATCAGTATGAGTTTCGGCGGACCGGACGACTCGCGGGTGTTGCGCGAAGCGGTTGCATATGCGCTGGAGCGCGATGTACTCCTGGTGGCTGCATCAGGCAACGGTCAGGCGGAGGGCAATCTTCCCAACTACCCTGCCGCTTATCCGGGCGTTCTGGCAGTATCGGCAACCGGACCGGACGACGCAGTCACGAGTTTTTCGACCACGGGTGATTTTGTGGCGCTTGCCGCGCCAGGCGCCGGAGTGTGGAGCACGACGTGGCGACGTCCAACCGGCGACACGTATGGTTTTGCCGATGGCACATCCGCCGCCTGCCCGCACGTAGCCGGCGCGGTGGCGCTGGTGTGGACGGTGCGCCCGGAACTGGCCGCCCGTCAGGTTGCCGAGGTGCTGATGCTCGGCGCCGATGATCGTGGTGCGCCTGGAAAAGACCCGGCGTATGGATACGGACGCCTGAATCTGTTTCGGGCGCTCCAGGTTGCGCTTGACCCCAACCTTCTGATCCGTTCACGGATCGAGGGGGTTGTGCGGAGCGTCGCTCCCGATCAAACCACGATTACACTGAGTTCCGGGCAGGAAACTCGCCCTGACCCGAATGGCTTCTACCGTTTCGAGAACCTTCCCGCCGGTCAGTACACGATTATTGCGCGCACACCCTCTGGCGAGTCGTTGCAACACGAGGTGTCGCTGACCGGCACGGCGCTCAGCGTCGCGCGCGTCGATTTTGCGCTGGATAGCGCTGCCGTTGCCGGCGCCGCGTTTGCGCCGGTTTCACCGCAGCGCGGCGCGGTCTATTTTCCCGAAACCGGGCATACGCTGCGCGGTGTTTTCCTTTCCTATTGGCGAGCGCATGGCGGGTTGCCGGTCTTTGGCTATCCGATCAGCGAGGAATTCATTGAGCGTGGCGAAGATGGGCGTGAGGCGCTGGTGCAGTACTTCCAGCGGCACCGTTTTGAGCTTCGCCCCGAAAATCGCCCGCCGTACAACGTTCAGTTGAGCCGCATGGGCGACATCATCCTGCGCGCGCGCGGGGTGGACTGGTTTGCGCTGCCGAAAGGCGCACCCACATCAGGGTGCCGCTATTTCCCCGAAACGGGGCACAGTCTCTGTGAGCCATTCCTCAGCGCATGGCGTTCCAACGGGCTGGAGTTCGACCGCCGGCGTGGCGCGTCGGAAGCCGAGAACCTGGCGCTCTTCGGCATGCCGATTTCTGAACCGCAAATCGAAACGCTGCCGGACGGTCGCCTGATCCTGGTCCAGTGGTTTGAGCGCGCGCGCTTTGAGGATCACGGTCCCGACGGCATTCTGTTCGGGTTGCTCGGCGAAGAGTTGGCGCGCGTTCGCGGATGGCGCTGACCATGCGCTGAGGTGGGCGCTCCGCTCACGGCGCGTCACCCCTCCCTTCCAAGCGCCAGGATGAATGCGCCAAGCGCGGCGACCAGCGCCGCCGCCGCAAACAACGCTCCGTAGCCATAATCGCGGTAGATGACGCCTCCAACCGTATTGGCGAGCGCCACTGCCACACCGAACACGGACATGCCGAACAGACTCTGCGCCGTCGCTTCCAGACCAGGAGGCGCCAGGCGCTGCGCCTCGACCACGCCGGACTTCCAGAGCGATGCAAAACAGAGACCATGGAGCAACTGGATCGCCAGCGCCCATTCCGGCGCCGGCGCCGCCCAGTAAAGCGCCATGCGGACGGCATAGACGCCGCCCGCCGCAATGATCAACCGGCGCGATCCCCATCGACGAATGGCGAACGCCGAGAGCGCCATAACCGGCAATTCGCTGATGCTGGCAATCGTATACGCCAGACCAATCTGTTCGCCGCCGGCGCCCAGGTCTTCCATATAGAGCGAAAAGAAGCCGTGCATCAACGCGCCGCTGCACCCGATGAGCATCGCGCCGATGAGAAACCGCGCCCAACGCCCGTCGCGCAGGAGCCGACGCGCCGCCTGCGCCACATTGACCGTCACCAGTTCGGCGCGTGGCATCGCCAGCGCCGCCAGCGCCGCCAGCATCCCCGCGATCGGATACACCCAGAAGATCAACCCCAACCCCATGCGCTCAACTGCCCAGCCAAAGGCAATCGTGCTGAGTCCCCAGCCAACCGCACCCCACACACGCTGTGAGCCGTAGCGCTCGCGCGCATTGCCAAGCGCCGCAAGCGTGGCGCTATCCGCCAGCGGTGCAACCGGCGCAAAAAACAGGCTCATCATGGTTACCAGGGCAAAGATCAACCAGAAATCGGTCGTCACACCAAGGAGAAGCGCCGGAAGAACGGCGCCGGCGATGACCACCGGCAGCAAGAGACGCCGCAAACGCAGCGCATCGGCAACCAACCCCCATAGTGGACTGATGATCTGAAGGAAACCTCCCAGCGAAAGGAGCACGCCGATCTGCGCCAGGTCCAGCCCGATGCTCCGGTAGTGAAGCGTAATGAATGGCATAAACGATCCCAACGCCACGAACCAGAAGAAATAGAATGCTTTCGGCGCAATGAGCAGGTGTGTTGCACGCGCCTGAAGAGAGGTTCGCACGGTCATGCTCAGAATCCTACTCACTATCATGGAGAGATGCCATTGTCTTCGCGCAGGGAAATGCGAAGCGTGCGCGCATATTCCGGCGACAAGACCGTGGTATCATACATACTGAACGCACAATCGGCAAATCAGTTGCGTTCTTATAGAAAGGTATTCAAGCATCGGGATCGAGGATAAGCCGTGATTGGACTCCTGCCATCGGCGACGTATCAAACGATGATCCATCCGTGAGCGAAAGAGACGTCCATGCCTGAAATAAATCTGATCGGGCGCACGATTGGTCGCTTCGAGATTCTCTCCGAGTTGGGCCGCGGCGGCATGGCGGTAGTCTACAAGGCGCGGCAGACGTCCCCTAACCGCATTGTGGCGCTCAAAGTGCTGCCGCCGGAGTTGAGCCTTGATCGCACCTACATTGCCCGCTTTCGCCAGGAAGCCGATAGCGCCGCTGCGCTCGAGCATCCGAATATCGTTCCGATCTATGTCGTGGACGAGACGGAGGGATTGCACTACATTGCAATGAAATTCATCGATGGGCGCACCCTGAAGGAAGTCATCCAAGAGCGCGGCACACTGCCGCTCGATGAGACGATCCGGCTGATGGAACAGGTTGCCAGTGCGCTCGACTATGCCCATAGCCGGGGGGTTATCCACCGCGACATTAAGCCGTCCAACATGATGCTTGATCGCAGCGGATGGGTCTATCTGACCGACTTTGGACTGGCGCGCGGCACAGGGGGTGGCAGCGGGCTGACCGTCACCGGCACGGTGATGGGCACGCCGGAGTACATGTCGCCTGAGCAGGCGCAGGGTCTGCCGAATGTCGGTCCGCCGACCGACATCTATGCGCTCGGAGTGGTGATCTACGAGATGCTCACCGGTCACATGCCATTCAAAGCCGACACACCGCTGGCAATGCTGGTGGCGCGGCTGCAACAAGCGCCCATTCCACCGCGCGACGTTCGTAGTGATCTCCCGCTGCCGGTTGAGGATGTCATTATGCGTGCGCTGGCGCGCAAACCGGAGGCGCGCTACCAGAGCGCCGGCGAACTGGTCGCCGCGCTCAGGCAGGCTGCCGGTCTGGGCACAGGCTCAATGAGGAGCGCCACGCCGCCGCTTTCGCCGCCTGTCGGAACGCCGCTGCCTTATGTGCGCACCATGCCAACATCGCCGCCTGCCGGAACGGTAGCGCCGCGTCCACAGACTCTGCCGGTCTCGCCCGCTTACGGCGCGCCTGCGCAACCACCCTCGCCACCCTCCGGCGTCCCGACCATTCATGCCGCCCCTTCTGAATCACCCGCATCCGGCGTCCCCACGATGAATGTTCCACCGGGGACGCTGCCGCCACAGCAGTACACGACGCAGGCGCCCGCCAAACCGAAAAAAGGCGGCGGAATGGGGCTGATCATCGGCGGCATCGCTGCGTTGCTGCTGCTTGCGATTGGTGGGGTGTTTCTGCTCCGCCCTTCAGACAGTGGCGGCAGTGCGCAGGTTGATGCAGCACTGACGCAGGCAAACGAATTGTTCAATCAGCGCGGCGCGTTCGATCAGGCTATCGAAGCCTACCAACAGGTTTTGAACCTCGATGCCACAAATGTAGATGCACATACGCGCATTGCACTGATCTATCAGATGCGGTCACGCTACACCGATGCCGAGGAGTCGGCGCGCGCCGCGATTGCCGCAGACTCGCGGGCGGTGCTGGCGCACGCCGTGCTCGCCGAGTCGCTCCACAGCCAGGGGCGGTACAATGAAGCGCTCGACGCCGCCGATGAGGCGGTTGCTGTTGATCCCGATCATCCGGCGGGATATGCGTCGCGCGCGGTCATCAAAGCCGCGCGCGCGCTCGACGATGCCGATGCAGCCATGCTGAGCGAGGCGGTTGATGATGCCGAGATGGCGCTCGATAAAGCGGCGGGTCGGGAGAACCTGCTTCAGGCGCTGGCGCACAATGCGCGCGGTGTTGTTTACTGGTATCAGTATCAGTTCAGCAACGATCAATCGATGGTTGCCCGCGGCGGCGACGAGTTCAACCGCGCAATCGGACTCCAGGGGCAGATAGCGGTCTTCCATTCCAACCTTGGCTACTTCTACAACGACCAGGGCGCGAACGCCCTCCAGCGCGGCAACCGTCAGGATGCAGTTGCGTTGCTCGATCTGGCGCGCCAGCAGTTCGAGCGCGCTCAGGAGACGGACCCGGCATACGGTCATGCCCACGCCGGGCTGGGATGGAACCTTTATTATCTGGACGACTATGCCGGGGCTGTGGCGGAATTCGATAAAGCGCTCAGCATCAATCCGCAAGACACCGACGCGCATCTGGGCAAGAGTTATGCGCTGTTGGCGTTTTCCCCCCCCGATTACGACGGCGCCATTGCCACTCTCGAGCAGGCGATTGCGATCACGCCCTACCGTCCCGATCTGTTCGCGCGTCTGGGATGGACGCATATGAGCAAAGGATTTAGCCTGCCATCCGGCAGCAGTGAACAGACATCGACCTACCAGCGCGCCGAGGATCGTTTCCGTGAGGCGCTCGACCGCAACGACCGTTTCGTCAGCGCCCTTACCGGTCTGGGTTGGGCGCAATCGGCGCTTGGGCAGTACGAACAGGCGCTCGACACGCTGCAACAGTCCCTGGCGATCAAGGACGATCAGGCAGACGCACATTTTGGGGTCGGCTGGACGTACTACAACCAGGGGCGCTTCAATGACGCCGAAGTCAGTTTCCGCCGCGCGATCGAGATTGCGCCGAATGATGGCGGCAATTATTACTGGCTTGGGTTGACGCTTGAGCAACTCGGACGAGTGGAAGAAGCAAAGCAGGCATATCGCACCGCCGTTGAGAAGGGGAGCCGCTTCGCGCAGCAGGAACTCGACCGGTTGGGCGGGTAAGCTGCGCACAGGATCGTTGGGACATCACCGTGCCACATGTTGCGCCGCCGGCGTTGCCGGTCGTGTACGATGCGCGCGCGCGCTGTGTGACGTTTTTTAGTCCGGCGCTCGGTCTTTCGCGGAGTTTTTACATCTATATCCCTCCCGACGTCGATGACGATCATCCGGCGCCGGCGCTCTATCTGCTGCGCGGGCATGAACGCGAGTGGATCAATCCGTTCGAGGATTCATCGCGTGGCGGCAGGAATGTCATCGATGTCTATGAAGCACAGCGCGCCGCCGGGCGCATTGCTCCGCTGGTTCTGGTCTTTCCTGGCACATCGAGTGATGATAACCGCATCCCTGGCATGCTGCTCAATATGTGCGCGCCGCACCTGGCATATGGCGCCTCCGGCATTGGCAGTGGTCGCTTCGCCGATTATTTTTTCCACGATCTGATCCCCTATGTCGAGAGTCATTTCCCGGTCATCGCCGGCGGTCGGGCGCGCGGTATCGTCGGTTTCTCGCTCGGCGGCGCGATGGCGCTGTCGGTTGCGGCGCGCCGCCCCGATCTGTTTGCCTGCGCCGGCGCATACGATGGCACATTCCTGTACGCCTGCAACCGGGGACGGAGCATTCGCAAGCAGGATCGGGTAGTTGCCAATCCCATATTCGACGCAGCGTATGGCGTCCCGCGCGACCGTGCGTTCGTTGCGCAACACAATGCCGCGAACCTGATCCTGCGCGGCAATCGGGAGGCGCTCGCGCGCATCACCTGGATCGTGGCATATGGTCCCGAATCGCAGGAACCCTGGCAGTCGAACTACTATCGTGGTGAACATCTGCTGGCATGCCTGCGCGCGCGTGGTCTTGCCAATGCGCTGGACAACCCGGCGCTCCCCGACGGCGACCATAGCTGGCGCACCGCCGACCGGTTTATGAACCTGACGCTGCCGCTGTATGATCGCGCACTGCGCCAGGAATCACTAAGGGCGCCTGACTGTGTCAGACACCCTTAGTGAGAGAAGAGAGGAGAAGGAGATGACACTATCTTAGCACAAACTTAACATTCGCGCAAGAGCCTTTTTGATGTGTTTACGTTTTTCTTGAGAGTGACGGCTTCTTGCCCTCGAACACCGTCGCAGGCGGGACGCCCGCCGCCACCGTTGCCGGCGAGACGCCTGCGCTCCCAGGGTGACGAGGTGGCCGAACCGGCGAGACGCCTGCGCTCCCGGGTTTACGACGGTATCCAACGCTGAACACGTAAGGGGCCTGTTGCAGCCGTTGCGCTCGACATCAACGATGTATCCGGCTGAGGCATTCTCAATGATTACCTGCATCGATCACATTGTCATTCTCGTCCGCGATCTACTGGCGGCGATAGACGACTACACAGCACTGGGGTTCACCGTGACGCCCGGCGGGGTCCATGCCGACGGTGCAACGCACAATGCACTGGTGGCGTTCGCCGACGGAAGCTACCTGGAGTTGATCGCCTTCCGCCGCGAGGCGCCGGATCATGTCTGGTGGCGCTTCACTGCCGATGGTGAAGGTTTGATCGACTTTGCCCTGCTCCCTGATGCCATCGACGAGGACGTGGCAGCTGCGCGCGTGCGCGGACTGGAGATTGCCGGTCCTTTCGCCGGTGGCAGGGAGCGACCCGATGGCGTGCGCATCGCCTGGAAGACGGCCCGCCCCGCCACGCCGGACCTGCCGTTCCTTTGTGGCGATGTGACCCCGCGCGATCTGCGGGTTCCGACTGGTGCAGCGCGTCAGCACGCGAACGGCGTCACCGGCATGGCACGAGTGCTGGTTGCCGCCCGCGATCTGGCGGAGAGCGCCGCGCGCTACCGCGCACTCCTGGGCGCCGAGGGCGCGACTTCCACCGAAGGTATCACCTTTCTCCTCGGATCATCGGCAATTGTGCTGGTCGCTTTGAACGAACACCTCCGCCGCGAAGGTCTCTGCGCGCTGGAGTTGTGCGGCGGCGCACCCGGCAATCTCGATCCGGCGCGAACTCACGGGGCATCGATCCGCATTGGCGCATTGTCCCCACAGTAGCGGAGTTTTCAGACGCTGTTCTTACTTTCGCACTACCGCCCTCGTGTTTGTTTGCTATACTGCGGATGCGGTTGCAATGACGCATCCGCAGTATCATGCTTCGAAGGAGCAGCTATGCGTTCCGATCTCGACATCGCTCAGGCGGCGCGCCTTCGCCCGATTCGCGCCGTCGCCGCCGACCTTGGGCTAACCGACGATGATATCGAACTGTACGGTCGCAGTATCGCCAAAATCGATCTGGGCATCCTCCAGCGGTTGACCGATCAACCGCGCGGTCGCTACATTGTCGTCACCGCGATCACCCCCACGCCGCTGGGTGAAGGCAAAACCACCACCACCATCGGCCTGGGGCAGGCGCTGGCGCGCCTGGGGAAACGTTCCGTCGTTACCATCCGCCAACCTTCAATGGGACCGACCTTCGGCATCAAGGGGGGCGCGGCTGGCGGCGGGTATAGCCAGGTGTTGCCGATGGAGCAGTTCAACCTGCATCTGACCGGCGACATTCACGCAATTGGCGCAGCGCACAACCTGCTTGCCGCCATGATCGACAATCACCTGCATCACGGCAATCAGTGCGGCATCGATCCGTATGCAATTTTCTGGTCCCGCGTGGTGGACATTAGCGACCGCGTGCTGCGCAATGTTGTGGTGGGGTTGGGAAAGAAAGAAGATGGACCGATGCGCCAGACGCAGTTCGACATCACGGTTGCCTCGGAAGTGATGGCGATCCTCGCGCTGACGACAAATCTGCACGACCTGCGACAGCGATTGGGGCGCATTGTGGCGGCGTACACGCGCGATGGCGCGCCGGTGACCGCCGAGGATCTGCATGCCGCAGGCGCTATGACCGTCTTGCTCAAGGAAGCCATCAAACCGAACCTGTTGCAGACGCTCGAAGGATCGCCGGCGCTGGTCCATTGCGGACCGTTCGCCAACATTGCGCACGGCGCCTCATCGGTGCTGGCGGACATGATCGGGTTGCACTGCGCCGATTACGTGGTCACCGAAAGCGGGTTCGGCGCTGACATCGGCTTCGAGAAGTTTTGCGACATCAAATGTCGCGCCTCTGGTCTGGCGCCGGATGCGGTTGTGCTGGTAGCAACGGTGCGGGCGCTCAAGGCGCACAGTGGGCGCTACACCATCACCGCCGGCAGACCGCTCGATCCACGGCTTGCCGAGGAGAACCCGGAGGATGTTGCGGATGGAGCAGCGAACCTGGCGGCTCAGGTGCGCATCGCGCGCCTCTTCGGTCGACCGGTGGTTGTGGCGATCAACCGCTTCCCCGACGATTTTCCATCGGAAGTTGAGGTGATACGGCAGGTCGCGCGCGAATCAGGAGCGTTCGATGTGGTCGAAAGTTTTGTCTTCGCCGAAGGCGGCGCAGGCGGTTGCGATCTGGCAAGAGCGGCGATACAGGCGTGTGAAGCGCCTGGGACGTTTACCCCACTCTACCCGCTCGATATGAGTCTGCGCGAGAAGATCGAAACACTGGCAACGAAGGTGTATGGGGCTACGCGGGTGGAGTACACCCCTGAAGCCTCACGGCGACTGGCGCAGTTCGAACATCAGGGGTACGGCAACCTGCCGATCTGCATGGCAAAAACGCATTTATCGATCAGCCACGACCCGAAACTGCGCGGCGCGCCTTCGGGGTATGTCTTCCCGATCCGCGACGTGCGCCTGGCAGCCGGGGCGGGCTTCATCTATCCGCTGGCAGGCGACATTCGCACGATGCCGGGGTTGCCAGCCCATCCTGCCGCTGAGCGGATCGACATCGATGCCGAAGGAAGAACGAGAGGGTTGTCGTAGGCACCGCCCGCCAGCCCCACTTCCAGGGCGGGCAGCACGCATCATAGCGGGCATGCATGGCGTTGGGATGAGCCGTTTTGCCCTCACCCCCTGCCCCTCTCCGGCACGCGGGAGCGGAGAGAGCCGACGCTGAAGCCCGCGCCGCAACCGGCAAGCCCCTGCTCCTCCCCCGCTCGCGGGAGCGGAGAGAGCCGACGCTGAAGCCCGCGCCGCAACCGGCAAGCCCTTGCCCCTCCCCCGCACACGGGGGCAGGGGCGCATCACCTGTTTTGCAACGTTGTAGTCAACCAGAACCCCCCGCACGTGGGAGCAGGGGTGTCCGCAATTTGCGGTCACTACGAGTGTTCGCAGAACCCCCGCACGCGGGGGGCAGGGGCGCATCACCTGTTTTGCAACGTTGTAGTCAACCAGAACCCCCGCACGCGAGGGGGCAGGGGTCGCGCCTTCGCTGGTGTACAGCCCTGCATCCCAGAACCCCCCGCACGCAGGGGGAAGGGAAGACCCCAAAGACTTCTGGTGGGGCTGGAAAACAGAACCCTCCGCACGCAGGGGGGCAGGGGTCGCGCCTTCGCTGGTGTACAGCCCTGCATCCCAGAACCCCCCGCACGCAGGGGCCAGAGAGGCTGGCACCGCGCGCGCGTCCGTCCCACGGTGGGCGTGCCGGGGTGCACTCGCGTGTTCGGTCCGCCCTTAAGCCAGCCCCACCGGGGCTTCATGCCGTGAGCGCGGACGTTGACGTTAACGTCCACGCGATGAGCAATGTCAATCGCCAGCAGCAATTGCGCCCGGCCACTGCGGAGAGATTGCTCACCTCGTAAACATCTGCGTCTCTGTCAACGCATTTGCGGCGATCACCTGGCGCAGGAACAGCGCCGAGTCCTTTGGAATGCGCCGCTGAGTGGCGTAGTCCACGTACACAATACCGAATCGGCGGCTATAACCGAATGCCCACTCGAAGTTGTCCATTAACGACCAGACGAAGTATCCGCGCAGCGGAACTCCGGCAGCGATGGCATCGTGGCATGCCGCCAGATGACGCGCGATGTAGCGCACGCGATCCGGGTCGTGGACGCCGCCGTCGGATGAGACTTCGTCTGGATAGGCGGCGCCGTTTTCAGTTATGTACAGCGTCGTCGGCGCGTAATCACGGTGCAATCGCTCCAGCAGTCGGCGCAGCGAAGCGGGATGAACTTCCCAATCCATCTGGGTGTACTCGCCTTCCGGTCGCTTGTGTGCGTACCTGAGACCGCCAGCCTGCGGATCGTCGCGAATGACGGCGCGCGAGTAGTAGTTCACCCCCAGAAAATCGAGCGGCGCAGCGATGATGCGCATATCGTCGTCTTGCACCGGCGGCGCCTGCCCCATCTGCGCATAGAGCGCCAGCATGTCGGCGGGATAGGCGCTGCGATAGAGCGGATCGAGGTACCAGCGGTTGAAAAAGCCATCGTACCGCCACGCCGCCGCGCGATCCGCATCGCTATCACTCGCCGGGTCAGCAGGCGAAAAGTTGAGAGTAATGCCCGCCCGAACGTCGGAGTGTGCAGCGCGAAGAGCGGCGAGCGCCAGCCCATGACCGAGGAGCAGGTGGTGCGCCGCAGCAAGCGCCGGTCCTTCCTTCCGCCCCGGCGCGTGATCACCGGTCCAATAGCCGAGAAATGCGGAACACCACGGTTCGTTGAGCGTGATCCAGTGTTTCACACGATCCCCCAGGCGTCGCGCCACAACATCGGCATAGTCGGCGAACGCAGCGGCGGTATCGCGCGCGGGCCAACCGCCAGCATCTTCGAGCGCCTGTGGCAGATCCCAGTGGTACAATGTCACAAACGGGCGAATGCCTGCTGCCAGCAAACCATCAACCAGGCGGTCGTAAAAATCGAGACCGGCAGGATTGACTGCGCCTCTCCCCTTGGGCATAATACGGGACCAGGCGATTGAAAACCGATATGCCGGAAAGCCGAGTGATTTCATGAGCGCGATGTCGTCGCGCCAACGGTGGTAGTGATCGCAGGCGGGATCGCCGGTGTCGCCGTTGAGCACCTTGCCTGGCGTTGCACAGAACCGGTCCCAGATCGACTCGCCGCGTCCATCTTCGCGGGTGGCGCCTTCGATTTGAAAGGCAGCCGTCGCAGCGCCCCAGAGAAAATCGTCGGGGAAGTGTCGTATTGCCATGGATGCAGGTGTCCTTTGCGGATGTGAAGCAACGCTTCAGCCCCGCACTATCAGAGAAGCCCGTAATGTTCGTCGATAGCGCGCTGATAGGCGTCCACAGCGCCATCGAGCACCTCCTGCTGCGTCACAGTGCGCCCCAGCGCCGATGACTCGAGGATGGCGAAAGCACACGCCAGGTCGCGCAACCCCTCCTCGCCGCTGGTCTCCGGATCGGCGCCGCACTCGATTGCGCGCAACCAGTCGAGGTTCTGGATGGCGCAGGGGTCGGTCAATCCAAGAGGAAAGAACCGCTCGCGTTCAGCAGGCGTCATCTCCTGCTCAAACGTCTCGTCCAGCGGCAGACGCTCACCGTCCGCCGTCACAATCTGCCCGTTGCGAATAACCCCTTTGCTGCCAATGATTGCCGGCGCGCCGCTGATCGACACTTCTTCTGGCGAACCAGCCCAACTCCACCACAATTGTCCGATCGCGCCACGCTCGAATTGCAGGGTCGCCATGAAGGTGTCATCGACATCCGCCTGCACCTGATCGAGAACATTGCCCTGCGGGTCGCGCAGATATCGAACCGGCGCAAAGGTGCGCGCAACGGCGCTCACCGCAGCGATTTCACCGACGACATAGCGCTGGAGGTGCATCTGATGCACCCCAATGTCGATGCTGCCGCCGCCGCCGCCGAGCAGTTTCTTATGGCGCCACGGCGTTTCTGCCACGACCCGATCCGGCGACCAGAGACCGCCGAGGAATCCCATAACCGAAATCTGCGGCTCGCCGATCAACCCCTGGCGCACTGCCCACGCCATCGCGCGCACGCCGCGCGCCTGGCGCACATTCTCAAACACGCCAAAGGTAACCCCCCGCGCTTTTGCAGCCGTCACCATTTTCTTCGCAGCGCGAACCGAAATCGCCAGCGGCTTCTGCGACAGCAGGTGCAACCCGGCATCAATGGCGGCAAGCCCCACCTGATGGTGCAGCGCCAGCGTCGTCAGATCATTAATCGCATCCACCTTGCCCGATGCGATGAGGTCGCGGTAGTCGGTGTAGACGGCGACCTCCACATCATCGTGGATGTCGGACACATACGTGTGCGGCGCAGCCAGCGGATCGCCGGTCGCCGGATCGAGCACCGGCGGACGGGGTGGCGGTCCCTCGCCGCGTTTGCGAAACATGAGCGCATCTTCGAGCCTGCGCGCACAGAGCGCCGTAATGCGAAAATTGTCGATTCCCAACCGGCGCAGTTGCAGGTATCCCTGAAGGTGCGCATTCAGAATCCGACCACAGCCGACGATGCCAATGCGAATCATGGCGTCTGCTCCTGAGGATTGTATCGGGCGCGCACGCGCTCCAACCGCGCGACACTGTCGGACAGCCCGCCGAGGCGGTTGCGCGCCAGCCAGAGACGTTCGTACTCGCGGATAATCTCGCGCATATCATCATTCAGCAAGCGGCGACGCGGCAACGCACCGGCGCCGTCGGGTTGGGTCAGCAACTGCCCCAGACGACAGGCGTGTCGCAGCAGGCGCACCGTATTGTCGAACTCTTGCAATATCAGCGGCGCATCCGGGCGGATCATCCGCTCGACGGCAATCGGTTGGATCGCGGCGTTGATCGCGTCGAGCGCGCGGTCGAAATCGAGCGGCGGCAGATCGCGCGCGTCGCTGTCCGGCGCTTGCAACACCCAAAACAGCACCGACGAATTGGGCGGCTCATACCCAACGGCGCGGTACACATTCCCCAGGTCGTATGCCACCTGCCCCATCGCGCCGGTCGGGTCGGTAAACGCATGGCGGCTGACAGCCGCCGGCACATTCATATCGCGGTTGGCGGCGTATGCCCACGCGAACGCTGCGCCGACGGCAAATCCCAGGAAACTGATCGGCAACACCTGCCAGTGCCCCATATCGCCCCAGTCGGTGATCAGGTAGCCGATAGCGCCGTGTTTCAATCCATTCTCGGCAGCATTCCGCAGATTGCCGAGGGTATTGTCGGTGCGTCCGGCGATACTCTGCCACGACGATGTGCCAGGACAGACATAGAACGGAATGCCTGCGGCGGCATAGCGAGCGCAATGACGGTCGAACGGATGGTCGGCTTCGTATCCCCATTCGAGCGCAATCAGATCGCGTGGCAACTCGTCGATCAGTTCCGGGTGATTGTTGACAATGTCGCCCCAGAACATCATCGTGCGCCCGTGTTGTTTCACAGCATCGTAGAGCTTAAGCAGGAAATCGAGGTACACCCGCCCGACGCCGCGTTGCGCACAGGCGTCTCTACTGCGCCCCTGCCCAAGATCGACCGTCTCATCGCAACCGACGTTGAACAACCGGCTCGAAAAGTGCGGCAGCAATTCATCATACAGGCTGCGCACCAGTTTGAGACTGTCCGGGTCTTCCGGCGCCAGACTGAACGGACCCCGCATCACTCCCCACGGCGCCTGGAATTCGCCGTGGATCTCGGCAAGCGCCGCATAGCGCGGATGGATGAGCCAGCGGTGCATGTGCCCAAACGAGTTCTGATTGGGCACAAGTTCAATGAAACGTTCTTTGCAGTATGCATCGAGCGCCAGGACTTCTTCACCGGTCAGCGGCGACGCGCGCGCCCATACGTCGGGGTGATTCCGATAGGCGAAGGTATGCTCGGTGTATAACTGCACCTGATTGATCTTCCACCCCGCCAGCATATCGGTCAGCATCAACAGGGTCTCCATTGTTGGAACCTTGTCGCGGCTGATATCGATCATGACTCCGCGCGCGGCAAAATCGGGGTGGTCGTTGATGTGCAGGCAAGGTAGAGAGCGTCCGCTCTGCTCGATAATCTGGATCAGCGTGCAGACCCCATAGAATATGCCGGCGGGTTCTGGCGCTTCAATAATGATGCCGCCATCTTTGATCGTGAGCGCGTACCCCTGCGGATGGATGACGCTATCGGCAGCCACCCGGAGCGTGGCGCCGATCTCACCTGGCGGTCCTTCCGGCGTTGCGGTCAATTCCCACTCGACGCCGGCATAGGCGCGCAGCGCGTTTTGCAGGCGGCGCGCCGTGAACCACAGATCGCCCGGCGCCGTTCCCTGGAGCAGAATGCGCTGCGCCGAAGTCGCCACATACCTCCCCGGCAGCATGGTCAGCGACTGCGGCATTGGCAGCAGCGAGAGCGATTCCATGCGCCTCCTCCTACGCCAGCAACGTCAGCGGCAGCGGCAGCGACACGGTGCGCCCTTCAGCAGCCGAAAGAATGCCCGCCTCCAGCACTTCCTGCGCCATCAGCCCGACTTCGGCGCTGCACAGACCGGTGATCGGCTTGCCAGAACGAATGTGACCAAGGAAATACTCGGCGCTGTTGCGCATACCGATGGGCGGCTCAGGAATGTCGAGACGAATGCCGTTGCGATGCTCACGGTCTGCAAGCCACAGTTCTCGGCCATGCTCGCGAATGTGAATGGTCCCTTCACTGCCATAGATCATCGGCTCATAGCTGGTCATATCGCCGACCTGCGTCCACGACGCGGTGGAGGTGCTGATGGCGCGTGCATGCTGCATCACGATCACGGCGTTATCTTCCGCCAGCAGGTCCGGCTTCCACAGGCGCCCGGTCAGCGCCGTGACACGCGAAGGCAACCCAAGCAGCGCGCAGGTCAACGCCGCGCCGTAGCAGCAGTAGTCCATCAGCGCGCCTGCGCCGTTGCGTCGCGGGTCGTAGAGCCATTCACAAAAGAACGGCGAACAGCCGAGTTCACGCGGACCGATGTGGGCAGCGCGGTAATTGACTTGCCAGACCTGTCCGATTCGCCCTTCAGCGATCAGGTTCAGCGCATACTGCACAGCGGGCCACCACATGATGGGCCAGTTGACCATTAACTGCACCCCGACGGCGGCGGCAGCGCCGCGCATACGTGCAGCGTCAGCATATGTCGCCGCCATCGGCTTCTCGACCATCACATGCAGACCACGCGCTGCCGCCATTTCGGTCAATTCCGCGCCGCGCAGATTGTCGCTGAAGACATACACGGCATCGAGTTTGACTGCATCCAGCATATCACTGTAGTCATCGAAAACCTGTTCGCACCCCAACGACCTGATATGCTCACGCAGCGCGGGGTTGGGGTCTGCCGCAGCGACCAGCATGCCATCCTCGCAGCTCGCCAGGTCGCGC
Source organism: Roseiflexus castenholzii DSM 13941 (assembly GCF_000017805.1). Taxonomy (GTDB): domain Bacteria; phylum Chloroflexota; class Chloroflexia; order Chloroflexales; family Roseiflexaceae; genus Roseiflexus; species Roseiflexus castenholzii. Next base: position 675,428 of record NC_009767.1, on the reverse strand, counting down.
AGATTGCTCCACACATGGTCATGAGTCAGCCCCAATACGCCAACCCGCAGTTTGTCCGCCATAGCAATGCTCCTTCTGATCGTCTTGCTGCTCTGTCAACGTCCTGCATCACGCGCCGCCGCGCGCGCATACGGTTCGAGCGCCGCCAGAATGCGCTCGCGATCCATAGCCGGAATAAAAAAGGCACGATCATCACGCACAATCCGCCCGTTCGCCGCGAATGCCGCAACCTCCTCCTCGTGCATAATCAGGTCAGCCGCCAGCAACCGACCATCGCCGAGGTCTGCGCCCGCCGCCGACTGCCTCAATTGCACGTCGAGCGCCAGCACCTGATCGCGCGTCAGGGGACGCGGGGTTGCGACCAGGAAACTATGCGTTGCGCCAGTGTACCACAGCGTGGTATGCGGAAAGACACGCTGAAATGTGCACACAATATCGCGGTAATCGCGCTCCGAGAGATCGTGAAACGGCAGCCACTGAACGAAGACGCCATCATCGGTGAGGCGACTTTTCACCATCGTGTAGAACTCGAAGGTGAACAACGCCCAACTGCTGCTGTTGATCGGATGAGTCGCGTCGGCGGTAATAATATCGTAGCGTTCGGCGCTGCGCAGCAGGTAGTTGCGCCCATCCTCAATCGTAATCTGAAATCCGGGGCGATCCAGCACGCTGCGGTTTTCGGCTTCGTAGAGACGCGCTGCTTCAACCTGTTCGGCAACCAGTTCAACGGCATGGATACGCGGGAGCGGATGGGTTGCCATCGCACCAGAAGCAATACCGTTGCCGAAGCCGATCATCAGCGCATTCTGCGCATCGGGGCGCAGGAGCGCTGGCAGATGACCGAGCACATGGAAGGCACGCATGCTGTGTTTATCGGTTGGAACCTCATTACGTCCGTTGACGAACGACATCTTGAGCGGCGGGTATTTGACCTCGAACACTGCCACCGTTGCGTCCACTCCCTCGCGGTAGTACACCAATTCCGGGATCACGCCCTCGCGGAAACCGAGGTAGACGCCAGGCGGCAACAACGCCGCTGCAAGCAGCGTCGCGCCCGTCACCCCCGCCAGGCGCAGCCGTTCTCCCAATGTCGGCGACGCCCGTAGCGTCGCCCCAGCGCCAAGCGCCAGGTTCAGCATCGCAAGCAGGAGCGAAGAATGTTGCAGCCCGATCAGCGGAATGAAGACAAAGCCAGCCATGAACGCGCCCAGCGTTGCGCCAACGGTGTTGAGCGCATAGAGCCGCCCAACACGCGCCCCCACCCCGCCCCGATCCGGCGCAACAGGATTGTCTGTGTCGGGAGGCGTAGCATACAATCGCGCCGCCACAGGAAAAACCGCTCCCATCAGGAGCGTTGGCATCATCATGATCACTGCGGCGGCGAAGAACTCCGCCCACAGCGAGGCGAGGAAGCCGGTTCTGGCAGTGAATATATCGAGCAGGGTCGGCATGCGCGCAAAGGCGTAGAGCGCAATCACGGCACTCATTCCGATCCCGATCTGCAACCAGCCAAAGAGCGCCAGCGGCTGCTCGTACCGGTCGATCCGCCGCCCCATCCAGGCGCTGCCAACCGCCAGACCGATTAGAAACGTCACCAGCATGATGGTGAACGAATAGACCGCGTTCAGACTGAAGATCGCCAGCGTGCGGGTCCACACCACCTGATATCCCAGCGCCGCAAAACCGGACAGTGTATACCCGATCAGCGCCAGGCGCGCTGGCGTCGGCAATGGCAGCGCTCGCTTCGAAGCAGACGGCATCGCTGTCGTCGCAATCGCGCCATTGTGTGCAGCAGGCGCATCTGTCGCGGACGCGCCCATCGCCTGGACTGCCACGACAGCCCGCCCGCCCGATGCCCGCTGCGCCAACGGGCGGCTTGCGTGGCGTGGTGTTGGGGTCGGCGCAGATGCGGCAGGCTGTGGTGTGGCGGCAGGATCAAGCGGCGCTTCCCGCCAGGTGCGCGCCAGCCAGAACGCAACCCCAGCCGCCGTCAGGTCCAGCGCACCGCCAAGATAGAGCGACCCGCTGACGCCAAGCGAAGGAATCAGGACGAGACCCGCAGCCAGCGCCCCCAGCACGCCGCCGAACGTATTGATCGCATAGAGTGCGCCGAGCCGCCGTCCGTGATCCCGGTGTCGCACTGCCAGCAGGTGCGCCAGCAGCGGCAGTGTGCCACCCATCAGAAAAGTCGGCGGCACGAGCGCCAGCGTCGCGAGCGCAGTACGCGCCGCATGGTATGCGAAGGGTTCGGGCTGAAGCCGGTGCGCAATCCAGACATACAGGTTGGTCAGGCTGGAAAAGAGCGCAGGCGTCGCAAAAGCGAAGAGCGCAACCCCCATCAGAAGCAGAGCAAACAGGCGCAGAAGCGCTGTTGCAGTTGCTTCCGATTTATGGCGCTGTGTCAGGCGCGCGGTGATTCTGCCAAACGCCCAACTCCCCAGCGCTAGCCCGCCCATGAAGGCGGTCAAGACCGCGCTGGCGGCATACACGCTGACGCCAAAACTGAGGCTGAGCAGGCGGAACCACACGACCTCATCGATCAGACCACTCGCGCCGCTCACGAAAAAGAGAGCGAACACCACCCCTGTCTGCTGCGCCTGTTTCACAGAGCACCCCTTACAAACATCGGCATCGTGAAGAAGGCGCTTCGCGCAACGCACAGACGTCGCACCAAGCGCCCTGTCCGATACAAGCCGGCGCGTGCAGGGACTCCCTGCACTCCCTGCACGCCCACGGATTACCTGCCCGCCTCTTTGCGGATGCGCTCCAGAGCGGCATTGACGTCCGACTCGAGGAGCGGCATCAGATCCGAGGCTTTCGCGTTCGGATCGTTCCAGAACGGACTCAGGAGGTTATCCCAGGTCTGGCTGAGTTCATCGAACTTGACCAGCAGGTGGTTCGATGACTCGCGTCCGTGGCTAAAGGCGCCCTGGAACGACTCTTTCGTCTTTTCTGCCGGGACGCACTTCTCATACTGCTTGTAGTAATCATTGAGCAGGCTCTGGCGCACCGGCGGGGTTCCGGTAGCCAGGGTATAAGCGCGCTGCTGCTCTGCCGATGCCAGGAACTTCACGAAGTTCCATGCCATATCGGTGTTCTCTGCATCCATGCCAGCAGTAACGACCCAGGGATCGGTAAAGATCGTCGCGCGGATAGTGGCATCGGGCGTCCCCCAGGGGAGTGGCGCTGCACCCCAGCAGAAACCGTTGGGATCGTCGATGATATCCTTATAGTTCCAGTGACCCCAGCCGCCGGTCATAAACATGGCGACTCGACCGGAGAGGAAGGCGCCACCCAGTTGATCGAGCGCCTGAGACGCCGCCTGGTCGGGCGCGACCTTATGGACGTAGACCAGATCGTGAACCGCCTGGAACGCCGCAGCCGTCTGTTCATCCAGTTTGATCGGATCGGAGAAGCCGGTCTCGAGCGCTTGTGCTGTGAACGGGTCCTTTCCCCAGATCATCGGAATACTGTCGAAGGGGGGCCACAAACCGTTGACACCGCCGTACACCGCCGTGCTCGGATCATCCGGGTTCTTCGTCAATTTCTTGGCAGTCTCAAGGAATGCATCCCACGTCCACGACTTATCGTTCCAGTCGCTCGGCGGATAGGGCACGCCAGCCTCGTCGAACAGTTTCATGTTGTAGTACACATAACTGCCGGTCGTGAGGAACGGAATGCCGTACTGCTTGCCCTCGACGTTGTAGATGCCGAACACTTCGGGGATAAAGTCGCTCGTATCCCACTTGTCGCGTTCGATGAGCGGCGTCAGGTCTGCCAGCAAGCCGCGGAAGCGGTCGCTGGCGAAGCCATCGCCGCCCCAGTTCGACGACCAGACGTGCAGCGGTTCCTTGGCGGCGATCATCGCCTCACGCTTGACGGCGATATCGTCCTGGTTGATATTGAGCACCTTCACGAATACATCGGGGGCGACCTGCTGGTATGCCGGCAGAACAACATCACGCTCCCAGCGGTTTTCGACCGTGTTGATGCGCACCATCCAGACCAGCACCTTCTGACCGGACTGTGGTTGCTGCGCAAACTCAATAACCGGCGTAGGAGTCGGCAGGTCACTGGCCGGCGCAGTGGTTGGCGCTTCGCCCGGCGCTGCCGTGGGGGAGGCGCCTTGTTGCCCGCCACATGCTGCCAGCACCAGCATCAACGCACCGAGCAGGAGAATCCAGGGGTACTGTCTTATCTTCATATGTGCGTCTCCTCTGTCATTGCAATGGCTCACCGCACGAAAGTGTGTTCGATTTCGAGTCACCTCCTTTCTAGCATCTTCGCGCGACGGGAGTGAACCGGGAACACCTGTTCCTGGCGGAGGCGCACGTCGTGGTGCGGACTACCCTTGCACAGGCTGGAGGGCGCATGGACTCCAGGGTTCTCTGTTGCTGTTGCACCGGTATCCCCCCTACACACTCGGATCACATCTCACACGGCGCTGCCAGCATGTCAGGGATGGCAGCGAGGATGAAAGCGCACTCCAGGATGAACGGCTTACCCCTTCACGCCGGTGACCACAATGCCCTGAATGAAATAACGTTGCGCCAGGAAGAAGAGCACCATAGGCGGAATCAGTGTGACCAGTGACGCCGCCATAAGCAGATGGAACGCTGTACCGCCGAATGGGGCGCGGAACTGTTGCAAGCCAATCGCAACCGGATAGTTGTACTGCGAATTGATGTAGAGCAGCGGACCCATGAAGTCCTGATAGTGGAACATGAAGCTCATAATGGCGACTGCACCGACCGCTGGCAGCGACAATGGCACAATAATGCGCCACCAGATACCGAAGTATCCCGCGCCATCGATCAATGCCGCTTCCTCATAATCCTTTGGCAGCGTCTTATAGAACTGGCGGAGCAGGAAAATGAGATAGGCGCTACCGAAGAATTTCGGCACAAGCAGCGGGAGATAGGTATCGATCCATCCCAGGCGGGCAAAAATGATATACTGCGGGATCAGCGTCACCCAGAAAGGCAACATCATCGTAGCGAGCACCAGCACGAATAGCGCATTCTTGCCAGGCGCCCGCAACCGCGCAAAGCCATACGCCACCAACGCACACGAGAGGGTTTCGCCTAATGCCGCGCCGCCAGCATAGATTAGCGTGTTCTTGAAGTAGATATCGAAGCGGTTCTCACCGGTCAGCGCCACCCGATAGTTGTCCCACTGCGGCACGGACGGAATCCAGACCGGCGGGAACTTTGCCACTTCTGCGCGCGTTTTCAACGATGTGGAAAACATCCACACCAGCGGAAACAGAATAATGATCAACCCAAGCGCCACAATGATCGTCGAAATGATCGTCACAATCTGCTCGCGTCGTCGCTTACTCGCCCAAAGACCGCGCCGCACGAAAGGAGTCGCCGGGCGCACGCCGGATGATGTCGTTTGTGTTGCCATCGCTTATGCCTCCTGTTCTTTCACGACTGTGCAATCCGGTCAGATCGCTCCCTCTTCGTCCGACTCATAGTGAACATAGCGGCGTGACGCCCAGAACATCGCCAGAGTCAGCAACAGGATGACGATCAGCAAGATCCACGCCTGCGCGGATGCCAGCCCCATCCGGTAGCGGCGGAACGCATTCAGGAAGAGATACAGGTTGTAGAACATCGACGAATAAGCGGGCGCACCAAGGTTCATGCCGCCCGAAATGACATATGCTGCGGTAAACTGCTGCATCGCGCCAATGACGCCGGTAATGAAGGTGAAGAGAATAACCGGCGAAATCATCGGAACAGTGACGTTGAAGAACTGCTGAATGCGGTTGGCGCCGTCGATTTCGGCGGCTTCATACAACGCGGTGGGAACACCCTGAAGCGCCGAGAGATAGATCAGCATGGTGCCGCCGAAGCCCCAGAGCGACATCAACGTAAACGACGGAATGACCCAGTTCGGGTCCTGCAACCAGCGCGGGCCGGTAATGCCCAGCGGGATCAGACCATTTGGACCGACCAGATTGCGAATGATCAGGTTGATCGCACCGAATTGCGGGTTGAGCAGCCAGGAGAAGAGCAGCGCCACAGCAACGCTTCCGGTCAGTAATGCAGGCAGGTAATAGAGCGTGCGAAAGACGCCAAGCGCCGGAACACGCTGATTGAGCAGCACCGCCAGCATCAAACCAAAGGCGATGCCTAATGGAACGCTCAACAGGGTGTAGTAGCCCGTCACCTGGAGCGACTTCCAGTACACCCGATCATTGAACAGATCGAGGTAGTTCTCGAAACCAACCCAGACTGGCGGACTCGCCACATTGAAGACCGTCATGCTGTAATAGGCGGACATGACGATTGGGTAAAGCGTAAACGCCAGAAACCCGATGACCCATGGCGAGATGAAGATCCAGAACCAGAGCGCCTCGCGTCGCTCGATCTTTCCAGCCGGGATCAAGCCGAACAGGGCAGGCTTGCGCTTTTGCCGGGCTGGAACCTGCGCCGTCTGCACCGCCATACTGCACCCCCTCTGTCCTTGTATGCCGTCATAGTGCTGTGTTTCGGGCTTTGTCCATATCTGTTCAACTCAGCAGTTCGATGACCCTGCCATCGGTGGTGCGCACATAGATCGCGCGCCCGGCAATCACCGGCGCCGTAGTTGCCAGTCGCGGCACCGGCTGCGACCAGACGTTTGCGCCGGTGGTCATGTCGAGCGCCACCACAGACGCACCCGCACCCATGCCGTTGACAACAAACACATACTCCTGCGTCAGCGCAGGCAGCGAGACATAGTTAACATCACGGAACGACCACAACTCACGCCCATCACTGCGATCGAGCGCAAATAACTCGTTCGTCGTCTTAACAAACACGGTATCACCCTGCGCTCCGGCCGGAATGAGCGATTTGCCGGAAACGCTCTTTTCCCAGCGACGCGCGCCATTGCGCACATCGAGCGCAATCAGATTTTGCCCGCTGCTGATCAACACCAGATCACCCGCCGCCACCGAAGAAAAATAGACGGCAGAATGCGCCGGGTACGACCAGATAAGCCCTCCTGAGGTCAGATCAATCGCATAGAAATACGAAAAGTCGGAAACGAAGACACGCCCGTCGGCAACTGCCGCAGATGAAGTAATAAAATCCTGTGCGCTGAATTCCCAGCGCATCTTGCCGCTGATGGCGTCCAGGGCGTAGAGTTCTTTTCCGGCGCCAACGTAGACGACGCCCTCCACCACGACCGGCGAGGTCAGATGCCCGCCGAAGTAGTTGTTGGCGGCAGCGCTCAGACGTTTGGGCGTGAACGCCCAGCGCTGCCGCCCGCTGCTCAACTCCAGCGCCACCAGTTGCCCCTGGTTTGCCTGTTCGGCGCGGAAATAGACGGTATCGCCCGCGATTGCCGGTGATATGTAGGCGCCTTTCTGGCGGTACGCCCAGCGTTGCCGACCGGTGCGCAGATCGATGGCGCTCAGGGCATCTTTCGTTTCCAGCAGCATCAGACCGCGAGCAATCACCGGCGGCGACACGCCTTCTTCAAACGAAGCGGTGACAATGACACGCTGCTGATTGAGCGGTGGCGCAATCGGCGTCTCGACGGCGCGCGTTCGCGCAGGGTTCAACCCTTCCATCGACCATTCGCCGACAGGCGGACTATCAGGGGATGCCGGCGCGGATTGAGCAAAGGGGTTATCCGGCGCTGCCTGCGCTGCGAGGTTTGCCCCAACGGTGGGAGCGGGGAGGGCGGCATCGAACGACGCCGGTGAGGGCGGACGCAGCGCGACATAGCCAATCGCGCCAAGCAGAGCGAGAATGGCGACCATCCACAAGCCACGTTGCCCGGTGGTATGCATGCCGTGCTCCGTCAGACTGATAGAGCGGCGATCATCGAGTGTGCGGAGAAGGGGAGACGCCTGCGCCACGGTATGTCGTATGTTTCATTCTCGCAGCGCAGGTTTCAAAATTATAGAACCCGCACGGCTCACTGTCAATCGCCTGGGCAGCGCCCTGTCGAAAAACGAACCACCAATTCCGTCTCGACGGTATACCGCATCTGTTCAGGCTGTTCACCGTCGATCAGGCGGCAGACCAGATCGGCGGCCATCTCGCCCATCGCCCGTAGCGGCTGGCGCATCGTCGTCAATGGCGGGCATGCCAGCGCCGCTTCCGGCGTATCATCAAATCCCATAACGGACAGATCGGCAGGGATGCGCAAACCATAGCGTGTGGCGACGTGCAGCGTTCCAATCGCCATCAGATCGTTGCAGGCAAAGATTGCCGTCGGGCGCGGGTCGAGCGCGAGCAGGCGCTCAGCCCCCGCAACACCGCTGGCAAAACTGAAGTCGCCAGGCGCTATCAGCGTCGGATCGAACGGGATGCCGTGATCACGCAGTGCTGCCCGGTAACCGTCCAACCGCAGTTGCCCCACAGGAATATCGTGACGCCCGGTGATGATCCCGATCCGGCGATGCCCAAGATCGATCAGGTGCTCGGTCGCCAGGCGCGCGCCGCGATAATTATTGACCGTGATGCCGTATACATCCATATCGTACTGCAAGTCGATATGGACGGTCGGCACGCGGCCCGGCGTCAGGCGGCTCAGGCTCAGGCTATTCGCCAACGGTAACACGATCACCATGCCATCGATCCGGCGGCTGCGCTGCAAGGTGTCGATAACATCGAACTGCGTGGCGTCTTCGACCGTCGCCAGCAAGGTGAAACGCCCATGGCGACGGAGCGCTTTCACCACGCCATCGATGGTTTGCGCAAAAAAGGTGGACGTGACGGTATCGACAATAATACCGACAATATCGGTGCGATTGCGTGACAGGCTGACGGCCTGGGCATTGGGGTGGTAATCGAGTTCGGCAATGACGCGCAGCACATGTTCTCGCGTTGCGTCCGCCACATCGGGGCTGTTGTTGATCACGCGCGAGACAGTCTGGTACGAAACGCCTGCGCGCGATGCCACTTCGCGAATGGTGCTGCGCCGTCGCATAGTGCCCCCGCACAACCGAATGATCGAAGACGGTTGCCGCACCTGTGGCGATCACGAATGCATAACCAACACCCGGTGCGGTCTGAGTATGCCGGCAGGGATTGTTCGTTGCTGTGATCGGTCACACTATACCATTCTTTTGAAAATTGTCAAGATGTTGTTCCATCCCACAAATATCGTTTCAAATCGATAGAACCTCGTTCGTCGAAGACGACGCCTTCGGCTTCCAGGAGCGCCCGTTGCAATGCAGCGTGGTACTCATTGCTGATGCGTCCGGCGGCGTTGATGACGCGCCACCAGGGAACGTGGCGCGCCTGCGCCGGACCAAGCGCGTGCAACGCCCATCCAACGCACCGCGCACCGCGCGGAACCGTCGTCATTGCTGCGATCCGCCCATACGTCGAGACCCGCCCGCGTGGGATACGGCAGACGAGATCATAGACATCATCGTAGTACCCGGACATTGCATGCAGACCTTTGCGATCAGGAGATACCTGAACAGGTGCGCGGGCACGTGGCGCTGATAAGGTTCCGGCGCAACCCCCACGCTCGAGTGCAACCCTTAGAGGATTCGGAGACGCGCCCCCATAACCTGTCACGGGCAACCTTCAGTTTATGGCGTAAACGTATCATCATACCGCTCGAATGTGCCATCAGCATACAGAACGTAGATCGTTTTCCCTCGTCCCAACCCTTCACGGCTGTAGATCATTATTCCATTGGCAAACGGCTGGTATGCGCCTTCGATCTCGTCACTCTGAGGGCGCAGCGCAAAGCCGAGATTCTGCTGCACCCCCGGATTAACTGCCCAGATAATGCCAAAGGCATTGGCCGGCGTTTGCAAGCCTGCCGGCGGCGTCGGCGTGGCAGGAGTATCAGGCGGCAGCGGCGCCGGGTAGGGGAAACGCTGCCACTCGCCGCGGGCAAAACCGATCAGGACGTAAATATCGCCAATCGGCAGGAATGAGGTCATGCTGCCGCCTTCGAAGCGTTGCTCGATCAGCGTGCGGTCGCCGCCGCGCTCGATGTCGGTCGGGCATCCAAGGCGCTGTGCCACAGTTGCGTTAGTGTTCCAGACCTCGCCAAAGCCGCGGCCGGGCACAATCGGGCAGGGGGTCGGCGTCGGCGTGGCGCTTGGGGTGAACGTCGCCGTTGCTGTCGGCGTCTGCGATGGCGTTGGTGTGGCCGACGGCGTTGGCGGAACCGGCGTGTCGGTTGGCGTCGATGTGGCCGTTGGCGTCTCGGTTGGCGCCGCAGTTGGGCGCAGCGTGGGAGTTGGCGGAACCGGCGTGTCGGTTGGCGTCGATGTGGCCGTTGGCGTCTCTGTCGGGATGCCCGTTGGTTCCGACGTCGGGGTTGGCGTGGATGTTTCGGTGGGCATCGGTGTGAATGTTGGCGTTGGCGTGGCGGTATCAACCATCGGCGGCAGGGTTGGCGTCGACGCTGGCGGAAGCAACAATCTGCCCGCAAGCACTGCCCCGCCGCCGCCAAGGATCAGGGCGCCAAGCGCCAGCAGCGCCAGCAGCGCCGGATGCATCGGACGACGCGGCGGCTGCGCCCCGCCTGGCGGCAGTGCTGGAGGCGGCGCATCCTGTCGTGTGGAAGGCGGACGCGCATCGCCAACACCGGTCGGCGCATCGGGAGCAACGCGCACCATGTCTGGCGCCGGTCGCGGCGCAGCGGCAAGCGCACGCGGCAACGGCGCTTCCATGCGCGCAGCGGATCGCAGTGCGCGGGCAAATTCCCCGGCAGTACGGTAGCGGTCATCCGGCCGGCGCGTCAGCGCCAGGCGGATCGCAGCGCCGATTGGTTGTGGAACAGACGGATCGAGCGTCGATGGATCGACAAGAGCGCCTTCGAGATGCCCCAGCAGAACCTCCTGCGTTGTTCCCTCGAACGGACTGCGCCCGGTAAGACAGCGAAATGCCAACACCCCCAGCGCATACACATCAGCGCGCCCATCGATGCGCGTGTCACCGCGGATCTGTTCCGGCGCCATGTATTCCGGGGTGCCGATCAGAAAACCGGTTGTGGTCGTTCCTGGTGCATCAAGCGCCTTTGCAATGCCAAAGTCAGTCAGAATGGCGCGCATGCCCGGAGTCGTCAGGCGCACCTGGTCCAGTGCGAGCGAGTCACGCCCGTCCAATGGCACGCCCAACCCCTCCAGAATGATATTTGCCGGTTTGATATCGCGGTGAACAACACCACGCGCGTGGGCGTAATCGAGCGCGGCAGCCAGTTGATCGATCAGCGCAACGGTCTCATCAACTGTCAGACGTTGGCGCACCCGCAGCAGATCGGCGAGCGAAGGACCATCGAGCAGGCGCATAGCAATGAATGCCAGCCCATCGAACTCACCAACATCGTAGATCGGCACGATGCCGGGGTGATCGAGACGCGCGGCAAGCACCGCTTCGCGCCGAAACCGTTCAACGAGCGAGGCATCGCTGAGGAACTGCGGGTAGAGCACTTTCAGCGCCACATCACGTTGCAGCGCCGTATCGCGCGCGCGGTAGACCGCCGCCATGCCGCCGCGACCCAGCAGCGCGATGACTTCATACCGATCAACACGACGCCCAACGAGATCTTCGAGCCGCATAGCGCTCCCGTCACCCAACAAAGAACCCATTGACAAACAGTGCAGTCGCCCATGCCAGCAGCGCCAGCGCGACAGGCGTCGCCATCAGCAGCACGGGGCGACGTTCAATCAGCGCTGCCGCAGCAACGAACGCGGGCAGCGCCAGCAGCACATAGCGCGGCAGCGAATGCGACACATTCGTCAGATACGCCGGCGCCAGCATCATCACGGCTGTCAGCCCGTAAATCGGCGGCAGGCGACGCAGCGTCATCGCCGTTAAGCCGGCAAACGTCGTCCAGACGAGGAGTTGAAAAATGCGTGTCATCCAACGTCCACTCCAGTGATCGGCGCCGGCGGCAATCGTTTCGATCATCATCGAGAGTTGCACCCACGGCGGACTCAGGTGCTGATCCCAGATGTCGCGCTGAGTCTGCATAAACAGCAACGGCGACCCGAAGCGCCACCACTGATATGCCATAAACAAACCGAGACCCGCCAGCGGCAACAATGGCGCGAGATACGCGCGCGTCAGCGGTGGTCGCCGCCAACCGGCGTGTTCCAGAAGCGCCACTGCAATGACCGGCGCCATCAACACACCGGGCAGGCGCGTCAGGCTGAGGAAGAACCCGGCGACGCCGGCGAGCATCCAGCGCTGGCGGCGCAAGCCCCACAGCGTTAATGCCAGCAGCGCCAGCGCCAGCGACTCCGCGTACACGGCTCCCAGAAAGAAAGACGTCGGAAAGCACAACAACGTTGCAACGGCGCGATACGCAATCTGTTCGTCGAAATCGCGTCTGACGACATCAGCGATGATCAGCGCCGCAGCCAGCAGTGCACAATGCGTGACGATCAAGCCAGCGGCGACCGCATCGCCTCCGGTGAGCGGCAGAAGCATCCTGATGAAGAGCGGATAGAGCGGCAGAAATGCCATGTTTGCGTACTCTTCCGGCGGATGCTGGTATCCCAGCAGTACAATGCTCAGGTACAAACGCGAGTCCCACTGTGACCAGGCTGCGCCGGTCACCTGACCGAACGGCACAAACAATGGGATAGTCAGCGTGGACAATGCTCTGGCATCGCTGACCATCCACTGTGCCAGCGGCGCGAGCCAGGCGTTGGTCTGGAGTGCCACCCACGCAACCACCCAAAGCGCCACACGCCACGCGACCACCAGCAACGTAACCGCGACCAGGGTTCGCCGAACAAGCCACGGCGGCGGATGCGCCGCCAGTGCGCCGAATGCCGCGAGAACCGCCGCTGCAACGCTCCAGAGAAGCGGTGAGGCGCTCTGGCCGCGCAACCCCCAGACGATCCACACCGTTCCAATCGCCATCAGCGTCAGCAGCGCCAGCGCCAACCAACGGTCCTTGATGAGCAGGGTCATGGCGATCCAGGCGCTGCCAATCAGTATCAGCGCAACACCGGCAGCAAACAGCGACGGCAGCGCCCATCCCAGCGAACGGATCTCCAGATAGTCGAGCAACAATCCCAACCGACGGGGATCGTCGGGCGGCTGGAGTGTGGCGCTCGTCAGACGCACTGCCAGCGCGCCGTGGGCATTGGCAGGCGCCAGAAAACGAAACACCCGTATTGAACCAACATCGCCAATGGCGGCGCTATACCCGCCAATCTCAACGCGCGCCGGCAGAGGATCGTGCCCGCCAGGACCACCCATCCGCACCAGCACTCCATACATGCCGGCGCCGACCATCGGCGCCAGCACGAGCGACTGCCCCTGTGAATAAGCGTAAGATATCGATCCGCTGCGCTCTGGAGCATAGAGGCTGGAAATCGGCGCGAACTGACTGCCAACGTCGTACACAGCACGCACAGGGAGCATGAACAGCGCAACGATGGCAGCGACCATCGCCGCGCCGATTGCTATCGAACCTCGAATGAAGAACGCACCTCGCCAGAGAAGTCGATCAACACGCATCACATAAGAAAACCCTTAATTGGCCTGGGCGATTATAGCATCTGCAACCAGATGCGCAATGTGGTACAATCGAGGGCATGGACCGCACACGCCGAAACCGCCGTTCCCGATTGCCGGGAAGTGCGCCGCTGCCGCCGGGCATGTTACGGCGCGGGCGCGCCATCGAGCCGGACATACGGATGGGGCGCGTGCTGGCGCGCCTGACACTGGCATTTCTGGCGCTTGGCGTCCTCGTGTCGCTCGGAGTCGCCGGGGTGGCATACGGCGCCTACAGCGATCTTGCCGCATCGCTCAAGCCACGCCTGGCAGCCATCGAAAATCGCGAGAGTTTTGAAACAACGCGGTTGTACGACCGTAACGGTCAACTCCTCTACGAATTCTTTGGCGCAGGGAAACGCACGCGCGTATCGATTGACCAGGTTTCGACCTATCTGATCAGCGCCACCGTCGCTATCGAGGATCGCACATTCTTCGAGAATCGCGGCGTCGATTATCTTGGCATTGCGCGCACGTTGCTGACCAGCCTCCAGGCGGGCGAAGAGACCGGCGGCGCTTCGACCATTACCCAGCAGTTGATCAAGAATGTTGTTCTCAGCGACGAGGAGCGCCGGTACGAAAATCGGTATCAGCGCAAACTCATCGAGATCATTTTGGCGCAGGAACTCTCGGAGCAATACTCAAAGAACGACATTCTCGAATTGTACCTCAATGAAATTTACTACGGCAACCTGGCGTATGGCATCGAAGCCGCAGCCAATGTCTACTTCGGCATCCCGGCGAAAGACCTGAACCTGCCGCAGGCGGCGCTGCTGGCAGGATTGCCGCAGTTGCCGAATGTCTATGACCCGTTCAACTATCTTGATGGCGGTGTGCTCAAAGGTGTGCGACTGGGTGACGGTTGGCTCAGCCCGGCATACCGCCTGCCGACCGGCACGCCGCCGCCAAAGTGGCGACAGGTCGCCGTGCTGCGGCAGATGGTCGATGAAGGAATCATCTCGGACCCGGTTGCCCGCCGCGCCGCTGCGGTCGATCTTGCGTTCGCCAGCCAGGACGTGCCGCTCAATGCGCCGCATTTCGTCTTCTATGTGCGCCGTCTGCTCGAAGAAGAGTACGGTCCGCAATTTGCCAATATGGGGTTATCGGTGTACACGACCATCGACCTTGATCTCCAGCGGATGGCGCAGGAGAAGGCAGCCGAGCGCATCCAGGAACTCGAAGCGCGCAATATTCATAATGCGGCGGTTGTTATTCTTCAGCCGAACACGGGCCAGATTCTAGCGATGGTCGGTAGTATCGATTACAACAAAACGATCCCGACAAAGACTCCTGGTGAGAGCGGTAATGTGCTCGATGGGCAGGTCAATGTCACCGTGCGCGAGCGGCAGCCTGGATCGGCGCTCAAGCCGTTCACCTATCTGGCAGCGATGGAACGCGGCATGACGCCGGAAACCGTGATCTGGGACGTGCCAACGAAGTTCCCGCTGATCGCGGGTGAGTGGTACGAGCCGCAGAACTACAATGGTCGCTGGAACGGACCGGTGCGCATGCGCGCGGCGCTCGCCAACTCGCTGAATATGCCGGCGGTCAAGGCGTTGAAGTATGCAGGCATCGACGAAACGATCAGTCTGTTGCGCCGCGCCGGTATCACGACCCTTCAGCGCGGCAGCGGATTCTATGGGTTGGCGCTGACTCTGGGAGGCGGCGAAGTCACGCCGCTTGAACTGACCACCGCCTACAATACGCTGGCAAGCGGTGGACGCTACTACCCGCCGGTCGCCATTCTGAAGGTCGTCGACTCCAGCGGACGGACACTGCAAGAGTTTCGCCCGACCCTTCGCCCGCAGACGCTCAACCCGGATCATGTGGCGATCATTACCGATATGTTGAGCGACGACGCGGCGCGCGCACCAGTGTGGGGGTTGAACAGCAAACTCAAACTTTCCCGCCCGGCTGCGGTCAAAACCGGCACCTCGAACGACTGGCGCGACGCATGGGCTGTCGGGTATACGCCGTATGTGACCGTTGGCGTTTGGACCGGCAATAACAACAATGAACCGACGAAAAAAGTCGAGAGTCTGACCGGCGGCGGTGTGATCTGGCACAATATTATGGAAGAGTTGTTCGCCAATCCGAAGTTCCAACGCCTGCTCGCCGAACCGTATCTCGATGGTCGCCTGCCGCTTGATTTCACGAAACCTTCATGGCTGGTGCGTAAGCCCATCTGCCCGCTGCCGGGTCCTTACCATGTCTCGCGCGAGGAACTGTTCGCGCCCGATATGCTGCCCGCCGGTTCTGTTCCTGTCTCCGACACAACGCAACTCTGTCGCGACATCTTTACGGAAGTGCAGGTCGTGCGGTTGAGCGATGCGCCAATCGAAACGACCAGTCTCATCACCGACACTGCCGTTGCAGCACAATGGTACTGCGCACCTGGAGAAGGGCAGAGCATTGCATCCGAACAGGTGACGACCATCCTGACGTGGAACGTGCCGCCGCCGGACCCGGATGAGCAGATTGTCTACACCTGGGAAGGAATGCAGAGTGCGATGGGAGACTGGACGGTCGCACCGATTGTCGCCTCTGCCATTCCCCCATGCACGGCGGAGATGCTCACCCCTCACACGCCTCCTGTCCCAGGCGCGGTGCGCATGCCGGATCTCCGGCGCTTTGGCGAGAACCAGGCGAAGGAGCAACTGGCGGCGCTTGGCATTTTCAACGTCTACGTCGATTATCAGACACGCGACCGCATTCCCGATGTGTTCGACGACTATGCCCCGTATGCCGTCGTCAGCACGCTGCCTGCCCCTGGTGAGTGGATCGACCCGAACATGACCGTTGTGCTGGGAGTGCGCGCGCCATAGTTATTCGCCGTCATCTGCGCGGAGAAGCCGAAGCCCTGAGCGAAGCGCAGGGGAAGGCATATCGTCTGCCCGCCGCAAGACCGTGTGCTTCGCTCCGAGTGACCGGCGCCCGCAATAACATGAGACGGGCGCACCTCCACGCACTAGAGGCATGCTACTTGCCCATGACAATGCGCACGGCAATCGCCGCAATCTTCGCCCCATAATCGACGCCAGGGCTGGCCCACCCCTGTCCTGTCGGATTATGCGCCCTGCCAAGTTGCTTGAGGATCGGCGCCGATCCACGTATGCGCGCTGGCAATGCCCGATAGCGCAGCGCGCGCTCGATGGCGGCGAGCTGCACCGGATTCTCGGCGCCAATGGGAAGCGCATACGCCAGCAACCGCCCGACATGCGCCGGTACTGCGTCGTGCTCCCAGGTGGCGAAACTAACCCCCGCTTCCCACTGCTGGCTTTGCCCGTTGAATGCCCACCCCTCTCTGTTCGGCGGCGGAGTCGTCTGTTTTTGACCGGTGACGCCAATCCCTGCCGGGTTGCGCTGCGGGCGCGCCGCCCAGAAACTGGTCAGGTTGCCGGTTTCGTGGATCATCTGCGCCACCGCCAGCGTCGGGTCGATGCCGACCTCGGCGCACAATTGCCAGTACACCGGCACAATGACCGCCTCGATGTCGTGCGCGGTGTACACGCCGTGCGGACGCGCCAGTATGAAGGCTGCCAGTTGCGCAACGCTGGCGGTTGGTCTTCCCAGAATTGGCGTCTGTTCGGTGAACATGGGCATGTCCTTCGATACACCGCGCCCACGATGAGCGGACCGGCGCGCTCGTCGTGCGCCGGTCTGGTTATTCTATACCGGATGACATGCAGAAGCAAGGCATTGGACATCTCCGGGTGCGGTCATGTAATACCAATGACGATTGACGATGCCGCATACGGGTCATTCCGAGCGCAGCGACGGGTCATGCCGAGCGCAGCGACGGGTCATGCCGAGCACAGCGACTGGTCATGCCGAGCGCAGCGACGGGTCATGCCGAGCGCAGCGACGGGTCATGCCGAGCGCAGCGACGGGTCATGCCGAGCGCAGCGAGGAATCTCAGCGGGTCGCGCACGACCTCTCGCGCGGCTCGGGGTGACCATGCCGGATGGTCACCGGGAATTGGTATGAGAGGGGCGAGGCGCGAGGGACGAGGCGAGGGGCGCGGGGGGTGAGGCGCGAGGCGCGGGGCGAGGGGCGCGGGGGGTGAGGCGCGAGGCGCGGGGCGCGAGGGACGAGGCGAGGGGCGCGAGGGGCGAGGCGCGAGGGGCGAGGCGCGAGGGGCGAGGCGAGGAGTGATACCCATGACAATTGACGATGCCGCATGCTGGTCATTCCGAGCGTAGCGACGTGTCATTCCGAGCGCAGCGACGGGTCATTCCGAGCGCAGCGAGGAATCTCAGCGGGTCGCGCACGACCCCTCGCGCTGCTCGGGGTGACCATGCCGGATGGTCACAGGTCATTGGTATAATGGCGGGCGCCACGTTCCTGCCGACTCTTCTCTCATCCCCGACTCAGGCAACGCAGGGCGGGTCTGAGACCTGCCCTGATGTCCTGAACCTCTCTATTGCTCCACCAGCCGCTTACCGGATGATTACCGGTATCATCACCCGATAAGGCGGCGATGCCGACGGCGCCCGCGCCATCGCCGGACCATACCGGTTTACCCGTCCGGTCGTCTCGATCTCCTCGAGCCAATAGGCATACGCAATGTCTGGCTGCCCCGTCGGATCGCGCCATTCATACATCGCGCCGCCAGCGGGTCCGCCGCGTGCGCGGATGAGGGTTGGCGTCACTATCACCGCATCGTCGATCCGCCCGGTGGCGCTGCGCAACAGTCGGAAACCGGCAGCATCGAGTTCCATAAGGGTCGCCCAGCGAACGGTCACGGTTCCACCTTCCTGGATGGCGGTGAAGTATTCGAGTACAATCGCAGTGGGCACACCCTCGAAGAAGCCGAAGTCGTAGGTGTGATTGTTCGTTCCGGCAGCCGCGTGATTCTCATATGGGATAACGAACACCGCATTGTTCCCAATCGCCACACCGTCTGAGTCGCGGCTGTCGCCGTTCGGAGTGTCATCGGCGTTTGCAGTCGTCAGCGTCAGGTTGGTCAACGCCGTCTGTCGATTCGGACCGGTGATATTCGGGATGCGGATCTCGTACTCCGACGCGCCTCCCGGCGTACCGGTGCGGGTGCGAATACCGATCCCGCCATCGTGAATGATGTTGTCTTCCCGATCGGCATCGACCGGGTCTCTGCCGCTGCGGAAGTAGTACGTCCCTTCGGCGTCGGTCACCGCAACGCCAATACGCACACCGTTGCGCCAGAGCTCGACCGTCACGCCGGGGATGGGCGGTTCATCCGGGTCCTGCACACCATTCCGATTGGCATCGAGCCAGACGCGGTTGCCGATCTCGATCGGCGCCTGATCACAGAACGTCTCGAGATCACCAAGCCCCGCCGATTTGCCGAATGTCGCCCGTCGCACCCGCGTCCCCGGCGGCGAACCGATCGGCTGGTCCCGTCCGAAAATGACGTAAGCGTTCGTAAGAGCGCCATTGGCAGCATTGAACCAGCGCAAACCGCCAGAGCGCACCGGACCATTTTGATCTGCCGGCAACGCATCATAGGACGTAACGATAACCCGGCGCAAGCCATAGTGCATTGCCATGCCGCCGATGGTCACTTCGTCGTGGGCAGTGCCATATTCATCGCGGTTGAAGAACTCGCCATTGCCCGGTCCCTGCTGGTTGGTCGTCGAGCCGCCGACGAGACCGCCAGGGCACGCGCCCGCGTTTTCCAGACTGTAACCGGAAGGAGCGGCGGGATTAACGCATATGCGCAGCAGATCGCCAGCAGCGACGCCTTCGTACTCGCCGGTATCAGCAGCGATTGTGCTGTAATTGCGGTTGCCCAGTTGCATGCCTGCGCGGTCGTTGAACGCAAGCAGCATGGCGCCATCAACATCGAAATCGATCGAGGTCAGCATCGGTTGCGGATAAATTGTCTGCCCGTAAGGTCCTTGACCGGGCAACACCATAGGGGGCCCGATATCGCTCCACGCATTGATCCAGGGCAGCCAGGCGGCAGACGCCCGATTGCCACCACCCGCGTTCGAGGCGCGTCCGCGCGGATAGTCGAGCGGAAACGAAAAGACCTCCGTGAAATTCCCTGTCGGTCCATCGGGATCATGGCGATAGATAGACGCTGTCAGATCGGTTGTGTCGATATTCTTCCCGGCATAGGGAAGCTCTCCTGAGCAAACGCCGCCGACATACACCTGACCGGCATACATCTTTACTGCCCACGGACGAAACACGCCATCGCTACAGGCGGGGGTGGGCAGCGGATGCACGGTAATGTCCGCAGCGGTTGGCGTGACCGGCGGGACGCCAATCCGAATTTCGAGCAGCGCGCGGGATGTCAGATTGACGACCCAGAGCGTCTCTTCGTCTTCCGAGAGCGCAATGCCGCCGATACCAATCTTTCCAACCGCATCGAACGCTGCGGGATCGCGACTGGGATCGGCTTCGTTGATGGCCAGGTCGCCAGGACTGCGCGGATCGGGACCAACGGCGACGCCGGATGGATATCCCGACGCATTTAAGTCGATCAACACAGCGGGAGCAGCGACCCGATCGCGATCAATGCGATAGATGGCGCCAATACCGCCTGTTCCAAAACCGACGTGCCGTTTCACGACTGCCGCAGCCATCAGCGTCCGACTGGAACGTTGATAGGCAAGCCCCCATGTCGCGCCAACTTGCTGACCGATCGCCAGATACACATTATCGCCAGGACCCGTGGTGGGCGGCTCGAATGGAACCTGCACGATTGCAAACCGGCCCGCCGTTGTGCCGCCACCTTGCGGATCGCCGTTCGTGTAGCAACTGGTGACGATGTCAGGTCCCTGCTGGCAATATTCTGCCGGATTGTGCAGCGCGAAATTGACATTCGACGAGTTGCCGTCCGGCACAAACTGAATACTGGTGTTGTTGCCTGCGCCCTGCACCGCCGGGCGCATATACGCAGGCCAACCGCTGAACTCGATGCGGTATGGTCCCGCACCGCCAGCATTGAGGGTGTAACTTCCAATCGCAGGCGTGTTCAGCGCCGTACACTCGGCTATTGGATTTCCAGGACCAAGGCACAGGGTAGCGAAACTGACCGCGATTCCCGCCACGACGCCCGATGGATCATAGGCGGTCACTGTAATGCCGCCAACGCCCGGCTCGTTCTCATCGCGCGCGCCATCGCCGTCGAAGTCGCGGAACACGTTGCCGCTGATAACGCCAGCCGCCTGCACGCTGGCTGCCATCGGGAGGGATATTGCGACGAGCGCCATGATCATCATTGTGCTGACGATCATTGCCAGAGTGCGGTGGCCGGGGAGCAAGAAACGTTTCATGGTTTGTCCTCCTGTGCAGTTACCGGGAGAGCGAGCGAACAGACGGGGTTCGCGCATCGGATAAGAACGGGTCGGCAAATGCCGGGTTCCGCAACGCTTCATCGTCGGTCAGCGCTTCGAGAAAGGCTATCAGATCGCGACGCTCCTCGTCGCTCAGCGCAAAACCGGCGATCAGCGGGTGACGGGCGGCGACGCGTTCCGGTTCCACGCCGGCGCCCCATCGCCCGCCGGACTCATAAAATCGGATGACCGCCTCGAGGGTAGGCAGGCTTCCGTCGTGCATATAGGGTGCAGTCACCGCCACATTCCGCAACGGCGGCACGCGAAATCGGTAGGCATCCGCCGGATTGCCGGTCTGCTCCGCTAGACCGCGATCTGCGCTGTACCCGGCGCCCGTCGCCACATATGCCAGATCGGACCAGCGTGGCGGCGTGGCGCGCTCCGGCGACGGAACATCAACATGACAATGACCGCACGCCAGCCCTGGCGAAAAGAAGAGCGCCATGCCTCGTTGCGCACTGTCGCTCAATGCCGCACGGTCGCCAGCATAGACGTATCGGTCGTATGGCGTGTTGCGCGCAGCCAGCGAGCGAACAAAGGCTGCCAGCGCCCCGGTGATGCGTCGCCAGGTGAACGGGTCGTCATCTGCGGGAAACGCAGCAGTGAATTGACGCAGATATTCTGGATCGGCGCGCAGGCGGTCGATCACCGTGGTCTCATACCCTCTCACCCACATCTCAGGCGGGTCAACGGTAAAAAGCGCGCGCTCCACCTGCTGTTCCAGCGTTCGCACCTCAACATTCGCCCAGGTAAACGCCAGGAGTTCGCCGCTATTGAACAACCCTGGCGTATTCCGCCGCAGCAGTGCGCCTGTGGCGCCGTTCGAAACAACCCGTCCATCGCTGAACCCCAATTCCTGGCGGTGACAGGCAGCGCACGCGATCTGTTCGTTTGCCGACAGGCGTCGGTCGTAAAAGAGCCGGCGTCCCAATGCAATCATCGCCTGCGGCGACTCGCCGGGGGCTGGCGTTCTGGCAATAGGCGAATCTCCGCGTATCACTGTGATGAACACAGCAATCAATAGCGCCAGGCTAAAAAAATGGACGAAGCGCTGCATGCGATATTTGAAGGCGTCCCGTCGTTAAGGAAGTAAAAAATTAACTAAAATCATCTCGGAGTACAGTAAGCCCCCAAGCGCGCTCTCGGCGGCTCCAGCAGATCAAAGATTCAATTGAACGGATGTATTGCTGGTCGTACTATACTAACACGTGAGAGAACGCGGATCAATGGTCAAATTTGTCAGAAACGCGCTGGATATCTGACCGTGTTGTTCACTCTCCCAAGCCGCATGAGGTATACTTCCCACACAACGGTTTCAGCACGAAAGGACTGCTTATGCAACTCGAACATGTTGCCCTGAACGTTGCCGATCCCGATGCCATGGCGCAGTGGTATGTCACGCATCTGGGGATGCAGATTGTGCGTCACATTCCGACGCCCAACGCCACCTATTTCCTGTCCGACTCGGTGCGTCGCAGCGTGATCGAAATCTATCGCAATCCCGCTGCGCCTGTACCTGATTATGCCTCGCTGTCGCCGCTGGCGCTGCACCTGGCATTCAGCACAAGCGACATGGAGGGCGATATTGCGCGATTGGTCGCTGCTGGCGCAACGCATGTCTCACCCATCGACACAACGCCGTCCGGCGACCGCCTGACGTTCCTGCGCGATCCGTGGCAGGTTGCACTTCAACTGGCGCAGCGGAGTACGCCGCTCCTGGAACCGACGCCTTGACGGTCGCTCCAACGATGGTCTCATGCCACGACGACAAGCGCACAAACGGCAACGCCTACCGCCGGTCGAAGACTTTTGCACGCCGGGTGCCGGCGCTGCTCGCTCGAAGTAATGACTCGCGCCGTTCGCACTGCCGATCTGGGAGATTCGCCAGCGCGCGTGCGCGACCTGATGATCTGCGGCGACTATGGGCGGTTATACCAATACCTGTGACCATCCGGCATGGTCACCCCGAGCCGCGCGAGGGGTCGTGCGCGACCCGCGCCGATTCCTCGCTGCGCTCGGAATGACCAGTCGCTGCGCGCGGCATGACCATCGCTGCGCGCGGAATGACCAGTCGCTGCGCGCGGCATGACACGCATGCGGCATCTTCAAGCGTCATTGGTATCACCCCTCGCGCCTCGCCCCTCGCGCCCCTCGCCTCGTCCCTCGCGCCTCGCCCCTCGCACCCCTCGCCTCGTCCCTCGCGCCTCACCCCCCGCGCCCCTCGCCTCGTCCCTCGCGCCTCGCCCCTCGCACCCCTCGCCTCGTCCCTCGCGCCTCACCCCCCGCGCCCCTCGCCTCGCCCCCCGCGCCCCTCGCCTCGTCCCTCGCGCCTCGCCCCTCGCACCCCTCGCCTCGTCCCTCGCGCCTCGCCCCTCGCCTCGTCCCTCGCACCCCTCGCCTCGTCCCTCGCGCCTCGCCCCTCGCGCCCCTCGCCCCTCGCGCCTCGCCCCTCGCGCCTCGTCCCTCGCGCCTCACCCCCCGCGCCCCTCGCCTCGTCCCTCGCGCCTCACCCCCCGCGCCCCTCGCGCCTCGCCCCTCGCACCCCTCGCCTCGTCCCTCGCACCCCTCGCCTCGCGCCTCGCCCCTCGCACCCCTCGCCTCGTCCCTCGCGCCTCGCCCCTCGCACCCCTCGCCTCGTCCCTCGCGCCTCACCCCCCGCGCCCCTCGCCTCGCCCCCCGCGCCCCTCGCCTCGTCCCTCACGCCTCGCCCCTCGCACCCCTCGCCTCGTCCCTCGCGCCTCGCCCCTCGCCTCGCCCCCCGCGCCCCTCGCCTCGTCCCTCGCGCCTCGCCCCTCGCACCCCTCGCCTCGTCCCTCGCGCCTCACCCCCCGCGCCCCTCGCGCCTCGCCCCTCGCACCCCTCGCCTCGTCCCTCGCACCCCTCGCCTCGCGCCTCGCCCCTCGCACCCCTCGCCTCGTCCCTTGCGCCCCTCGCCTCGCGCCCCTCGCCCCTCTCATACCAATGACCGGTGACCATCCGGCATGGTCACCCCGAGCCGCGCGAGAGGTCTTGCACGACCCGCTCAGATTCCGCGCGGCGCTCGGAATGACAAGAATGCAGCATTTTCAATCGTAATTAGTATTACCGGTGCTGCACGATCATCGCCGGATTGTTGGCTTGCTGACAGAACGCGACCTCGTGGCGGCGCGCAGGCGCTTGGAACGGGTATATCGGCGCTTTGACGAACTGACGGTTGCCGATGCGCTCTCGCCGGACGCACTGAATCACATCGTGTGCATTGCGCCCGATATGCCGCGCAAGGAGGTAGTGGAAGCGTGGACGTGCGGCGGAGTGATCACGTGTCTGGTCACGCCGGAAGGTTCGCTTGATGCTGCACCGCTGGGGATCATTACCCACGCAGATTTACTCTACCGGATGCAGGGATGCTTGCCGGAAAAGGAACCCAGGAGTCGCGTTCGGCATCGTAGCCGTAGCGCAGCGTGACCTGTTGCTGCTCGGAAACGGCGCGCAGGTTGAAGGCAAACGGCACGACAAAGAGGGTCATATTCGTCTGATCGAAACTGATCCGCCGTACCCGAGGTTCGGCGAACTGCGCCAGACGCTCGTCGAGCGCCAGGTCGACCCGAAACTCGCCGGTAGCGTGACCGGCGGCGTCCAGCGCCACTGAGCCGACGTCGGCGCTGCGCGCCAGCCCAATGTAGAGGCGCTTCCCGACTCGTCCTTGAAACACTGCCAGCCCGATAGCATCGACGCCAATCACTTCATCGCTGATCTCCCTGCTCGCCAGATCAATCCGCACGATCCGCCCCTGTTCTGCCTGTCGGGTCGAACCGGCGACCGTGCTGACATACAGCGCGTGGGTGTCGCAGTCGTATGCCATGCCTAGAATGCCGAATGGATTCTCGCTCGACCCAACCGCTCCCGGCAGGGTGACAAATGGTTGCAACTCCGCTGTCTCGCTATCGATCCGATAGACCACATTCAGGCTGCCGGGCGGATTGTCGCTGACGGCGGTTCGCGGCACGGCGGCGGTGTAGATGTGTCCATCGCGGTCGATCACGAATGGTCCCAGCGTACCGGCATCGTCCCACGACGGTTCCTGATGAATATCACGCTGCGCCGGATCGGCAGAGACCGGCACACGCCCATCGAAGATGACCAGCCCTTTGTGCGTGCGCTCGCTGGTGCTGATGCCAAGCCGGTCGGCATACCCCAGACGCGCGACGAAGCGCGGGATACCCCGACACCCGGTAACGCCGCCGATGACGGCTGCCGGGCGGGTAGGCGCTGCAGGAAGAGCATTCTCCGCGCTGCGCATCATCCACCACCCGGCGCCGGCCACTGCCAGCAACGTCATCATCCCTGCAACCAGGAGCAGCACCCCGCGCCTGACGGATGGCGCCTGGGCGGCAGCGCGGCGTGTCCCCGGTTTGATGGCGCGTCGTCGTTTCCCCATCATTCACCTCCAACCGGCACGAAGAGCGGACCGGCGGCGCAGGGCCAGATGCGCGGCACGAAGACGCCATCGTTCAGCACTGAATCTGCCCAGCAGTACTCGGCGCCGGGCGTATCCGAATTTTTGAGTTGCGGCACATACCAGATGACGAGCGGCGCGCGCTCCAGCGACTCCGGCGGCGTCAGGAAACGCTCCGGTCCCTGACGTTCATCGGTATTGCAGCAGTCGCCGAGCGTCGGCAGGTCGCTCTCGCCCTCGTCGCGGTCGGCGTCGCCACGCACGGCGTAGAGATACGCATAGTCGCCGCGCCCGCCATCGCCGAACTGCCCCCGCCCCGGCGCAATATGCCATCCGCGGCGGGCGCCATTCACGATTCGATACTGAAACCCCTCCGGCGTGTACAGCGTCGTATCGCGCTGCACCTGCCATCCCTCGGTCGTCCAGTCGCGCCAGCCGGCGCCATCCCATTCAGAGAAGGTATACTGATCGTCTGCCATGGCAATGCGCATAACCGGACGATACATCCCATCGTTGCCGCAGCCGCGCCCTTCGCTGACGAACACAATGCGAAAACTGCCGTCCTGGTAGAATTCGTAGCGCTGGCGATAGGCATAGTTGCACGGCGTGGGCCAGAACTCACTGCGAAAGCGTTGCACCAGCGCGAATCCCTCAACCCCGTTTGCAGAACGAATCGCCTCGATCTGCGGACCATCCCACGCAACGACTGCCGCTGCCGAAAATGCCGGGCATCCCAGCGCATCGCTGTAGCCGAACCCTTCCTGTTGCGAATAACTGATGTGCACATCGACTAGTTTGGCGCTGCGCAATACCGGTGTTTCATTGAACCGCACATCTTCGATACGCAGCCCATCGGTGCTGGTCAGCAGGTAACGCAACGACCAGCCACTGCGGCGCAGGTCGGTCTTCTGATCACAGAATCGCGCCGTTACCACATCGTCCTGCAAACGTTGCTCGGTGACAGGACGCCGGCTCGACGCGCCCAGGTCGGTCCAGCGCAGCCCAATGATCGTGTAATCGACCAGATCGACGATCACCCACAGCGCCCGATCGCCCCAAACGAAGATCGGCGCGGTGCAAAGGCGCCGCGAACGTTCGCAGGCAGTCGCCTGAAACTGCACCTTCATCTGCGGCTGCTGGATCATGCTCTGATCCGGCGGCAGATCGAGTTCTTTGCGCACGTCGGGGGATGCCAGCGCAATCTGCGCCGCAAGGTCGAGCAGGTGACGCGGCACGACCGTGGGCTGCGTGTCGTCGAGCGCCGCCACACGATAGACGCGCTGCGCCTGCGGCTCGACAATGGCGATCACCGTGCGATTACGCGCATAATCGTAAAGTTCGACACGATAGCATGCGCGATTCTGGCACTCAGCGCCTGCCAGCGCATCGTCCGCCGGACCGAGCGGGTAGACGCCGAACACCTCGGATCGCACCATACGTCCGTCGGCGGTGACGAGCGCCTGGCGCACCCGCTCGTCGGCGATAGCGAGTTGCCACGCTGTCTGTTGCGCCGTGTCGAGACCTTCAAGCGCCATGAGCGGCTCAGCGCGCACCAGCGCCCGTTCAACCTGCGCCAGGCGCTCCGCCAGAAGCGGCGCTGCATCCGGTGACGGCGTAGCGCGCAGCGCCAGACGTCCCGGATCGGCAGGCGGCGTGATCGGACGGACGACCGGCGTGCGCGCAGGCGCAGGGGGCGGCGAAGGCGACACGGCAGGCTGGCTGCACGCCACGAGGAGCAGGAACACCAGGGTTGAAACCATACGTCTCATCAACACACCATCACGACAAACACGCGTATCCGACGATGACAGGCTCCTCCATAGTACCACGTCTCGTGGCGGAGGGGACCGTCACCGCCAGGGAGAACGGCGCGCGCTGCGGCAGCGTCTCGCTTTGTGTGTACCGGTGGCGCACGATAAGTCTTGCGCAACGAATCGACACGACATTCGGCACACAACCTTGCGCGGCGACTCCGTGAAGAGATGGGGAGCGGCAGATCGTCGCAGTGATGAGATTATCTCCCATCCGTCTCATATTGATGATAACCACATCTCTACCATTAAAATGACTCTTTTTTCATATTGAACAGTATGTCAAGCGATAACTCCATTTTCTCCCATCGGAACGCGATCATGATCCGACGATCCGGCAATCCAACTCAGAGCAAAAAGACCACAAACTCGCACAAAAGTGCAATATTTATCCATTCACTTGTCCGACTCTTCACCGACATTAAACCATCAATGACTCTGAGATGACAAAAATGTCACGATTGGACGGTGACGCGGCAAACGATTATTTACCTGCCCCTGCTACAGTGCCTCACAGACAACAACATCGCTTTTCCCACATTAAGCACCACATCGCACCCTCTTCCGGTCACACAGCGCGCCCCGGGCAAACGACCAGGCATTCGGATCGACATAATCGCGCAGCAGTGCGGAGCGCGTTCTGGCGCCATCCGGCAGAACGCCCCGCCCTCGTCGCTCCACAGGACGAGGGGATGTCTGGAGCGTGCTGATTTCACGATGTCATTCAATCACCGCGTTGAAGCCTGATGATGTGACGAGTTCAGGGGAGGTATGGTCTGTGGATACACAATTTGTGCATCGACTTGTGCGCAGGCAGTGGCGTCTGGTGATTGTGGGCGGCGGTTTCGTCGGTGTATTGGCGCTCCTTGTCAGTGTATTTCAATCGCCGATCTATCAGGCGTCTACCACCGTGTTAGTCAATCAGGGGCGAGGAACGGCAGCGCCCGACTATGAGTCGGTGCTGATGAGTCAGCAGTTGACGCGCACCTACGCTGAACTCTTGAAGAAACGACCCCTGTATGAAATGGTCATCGCCAACTTGCGGCTGGAAACGACGCCTGAACGTCTGATGCAGCAAGTGCGGGTTTCCACCATCCGCGATACGCAACTGATTGTGGTGACTGCGCGCGATCGTTCGCCGCAGCGCGCCGCCGACATTGCGAACGAACTGGTGCGCCTCCTGCAAGAGCAGGATCGGCAGTTGCTCACCGGCTCATATGGGAGCGGTGCGCGTGGTCTGAGCGTTGTTGAGCCTGCCTGGGCTGATGCTGTTCCGGCAAGTCCAAAGACACTGCGCGATACGCTGCTCGGTCTGATCTTCGGGTTGCTTGGTATGTCCGGCATTGCACTGGTACGTGAGTATGTCGATCAGACGATCAAAAACGGCGATGAAGCGGTCTGCGCAGTTGGCGCGCCTGTTCTGGCTGCCGTCAGCGCGCGGTCGATCAACAATGATGTGCGCCGCCGCTCGATTGGTGATGGCGATGACACGTCTGCCGAAGACTATTGGATGCTGGCGGTGCGCACGCGAAGCGCCCTTGCCGATAACCCGGCGCGCTCGCTGACGACAACGAGTGCGGAGCCGCTGGCAGACGCCTACGCTGTTGCGGTACATCTGGCTGCCATCTATGCCCGGCTTGGGCAGCGGGTCATTCTGGTCGATGCCGATCTGCGCCATCCGACACTCCACTCCTGGTTCAATCTGTC